>CBDVBX010000103.1:0-11911 GCA_965372335.1 uncultured bacterium | reverse complement strand
CGTACATTTACCCACGGCGAATAATCGCCTATGGCGAACGTATACACTCGACCGGTGACCTCCTGCCTCTCCTCGCTTATTCTGGGTACCACCGTCAACACCACACGGTCGTAGTTCGCCCGGTCGTCGTCTGTCGTGTCGACGCGCCACCAAATGATCGTATTCAGCGAGTCAGAGCCTTCGGTTTTGGCCGTTTTCGAGAAAGACCGTACGTCGGGTGCCACGCGGGACAGTGTCAGGCCGGAAGTGTAATTGGTCGCCTCGAGAGAGAATCCTTTGAGCAGGGGCACCGGCGTCATCAGGCCGGATACCATGATGCCGTTGACGGGCCGTACAGGGTAGGTGAGAGGTACATTGGTGACGGCCACCTTCAGGCCAGCCTGTGAGGCCACGTCCCACACGGACGGTACCTGAGCATCACTCGCCGTGACCGCCTCGAAAATTTCCGCCTCGCGGTTCCACTTTCCAAACGTGTAGATGCCTGTCTTTTCGGGTGCGTAACCGCAGAACATCGACTGCCACGCGGGTGGAGACACGTAACAAGGTGTCGAGCGCAGCGTACCGTACGCGCCTTCTTGTTTCATACGCTTCAGATTCGGGAGGCGACCCTCATCGATTAAACGATCGACGAACGGCCACGGGGCACCGTCGATACCGACGACAACCACTTGATGGGAAGCCAACGAGGCGACGGATACGGAATTCGCTGCATCCAGAAATGATGCGAACGATTCGTAAGATTGGCTCGTCGGCTCTACCCGCTCGGAAACCGAATCTCCATCCCCGCCTGCGCAAGCGATCACAAACACAATCCCAACTAACGCCGCGGTGGTCGCGCTGGAGGGTAGTCTTCTCAATCTCGATTCTTGATTCACAAAATAAGGAAGCGTTGTGGAGGGAGCGCCCGCGGCCGGTGGGCGCCCCCTTCGTGTCGCACTGCCGCCCTAAAGGGCCTTTTGTTGATATTCGTTCCAGCGATTCTCCAGCTGGTCGTCTTTAATCGTATCCATCAAATAGTCGACGTACGCCTCGCCTGTCGCGCCCGTGTCGCGGCCCGTCATCACCAGTTTCTTTTCGAAGTTGCCGCAGATATCGAGCGCCATCTCCAGTCTGGCGGCACGGTCCTCGTATCCGATGTGGCGGAGCAACATCGCCCCGGCGCGGATCATGCTGCACGGATCGGCGTACTTCGCGCGTCCCTCCTTGACCATTCTCGGGGCAGAGCCGTGTATCGCCTCGAACATCGCGTAGCGCTTGCCGATGTTGGCGCTCCCCGCCGTGCCCACACCGCCTTGGAATTCCGCTGCTTCGTCGGTGAGAATGTCGCCGTAGAGGTTGGGCAGCACCATCACGCGGAACTGCGCGCGCCTTTTGGGATCCACCAGTTTCGCCGTCATGATGTCGATATACCAGTCGTCGAATTCGATCCCGGGGTACTCCTCGGCGATTTTCTGCGCGATGGCGAGGAACTTACCATCCGTCGTTTTCACCACATTGGCTTTTGTCACCGCCGTCACCCGCGGGACATTGTTCTTTTTGGCGTACTCGAATGCCAGTCTGATGATCCGCTCGCTCCCCTGCGATGTCGTCACCGTAAAATCGAACGCCACGTCGTCACCAGCGTTGATGCCGCTGCTGCCCAGAACGTAGGCGCCTTCGGTGTTCTCCCGGAAGAACACCCAGTCGATCCCCTCGGAAGGTACTTTGACCGGGCGGACGTTGGCGAACAGATCCAGGTATCGCCTCATCGCCACGTTGCACGATTCGATATTCGGCCAGGGATCACCCTTGCGCGGGGTCGTGGTCGGGCCCTTGAGGTGCACGTCGTGCTTCTTGATCTCTTCGAGAACGTCGTCGGGAATCGCCTGGTTTTTTTCGGCGCGGTTCTCGATGGTGAGGCCCTCGATATCGGTGAATTTGACCTTGCCCGACTCCAGCTCCGGCGCAAGCAGGAACTCCATCACCGCGCGCGCACCGCGATGAAGGGACCGATTCCGTCGCCGCCCAAGATCCCGACCTTGATCGTATCCATATTACTATAGTCGACCCAATCCTCCCCCACTTTCATCCGTTCGACCCGTTCGAGCTGGCTCTGGACCAATTGTCCGAAGTGTTTCTTAGCTTTTTCGACGATATCTTTGCTCATAACTCGTCCGCCTCTATGGATGTGAGAGATGATAACTGCCGATGAGAAGACCCAACCTTAAAGCACATCTCGCTGTATTTCAATCGTCTTTTGCTGCCTGGGGCCCTCTCTCGGCCCCAAAAGACCCGCCACGGTGTGGAAGAGCGTTTACCTCTTCCCAAAAACAAATTTTACACCAGCGTTCTGCATCCCATTCTTGCCCGGTATCGGCCTGTTGAAATCAACGGCATACCACAACACCGGATCAAGTTACCTTATTCACAACCAATGTGGCACTTGACTTCTACCCCCATCATCGATTACAATACTCTACGAACGCTGGCTGGACCGACAACGCAGCACGTTCAATCAAATGATGAAGGCGTACTTTAGGCATACGTTCAACGGGAAGTGGGACACGTGTCGCTGGTGGTGGCACACCGCCAGACATGGGATAGTGGGGTTTTGTATAACGACGCGTAAGACCTAATACAAAAACATAACACAGAACCTGGGACCCGCTATTCCGATAAACGAATGGCGGGTTTTTTTGTTATGACCAATCGGAAATACATCCCAACCGTGGACGAGTTCGTCGATTTGGCAGAGAGCGGACGCCATGTACCGCTGCGCACGCGCATCCCGGCTGACCTGGAGACACCAGTGTCGGCGTTTCTCAAGCTACGCGCGGCGTATAACGGAGGCGCCGGCGAGGCGTTTTTGCTGGAGAGCGTCGAGCAGGGCATTCAGCTGGGTCGATATTCTTTTATTGGGGTTTCGCCGAACCTGTCGATTCGCCTCAGCAACGACGTGGTGGAAATAACGCGCGACGGGGAGCGCGAGTCGCACGCTCTCGACGGACGCGATCCGCTGTCATTTGTCCGAGATGAGATCGAACGCTCGCCCGAAATCGAATCCTACGGCATTCCTGGGCCGTTCGCCGGTGCCGTGGGCTATCTCTCCTACGACATCGGTCGATATTTCGAACGGATGCCGCAACCGCGAAACGACGGTCTCGGATTGCCCGACTACTGCTTCGTCGTTCCGCGTACGCTGGTCGTGTTCGATCATGTCAAGTGCGAGATCGAGATCGTCGCTCTCCCCCACCCCGAGGGGGACGACCCCGAACACGCCTACGCCGCCGCCCAGCAGGAGATCGAAGCGTTGCTATCCGCGCTTGCCACTCCACTCGACGCCAATGGCTACGGCCCTTACAGCGCCGGCGAAGCACCGGAATCGAATATGACGCGCGAGGAGTATGAAGGGCTCGTCCGCGACGCCAAAGAGCTTATCTTTGACGGGGACGCGTTCCAGATCGTTCTTTCGCACCGAATGGGCGCGGCCACACAGGTGCCACCGTTTCAGATCTACCGCGCGCTTCGCATACTCAACCCGTCACCGTACATGTTCTTCTTCGATTTCGAGGACTTTCAGATGATTGGCTCCTCTCCCGAAATGTTGGTAAAACTCGATGGACACACGGCGACCCTCTCGCCCATCGCCGGCACACGACCACGCGGCGAGACGCCCACCGTCGACGCACGCCTGGAAGAAGAGTTACTCGCCGATGAGAAAGAACGCGCCGAGCACGTGATGCTCGTCGACCTGGGGCGCAACGACCTCGGCCGTGTGTGCGAGACCGGCTCGGTCGATATGGAATCGCTCATGCACATCGAGCGCTACTCGCACGTAATGCACATCGTCTCACGGGTTTCGGGACGGCTGCGCGAGGAACTCGACGGCTTCGATCTGGTCCGGGCCACCTTCCCCGCCGGCACCGTGAGCGGCGCACCGAAGATTCGCGCGATGGAACTAATCGCCGATTTCGAGAGGGACAAACGCGGCCCCTATGCCGGCGCCGTCGGTTACTTCGGCCGCCACGGAGACGTGGATATGTGCATCACGATTCGCACCATCATAATGGTGGGCAACCGTTATTACGTACAAGCGGGCGCCGGAATCGTTGCCGACTCCGACCCCGCACGCGAGTACGAGGAGACGTTGGGCAAGATCCGCGCGCTGGTGCGCGCCGTCGAAATCGCTGAAAAGGGACTGTGAAAACGCAGTAGCAACTAACTTGAGAAGTCCGCACCATGCACTTGTTGATCGATAACTACGACTCTTTTACCTACAATGTCGCGCAGGCGGTGGGCGCTCTGGGACGCGATATCATCGTCAAACGCAACGACGAGATCGATCTCGAGGGCGCCGCCGCCCTGAGACCCGAGTCGCTCATCGTATCTCCTGGACCGGGCCGGCCCAAGGACGCGGGGATATCCAAGGCACTCATCCGTCATTTTTTTGACAGAATCCCCGTTCTGGGCATCTGCCTAGGCCACCAGTGTCTGGTGGAAGAATTCGGCGGCGTCATCGAACGTGCCGAAAACGTGATGCACGGTAAGGTGTCCAACGTGTATCACGACAACCGAACAATATACGACGGGCTGTCCAACCCCTTCACCGCCACCCGCTACCACTCGCTGATCGCCGGCGAGAACACGCTTCCCCCCGAGCTGGAGGTATCGGCCTACACCTCGGAGGGAGAAATCATGGGCGTGCGGATGAAGGGGTGGCCCGTCGAGGGCGTACAGTTCCACCCCGAATCGATCCTCACCGTAGAGGGAGTCCAATTGATAGAGAACTTCCTCTCCTTGGGTCAAACGGAGGGACAGCGGTGATGCGCGAGGTGCTCGAAAAACTGGTCCGCAGAGAAGATCTCGCCTTGGACGAGTCGGCCGATCTCATGCGCGCGATCATGTCGGGGGATTTGTCGGACGCTCAAGTCGCCGGCGTGCTCGTCGGACTGCGCGCCAAAGGCGAGACGGTAGAGGAGATCACCGGATTCGCGCGCGCGATGCGCGAAAAATCCGTCAAGGTGACGTTGCGTACCAACGGAGCGATCGATACCTGCGGCACCGGGGGCGACGCGTCATCCACGTTTAACATCTCCACTGCCGCCGCCCTGGTGGTGGCCGGTATGGGAGTCACCGTGGCTAAACACGGCAATCGCGCCGTGTCTTCGCGGTGCGGAAGCGCCGACGTTCTGGAGGCTTTGGGAGTGAACATCGCCCTGGACCCGCTTAGGGCGGGCGAATTGGTCGATCGCGTGGGTATCGGTTTTCTGTTCGCGCCGCGACACCACCCAGCGATGAAGCACGCCGCGGCGGCCCGCAGCAGTCTTGGGATTCGCACCGTGTTCAACTTGCTCGGACCGCTCACTAATCCCGCCGGCGTTCGCCGGCAGTTGGTGGGTGTGTTCGCCCCCGAATTGACAGAAACCGTCGCGCGCGTCTTGGGTGCGTTGGGATCCGAACGCGTCTACGTCGTACACGGCACCGACGGCACCGACGAAGTGTCGGTCAACGTCCCCACGAGGGTGAGCGCGCTGGAAGACGGCGTTGTGCGGACGTTCGATTTCGATCCGCGCGAAATCGGTATGGCCAGGGCCGCACCCGAGGACATCGCCGGCGGAACGGCAGCCGAGAACGCCGCATTCATAGAACAAACGCTGGCGGGCGAAAAGGGAGCCCGTCGCGACACCGTCGTCCTAAATGCGGCGTTTGCTGCTATGGCGGCGGGAAAGGCAGACACGATCGAGACGGGCGTGGCGCTGGCGAGCGAGTCGATTGACTCCGGGCGGGCGAGCGAAAAATTGGGGGCACTCCGGCGAACGTCGAACGAACTTGCCGCCGCTCGAGAGAAGGGGTGACCGGTGGGATTTATCGAACGCGTACTAGAGGAAAAACGAGTCGAACTGGAGCGAAAAAAGCGCGACCGGCCGGTGGAAACGATGCGCGAGTCACTGGAGGCGACGCAGGTGCGCGACTTCCGTTGCGCCATTGCGTCCAGCGCGGAGGGAGCGTCATACACACCTATAATCGCGGAACTCAAAGCCAGGACGCCGAGTGTCAAATCGTTCGTCCAGTCGGACTCGCTCGACCAGCTGGCACAAACCTACGAAGCGAACGGTGCCGCTGCTATCTCAATCGTTACCGACACCAGAAACTTCGGAACATCGCTCGACGACGTGCGGTCGGTTCGCATGCGCGTTTCGCTCCCCGTGCTAATTAAGGACTTCCTGATCGACCGGTATCAGATATTCGAAGCGCGCGCTTACGGAGCCGACGCGGTGCTGCTGATCGTACGGCTCCTCGATTTCGATCGCTTGACTGAATTACTCGGACTTGCGCAGCAGTTGGGTATGAGTGCGCTCCTTGAAACGCACAACGAGGCCGAAGTCGCCATGGCGCTGCAAGCACGCGGGACGATAGTGGGCGTCAACAACCGCAACTTGGACACACTGGAAGTATCGCTCGAAACGACACGACGGCTGGCAAAGCTCGTGCCACACGAAGTGACCCTGGTCTCAGAGAGCGGTATCCGCGACAGGGCCGACGTCGAGGACCTGTCGGCGACCGGGGTGAATGCGTTCCTCGTGGGCGGTACGTTGCTGAATTCCGAAGATCCAGGCGGCACACTCCGATCGTTGCGCGGACAAGGCGCACAAGTCGGCAGGAGGTAGACAGTTGGGTTCCATCAGAATCAAAATTTGCGGCATTACAACGGTTGACGACGCAAGACTTTCGCTGGAGCTGGGCGCCGACTACCTCGGCTTGATCTTTGTGGAGAGCCCGCGTCGCATCGGTATCGCACGTGCGCGGGAGATCCGTCGCGCCTTGCCCAGCGCGATGTTGGTCGGCGTGTTCCGGGACGCGTCCGTCGACGAGGTCACCGAGATCACGCGCGCCGCGCGGCTCGACCTCGTCCAACTCCACGGGAGTGAAACGCCTGAATATTGCGACGACGTACTGGCGAAAACGGGAAGACCCATTATTAAGGCGTTCAGGTCGACCGACCTTCCTGACGTTCGCGAACTCAGCCGTTACCGGACGACCGCGTTTTTTCTATTCGACGTGGACAAGCGGATGGTGGACAACCCGCCGACGGAGGAACAAATCCGCCGAATGTGGGACATCACCGCCAGGAAGCGCCGCAAGGGATTTCGGATTTTTCTGGCGGGAACGCTCGACCACCACAACGTCCGAGAAGCCGTCCGCCGCACCAATGCATTCGGGGTCGACGTCTGCCGCGGCGTCGAAATGTCGCCCGGCATCAAGGACCCTGAGGCGCTCAAACAGTTTATCGCCGAGGCCCGTCGGTCATGAGGGAGTCGAACAGTTGAAAAAAGGACGATTCGGAGCATACGGCGGCTTATACGTACCGGAAACATTAATGACATGTCTCGTCGAGCTGGAGCGGGCGTACGGCGACGCGTGCGGCGACGCCGGTTTTCAAAGCGAGCTAACAAAGCTGCTTTGCGAGTACGGCGGGCGTCCGACACCGTTGTTCCTCGCGCGTCGTTTCGGCGATCGATTCGGCGGCGGCGCGAAGATTTATCTCAAACGCGAGGACCTCAACCACACCGGCGCGCACAAGATCAACAACTGTCTCGGCCAGGCGCTGTTGGCCCGACGCATGGGAAAACGCCGTTTGATCGCCGAAACCGGCGCCGGTCAACACGGTGTGGCCACGGCGACGGTGGCTGCGCTGTTCGACATGGCGTGCACGATCTACATGGGAGAGGTGGACATCGACCGCCAACGGTCCAACGTACTTCGCATGCAGCTTTTGGGGGCGGACGTGATCCCGGTGACCTCAGGCAGCCGCACGCTCAAGGATGCCACTAACGAGACCATACGAGACTGGGTCACCAACGTCGGAACCACCCATTACATCATCGGTTCGACGGTGGGACCCCACCCCTACCCGACGATTGTTCGCGACCTGCAGTCGGTGATCGGTCGTGAAACGCGAGCGCAGATCCTGGATGCCGAAGACCGACTCCCCACCGACGTGGTGGCGTGCGTCGGCGGTGGTTCCAACGCGCTGGGAATCTTCACCGCCTTTCTGGACGACGAGGGGGTCCGTTTGCACGGCGTCGAAGCGGGGGGATCGGAACAGGGCCACGCCGCTGCGTTGCTCGAAGGCCGTCCGGGGGTGCTTCACGGCGCGTACAGCTATCTGATGCAGGACGGAGATGGCCAGGTCCTACCGGCCCACTCCATCGCGCCGGGTCTCGACTACCCCGGCGTGGGCCCGCAGCACGCGATGCTCAAAGATTCCGGCCGCGTGACCTACGAGAAGGTCACCGATAGCGAGGCGCTAGAAGCGTTTTGCGACCTCTGCCGGCTCGAAGGGATTCTCCCCGCCCTCGAGTCGAGTCACGCGGCCGCGTTTGTGAAGTCGTTGTTCGCCGGCGGCGGCCACGGGGACCGACTGGTCGTGATCAATCTGTCCGGCCGGGGTGACAAGGACATCGAGGCGGTCAAGGAGCGGTTGTCGTTGTGAAACTGAACGACGTTACCAGAGGGCTAAAAGCGCGCGGCGGCAAAGCGTTGGTCGCGTTCTTCACCGCCGGGTACCCTGACGAAGACACGTTTGTCGAGCTGGTGCTGACCGCCTGCCACGCCGGATGCGACGCGATTGAGATAGGGGTACCGTTTTCCGATCCGATCGCCGACGGGCCGGTGATCCAAGCGTCATCGGAAGCGGCGCTCAAGGGCGGCATGACCGTCTCGAGGGCACTCGAGTTGGCCGGTGAGATCTCCAGCCGGGTCGAAACGCCCCTGGTGGCGATGAGCTACATCAACCCCATTCTCAACATGGGACTGGAGAGATTCGCCCACACGGCCGCCGGCGCGGGCATCAGCGGTCTGATATTGCCCGACGTCTCGTTGGAAGAATCGGCTGACATCCGGCAGACGGTGCAAGCTTGCGGCGTCGATTACATCGACCTGGTTGCCCCCACCAGCGACGCCGGGCGCGTCCAGCGCATCACGCACGCGGCCGACGGCGCGGGATTCTTGTACCTGGTCGCCGTCACCGGTGTCACGGGGGCCCGCGAAGCGCCGGCCGGCGATTTGGAGGGGTTTGTCGGCCGTGTCCGCGACGCCGCCGGTCGCGGGACCGACGGGATTCCACTGTACGTGGGATTCGGCGTGTCTTCGGCCGACCAGGCGCAGCGATTGGTCGGCTTCGCCGACGGTGTTATCGTGGGGAGCCAACTGATCCGGATCCTTCACTCAGAAAACTCGACAGCGGGCGCGGTGGAACGGGTGAACGCGTTTCTGGGAAGCGTGAAGCGGGCGATCGATCGTATTCCATAGGCGACGCATGGGAGATTTCGTGTTATGATGCGGCACACCCCGCAAGGAATGAAGTGGCAAATCGTTGTGCCCGTTTCCATTGATAAGTTGTTGTGCCGAACGATCGCCCTCCGTCCGCACGCACGTACCGGCCTCGACAGGAGACCTCGATTATGCTGGTGATAATGAAACCCGACGCAGCCGTTGCCGAAATCAGCGGCGTGATCAAAGCGATTGAGTCATTGGGGCTTAGGCCGCATCCCAACCGCGGCGCCGACCGGACCATCATCGGCGTTGTCGAAGCCGGGGGCGGTACCGATCTGAGTTTCCTCAAGAAATCGGCGGGCGTCGATCAGGTGATCCCCATCAACAAGGCGTACAAAATGGTCAGCCGCGAGTTCAAACCGGACAACACCGTGGTCAACGCCGGCGGCGTGGCCATCGGTGGCGATCGCTTCGTGGTCATGGCCGGCCCGTGCGCGGTGGAAACACACGACCAGGTCATGTCGACGGCGCGAGCCGTCGCCGAGGGCGGCGGCAGAATCCTCCGTGGTGGCGCGTTCAAGCCGCGGACCTCGCCTTACAGTTTTCAAGGACTGGGTGAAGAAGGCCTCAAGATCCTTCTGGCCGCCAAGGGCGAAACGGGGCTGCCGATCGTGACCGAGGTTATCGCGCCCGATCTGGTCGGTCTGGTATGCGAGTACGCCGACATTCTTCAAGTCGGCGCGCGCAACATGCAAAACTACGCTTTGCTCGAGGCCGTCGGCAGCGTACGCAAGCCGGTTCTCCTCAAGCGCGGTATGATGTCGACGGTCGAGGAGCTACTGATGGCTGCCGAATATATTGTATCCAGCGGAAACTCTCAAGTAATACTGTGCGAACGCGGGATTCGGACCTTTGAAAGGGCGACGCGCAACACACTCGACATCTCCGCCGTTCCGGTGATCAAGCGAAACAGCCACCTTCCCATCATCGTCGACCCAAGCCACGCGGCCGGGTACGTAGACATCATACCTTCGCTTTCGCTGGCCGCCGTAGCCTCGGGTGCCGACGGTATCATCGTCGAAGTCCATCCTTCACCTTGTGACGCGCTTTGTGACGGTAATCAAAGTCTCTCTTTCGAACAGTTCAACGGCATGATGGACGACATCAGAGCCGTCGCGACCGCGTTGGGACGCCCTCTCGCGGGGTAATCCGAATATCGAGATGCAACGGACCATCGAACCGGCGAAACAACTCCAAGGCGAGCTCAAGGTACCCGGCGACAAGTCTATATCTCACCGCGCGCTGGTCCTCGGTGTGGTCGCCAGCGGCAAACAGATGATCGACGGCCTTTCGACGGCTCAGGACGTCGGCAGCACGATGCAGGCGTTACGCGATCTCGGGTGTTTTGTCGAAACGATGCCGGACGGTCGCACGTTGATCCTGTCGAATAACCTCCGGTCCGAGGCCGCGTTGGACGTGGGTAACTCGGGAACGACGGCGAGACTGGTGGCGGGATTGGCGGCGGGACTCGACGCGACGATTACGATCGACGGCGACGCGTCGCTCAGGCGCCGGCCGATGGCGAGGATAGCCGAGCCGCTGGCAGCGATGGGCGCGAGAATCACGACGGCCGAAGACGGGCGTCTCCCGATGACGATTGCGGGGGGCGGACTCCGGGGGATCCGTTACGAGCTCCCCGTGGCGAGTGCGCAGGTCAAATCGGCCGTGTTGATCGCCGGGCTTTTTGCCTCGGGCCAAACCACCGTGGTCGAACCGGTTCCTACCCGTGACCACACAGAAATCATGCTACGAATGATGGGCGTGGACCTTCACGAGGAAGCGGGCGCGTTGACGGTGACAGGCGGCGTAAAAGTGCGCGGCACACACGTGGCCATTCCTGGCGATTGCTCGTCGGCGGCGTATTTTGTCGCCGCGGCCACGTGTCTGGCGGGTTCGGCAATTTGTCTTCCGGTCACCGGTGTCAATGAGACACGTACTGGTTTTTTGTCTACGCTTGCTGAGATGGGCGCGGATATTATCAGGGAAAACGAGCACGAGATGTCGGGCGAGCCGGTTGCGGATGTGGTCGTTCGGGCAGCCTCGAACGGGCTTCGGGGCGTCGTCGTAGAGGAGCCGTCCCGGATCGTGGCGACGATCGACGAATTGCCGCTGCTGGCGGTAGTGGCCACACAGGCGGACGGCGAGACGATCGTCCGCGGCGCTCGGGAACTGAGGGTGAAGGAGTCGGATCGAATCGCCGCGATCACAGCGAACCTGGCGGCGATGGGCGCGAACATCGAGGCGCTCGAAGACGGGTTTGTGGTACGCGGTCCGACGCGCCTCCGCGGGGCGAAGGTGTCGGCCAGCGGCGACCACCGAATCGCGATGGCGATGACGGTGGCGGGGCTTTTGGCCGACGGCGAGACGACGCTGGACGACGACACGGTCGTCGAGGTGTCGTACCCGAACTTTTTCAACGACCTCCGCGCCCTGCTCCGCTAGCCGTTGCGAGTCATCCGTGGTTTAGCGCCGGCCTGGCTTTCGTGGTTCCGGGGCACACAGCTGGGGGGGCACTCCCGCTCGTCCGGGGTTTTTGGGCCGACCGACCGCGGGTTTCGCGGCACGGCTCGCTGACTACGTCCTTGCACGTAGCACC
>CBDVBX010000102.1:0-11994 GCA_965372335.1 uncultured bacterium | reverse complement strand
GGGAAGGACCTTAATCGGCGAGCATAATAGAGGGTACAGTGGGCGAGCCGATTACCTGGCCGCGTCCTGCGCCTATCAACATTCGGCGCGGGAGGAGGCGAGCGGCAGGTTCGGAAGTGCTACGTGCAAGGAAGTAGTCAGCGAGCCGTGCCGCGAAACCCGCGATCGGTCGGCCCCAAACCTCAGAAGCCCATGGCGACCTGCTCCGAGTATCTCCGAAACCCGCAGCGGCCCTATCGACCGTGGCGCAGCACCGGCGCCCGGCCTTTCACCTCTGGAGGTCACTCACGGGTCGCATTCCCGAGCCGTTTGGCGTTGACTTCGGGCGGCCGTCGTGTATAATTCCCTTTTACCATTTTAGTTCCGGCCTCCCAACCCTGCCGTCTCGGACCTCGTACTTCAACACCGAACGAAGAGAAGTCTTGGGAGTGACTCGTTTAAGACCATTATATTGCGGATTCGCGCCAGAGGTTACGAATGCAGAAGTGGAAGATACTGATCATAATCGCCATTATTGGCTATAGCATTTACGCGCTCTACCCCAGCTACGCCTATTACGCTATGTCAGAGGACGAGCGCGACCGATTGTCGACAGAAAAGCGCGACAAGTACCTCGAGTCGGTGATCAAACTCGGACTCGATCTCCAAGGCGGCATGCACCTTGTTCTCGAAGTCGACGACTCCGAACTCGACGACAATGCCAAAAAAGACGCACCCGACCGCGTGATGGAGATTATGCGCAACCGTATCGATCAGTTCGGCGTGGCCGAACCTGTCATTCAGCGCCAGGGCGACAAACGAATCATCGTACAGCTGCCCGGTCTGGAAGATCCCGATCGTGCCCGAAACCTCGTCGGTACCACCGCGCTCCTCGAGTTCCGCCTGGTGCGCGAGCCAGACGAAGTCGGCCGAATACTGACCGACTTCGACCGCGTGCTCAAGGGCGTGAAGGTCGAAGGATCCGTTGTTGATACCTCCGGTGTCGTAATATCGGAAGCCGGCGACACGACCGCGGTAGTCGAAGAGACTTCCCCGGCGGACAGCCTGCTTGCAGAAATCAGCGACGCCGATTCGTTGCTGCCCATTCTCCCCGGCACCGAAGGCCTCGAGGTGCCGACACAGGAAATTTCGGAGGACCGGCCGTTTACGTCGTATCTTATTACACAGTTTGACGGCGGCGTCGTGGTAGACGAAAGAAACGTTCGCGAGGTAAACGCACTAATGGAAACACCGCAGGCGAAGCGCGTGATGCCGCGCAACTCGGAATTCTTCTGGGGAAGCAGGGCCCAACCGCTCCAAGGCGGAGGCGAGGGCCGCGTCCTTTATCTCCTCGAAAACCGGGCAACACTCGACGGCAGCACACTAATCGACGCGCTCACCCGTAACGACCCCGACGATCCCACGTTGCTCAACGTCGTCTTCCGCCTCAACCGCCAAGGGGCAATGATCTTTGCTCGATTCACCGGCGAAAACATCGGCCGGCGAATCGCGATCGTGCTGGACGACAACGTCCGCTCTGCGCCTGTCGTCCAAAGCAAGATTCCCGGCGGCGAAGGCCGGATTACCGGCCTGGACGATGACCAAGAGGCCAACGACTTGTGCATCGTGCTCCGCGCCGGTGCGCTGCCCGCTCCTGTCTCGATTATAGAAGAACGCACCGTCGGCCCGACGCTCGGACGCGATTCGATCGTGGCCGGAGCCTACGCCGCACTCGGCGGCTTCATCGTCGTCATGTTGTTCATACTTGTGTATTACAGGGCATCCGGTCTGCTCGCGTGCGGCGCGTTGATCCTCAACCTCATTATTGTTTTGGCCGTGTTGGCCAAGCTTCACGCGGCGCTCACGCTCCCTGGCATCGCGGGCATCATCCTCACCATCGGTATGGCCATCGACGCAAACGTACTGATATTCGAGCGAATTCGCGAGGAGCTGGCCAAAGCCAAGACGGTGAGAAGCGCCATCGAAGCCGGTTACGAGCGCGCGTTCCGCACGATTGTGGATGCCAACGTCACCACGCTAATTACGGCATTTGTGCTCTGGCAATTCGGTACCGGTCCAATCAAGGGTTTCGCCACCACGCTCTCGATCGGCATCGCCGCCAGTATGTTTACCGCGCTGGTTTGCACGAGGTTGGTGTTCGATCTCATCACCTCTCGCCGACAACTTAGGACGTTGAATATTTAATGATATCGTGGATCCGATGAAACTGATAAAAACTTAGGAAAAGGCAATCGACCATGCAGTTCTTTCACACTCCCAACATCAATTTCATGGGCATGCGCCGAAAGGCGATGCTCCTGTCGGCCGTTCTCCTCTCGATCGGCCTGGTTTCCATGATCCTGCACGGGGGGCTCGAGACCGGTATCGACTTCGCGGGTGGCGCGTTGGTCGAAATCCGTCTCGACCAGCCCATACCGCTCCAGGATATCCGAAGTCTGGTTGAAGGTGCCGGATTTTCCGGCACGGAAGTCACCCACTTCGGCGCGGAGAACGAGTACCTCATCAAGGTCAAAGCCGTCGGCCAGGCTGCCGCAGTCGCCGACCAGATCAAGGAAGTGTTGACTGCGGGGATCACCGGTCAAGAAGTCGAGATCCGCCGGACCGAGACCGTCGGCCCCAAAATCGGCGCCGAGTTGAAAGAATCTGCGTTTTGGGCAATCATCTATTCGCTCCTGGGTATCGTCGTCTACATCTCGTGGCGCTTTCAGTTACGATTTGCCATCGCCGCAATCATAGCGCTGATTCACGACGTTGTGTTTACGCTGGGGTTCTTTTCTGTGATTGGACTCGAAGTTTCGCTGGCCGTAATCGCGGCGATCCTCACCGTCGTCGGTTACTCGCTAAACGACACCATCGTCGTGTTCGACCGTATTCGCGAGAACCTTCACGGCAAACGGCGCGAAAACTACGAAAAACTGGTCAACTCATCGTTGAACGAGACGCTCTCCCGTACAGTCATCACATCGGTGACCACACTGTTTGTCGTCGTATCGCTGGTGATCTTCGGTGGGGCGGTAATCCGGGATTTCGCGATCACGCTGTTGATCGGCGTGGTGATCGGTACCTATTCGTCGCTCTTTATCGCCAGCCCGGCGCTGGTCGAGTGGCAGAACTGGAAAGCTGCCAGAAGCACCAAAGCGGCCAAGTCGCCCAAAGGCGCTAAGCCGGCAAAAGCCCGACGCTAGGCCGTCAGGCTGCTAGCGAGGGCCGCTGATGCGGCGGCGGCCGTAATCCCATCCCTGCGGTGACGCTTCGTTGGAGATCTATCTCTATAAAGCCCTTCTTATAGTCTTCTACGTGTATCTGTTTATGACGCTGGCGCTGAACATCGTGGGCCTGCCCGGCAATTGGGTCCTCGTTGGGACGGCGCTGATCGTTGCCCTTATCCCCCAATTTGGTGACCTCACTTGGACGTATTTCTTCATCGTTCTAGGTCTGGCGCTATTGGGAGAGGCTATTGAGTCAGTGCTGGGTTTGGTCGTCGTCGCCAAGAAAGGCGGCACGCGCTGGGGAGTGATCGGCTCATTCCTGGGTGGGATCACCGGCGTCATCCTGGGCGGCGCGGTCGTTCCTCCAATCGGCAGCGTTATCTTCGGTTTTGTCGGCGCTTTCGCTGGCGCCGTCGTCGGTGAGTACCTCCGAGAGCAGAAGACAGACTCGGCATTTCGGATCGGCTTTTGGGCGTTTGTGGGACGATCGCTGGCGATCATGGGCAAAGTCATCGCCGGCGCGGGTATCGTGTGGATTTTGATTGCCAGGACGTGGACTTGACGGCGCCTTGAAGTGGCCAGAAATCGACCAGTTTTTTCGATGCGGCTCCCCGATTTGTACTGATACGAGGACACCGATGTCCTCGAACGAGTACAAGCTATCAGACCCCGACTTCGCAACATCAATGATTACAACAAGTAATGCTTGGCACAGAGCTTGCGATATCTCTTTGGTTCTTGTATGTGAAATGATGCCTATGAAGGCCTTACAAACGACCCTCGCACTACTTCTCCTGTCGGCCGGGCTGGCATCCCCACTAAGCCGCGCCTCAGCGGCGGAGTATACCCTCGCGGATCCTGGCGACACAAACGTCGTTTCCCAACAAAAAGAAACCGAAGAGAGCCGCAAGCCGGCACCCGAAGAGGACAAGGCGCAGAAATCCTCCGGGCCAATGCAGATTTTCACCGACATCGAGAAGGGATGGAACGCCGAGCAGGTGGATCTGATCCTCAAACATTTCGGCCAGAACAAAGTCGCGATTTCGATCGAGGGAATCGGACCGTCGGGAGGAACGTTCAGCAGAAATCAGAGCTACTACCTGCTGACAGACATATTTAAGTACACGATCACACGGAAATTTGAAATCGTGCAATTCCGCAAACCCAGCGAGAGCGGAAACACGTCGTTCGTGGTGGCGGAGAGATACTACCAGAAGACGGATGACGGAAGGCTATTCAAGGACAAGATCTACGTATCGCTTCATCTGGAACCGACAGACAAAAAAGCACAAGAGCAACGCTGGGTTATCGACGAAATCAAATCGATCCGTTGAATTACACCGCTTGTCATTGGTCCTTCCATCGGCAACATCGCTCACCAGCCACTCAACAACGCCACTCGAGTCTGATACACTGTGGACATGCGTAACCATTCGTACAAAGTTGTGTTCGCCGCGGTTGCTTGCCTCGTGGCCGCGTGGAGCGTGTTGTTCGCCGGACAAATCCTCGAGTTTGGGTGGGCGGCGGCCGTGCCCGTATGGGTTGTCCTGGTTTTTCTATTCGTTTCCGGCGTACTGACGGCCGTATCACGACGTTCGGTGAGGACTCGGTGGGGGATAGCGATAGCGATTCTGCTAACGACAGCCGGGTTAGCGTCCGTTCAGATCTCGAATCGTGACGCGGCCGATCTGGAATCGGCGTGGCGGCGCAGCGAAACCCGAGGAATAGCTACGACTCTGCTGGCTGTTGGAGAGGAGATAGCACGCATTGAGGCGATCTCCACGGCAGCCGGAGAACAGATAAAGTCGTTTTTTCACGATCGGGGATTCGATGACGACGGCAATCCGTTGCGCGATCGCTTCGAGACGTTTGAGATGCTCGACTCGTTGGCGGCCGGGATTTCGGAGGGCGGCGCTCTGCCGCCGGGCACCGAAATCGGTATACAGCTGTTCGACGCCAATGGCGAGCGTATTGCGTGGTCAGGATGGCCACAGACGATTGGTCGTCTGGACCGCGCGTACATGGACAGCGGCGTGGAGCTGGTGTATTCGCGTGAAGTTTCCCTCTACCGTATCCTTTCCCACTTGATTCCGATCACGAACGGGCGCGGCGAACGCGTTGTCACCGTCCTGGTCGACGTTCCCCTGGAAGTTAATTACAGAGTCAACAATCGGTTTCTGAAAAGCGCGGGGATTGCCGACGACATAGCGTCCGGTCGGGGAGGGGTACCCAATATTGTCTTCGAGTACGCGCCGACGTTGAACAACCTGCCTTACCGGCTCGATCGGTTCAAAAGAGCCCATCAGCGGTACATCGATCGGCGTGCAAGGATGATGGATCACCGCGCGCGGCGCATCCAGAGCGATAATACCGATCAACAAACTGACGATGGCGACGACTCAGACGCGCGGTCATCGAGACAGGCCGGCGCAGCAGGCGTATCGCGATTGGCGGTGCGGGACTCTGTGCTGACGTACTATCCGTTTCCCGCGTACATCGAACCGCTCTCAGAGATTTCCGGCGACAAGAACTTGGGGCTACAGGGCCGCGTCTTCATTCGCAGCGAATTGAGCAATCCTATTGTAACCGTCACCGTCGTCGGCCACCCGTTTCGTCATTACGGCGACCGGTATCGATATCGGTGGCTGACCTGGGCCAAGTCATTCGTTGTTCTCGCACTTCTCGTCCTGTTTGTCGTCGCCATGCTGGCGCTCGGCCGCCACGGTTACCAGGCCTGGCTCCGTAGCGCGATCTTCGTCGGGTTTTTGGTGTTGTTGAGGTACTCGCTCCTTTCGTTCCAAACGTTCGGCGCGGGTGCTGGCTACAAGATCTTCGATCCAACTGTATTCGCCACTCCGTTGCTGGGCGGTATCATGCGCAGCGCCGGAGACCTCCTCATTACCGGTGTGATATACGTGATCGCGATCTACGGATTGATGAAAATGATCCGATCGCACAACGGAGAAAGTCAAACGACGACGCCCGCTGGAAAAAGCTTCGGCGATTCCGGTACCTCCGGAGAATCGAGAGAGCCAGCTCCTTGGGAATTCTTGGCGAAGGGACTCGTGATTGCGGCGTCGATATTCGCCGTGTATTGGCTAACGCGAGCGTTCTCCAGCGAGATGGTTGTCAATTCCAACCCGCGATTGATCGGCGAGACGATGCGGCTCACCGACGCCAGCGTACTGACGCTTCACCTTGGAGCGTTTCTCACCTTGTCGGGCATTCTTCTCACCGGGCTGGTGGTTGTCTGGGGTATGTTCCGGCTGACAAGTTGGAAGGATGCTGTCAGGTCGTCGTGGACTGCCTTTGTTATGCTGATCGTCATTGCCCTTGTGTACCGATCATGGGAACTTGCCCCGATCGCCGGGGTGCTGTTGTTGTTCGCTGTTCTGGCGCCTCGATTCGTTCAAAGAGAAGATCTCGTTTCTATCGCCATCGTTTCATTTTGTTTGGTAATCATTACGTCTGGCCTGACCTATTTTTCGTTCACCCGAAACTACGACGGACTGCGAAAGAGTTTTGTGCTCGAGAAGGCCGCAGAGATGATTACCCCGTCCGACAACTGGAAGGTCGTCATACTCGAGGATATCCTCAACGACTATTCGCATATGCCCCGTTTAAGACAAGTTCTAAGAAACCCCCAATCGGCCGAAGCGCAGCGACTCGCATTTGACCTGTGGGCGGACGGCCCTTTGAGCTTGCTGGGTTACAGTTGTGCGATACATGTACTCACCGAACGCGACAGCGCGATCAGCGACTTTTCCGTGGACATGCCGTACCGCGCGCGAATACGCGCGGGAGGCGAACAGATCGAAACCCCGGTTGAAAACGATTGGGTGGTACTCGATCTTACGCGCCGCACGCCCCAGGGAATCGTCCGGTTCTATCGAGGCATCGTCAACGTCGAAGAGGAACGACGCCTCACGGTTGGCAGTCCTCTCGGAGGTTTGATCGGAAAAATTGTGGTGGACCTGCCGTTTTTCTTCGAGAGTCTCGAGTGGGCGGCGAGGACCGGGCCGCGCACGCCCGAGGTACTGCGCAACGTCCAAAAAGGCGGCGTTACGCCTCGGGTGGAAGAACCGGAAGCACTTCTGCTCGCCCGTTTCGACGGTCGCCGGATTTACGAGTCGTCATCCGAGAGCCTTCCAGTTGGAGTCACCATTTCGGACGATCTGTTTCAACGCGGGTTAGACGGCAAATGGCCGCTAGTCAAGACGCCGCGAGGCGGCTACCGTTTTTTGATAAGGGAGACGGATGACCCGGGCCGGTTTCTACTGGCGGGTTTCTCTGTGCCGTCGCCGGTTCGTCACCTGATCCGATGGTCGACACTGTTTTCACTGTATCTGTTCTTCACTGTGTTCATCATCGTTGCCATTGTTTTACTCAGTACTATCCCTTACCTCAAAGAGTTACTGCCGACACTCACGCCGGGGCGAAAACTTGGGTTCCAGCAGAAACTGTTGGCGTCTTTTCTAGTGGTGGCTCTTGTACCCGCTGTCATGCTCGGTTTATTTTCGGTCAATTTCATCAAAGACAGGTTTATCGAAGAGAACAAGCAAGAGGCAGTCGACAAACTCTACAGCGCCCGCAAAGCACTCGTAAATTTGCTGCATGGGGAAATGCAGCTGTTCCTCGCTCAGGCGGACGTGAGTCGACTTTTTACGGAAGAGGGGTACGCGGCGAAATCGGCAACCGGTACACGAATGGTCGAAGTCTTCACCGAAAGCGGTACCGCCGGGCCGGTGTCAGTCGACCAAGCGGGGAACCGCTTGGAGAAATCCTCCGTCGACGGCGACCAAAAAGACGGGACGCAACTACACGTCGATTTGTCTGACGCCTCCACTGAGGACCTCTACGTGCTTCGTGACAACGGTGCCGTGTACATCGGCGTACTGAGTGCGCCGATACGGGTCAGCGGGGTGGATTGGAGCGAGGACTTCTTTGTGTATTACGCCAAACGAGTGGACGCCGAGTTGCTGGGAGATATTGCCGATCAGATCGGCGCCGACTTGAACTTGTTTGGTGCCGACGGCAACCTGGTGGCCTCCAGTCAGGAGGGCCTGCTGGCCGGCGGACTCATCGCCGCGACCATCAACAGCGATTCCTACGTAAAGGTCTCGCTGCTAGGCTCGAACATAGCGCTCGCGACCGAGAAAGCGGGGCGGTACAGTTATCAAGTTGCGTACCTGCCGGTAACCAGTTGGGCCCCCGTTGGCGAACCCGCAACGTTGGGTTCGGATCGCAACGATTTGTACCAACACCGTGCGCGTGCGGTCATGAGTGTACCTCTGGTGTTCCTGCCCGAGTTCTATTCGGTCGAGATTCAGAAGGCCACATCGATCGTGCTGGGCATTTTTGCGCTGTTGTTCGTGGCCACAATTGGTTTGGGTCTGTTGCTCGCGCGCGGCGTCTTCGAGCCGCTGCGCGCGCTACTCGACGGGACGCGGCGGATAAGCCGTGGCGACTTGAACGTGAGGCTTCCGATGCGCCGCAGCGACGAGATCGGCATCGTGATGTCCGCGTTCAACGAAATGACGGAACAATTGTCCGAGTCACAACGCGCCCTGGAGGAGCGCCGCCGCTACCTCGAGACCATCCTTGCCAACATCGGCACCGGCGTGATCAGTACCGGCTCGGACGACCGGATTCGCAACGTCAACAGCGCGGCCGAACGGATCCTGGGTATCGAAGCCGGCGCCGCGATCGGCCACACGGCCGCCGAAATGGTCGAAGAGGCGCACGCGCCGGAAATCTTCCGGATTCTGCGCGACGGGCGCCAGTCCCAAGCCCCTTTTGTCGCTTCGGAAGTCGAATTGCGGCGCGACGGGCGGCGCGCGACCGTCAAATACATGCTTACGCAACTCAACGCGGAGGACCGCTACCTCGGCTCGGTATTCGTGTTCGAGGATCTCACAGAACTGATTCAAACCAAGAAACTTTCCGCTTGGGTAGAAATGGCGCGGCAAATCGCACACGAGATTAAGAATCCGCTGACGCCGATAAGGATATCGACGCAGTTCATGCAACGCGCGTACGAACAAAAGTCGGATAAATTCGACCAGATTTTCAAGGAAGGTTCGGAGACGATCATCCAACAGGTCGACGTCTTGAAACGGATCGCCAGCGAGTTTTCCAGCTACGGCCGCATGCAACATCTAGACGTAACGCCGCACAAACTCTCACCGCTATTGGACAACATAGTGACACCCTATGTTCGTAACTCAGCCGGTGTGACTGTGGAGTTGCAAAACACTTGTCCCGAGGCAATGGTTCTCATCGATACCGAAGCGGTCCGGAAGATTTTGACCAACCTCATCGAAAACGCGATGGATGCGATGGCCAACGGTGGGAGGCTGGACGTGTCGTGCCGCCGCGAGTCGATAGACGGAAACGATTTTGTTCGAGTATCATTCTGTGATACCGGTCCCGGATTGAGTGACGAGGCGGCCGAAAAACTGTTCGAGCCGTACTTTTCGACCAAGACGACGGGGACGGGACTGGGACTCGCCATCTGCCGTTCGCTCTCCCAAGAGATGGGTGGCGACATCGACGTGCGAAACGCCGCCACCGGCGGCGTCGAAGCGGCCGTTCTTTTGGAACTCGCTTCCTAGACTTCTCAAAATCGAGCCAGGTTACAGCGTCGACTCCGCTTTGGAGGTGACCCAAAGGTCTGCTGCGCAAAGAAAAGACGCGGCGTGACACTAATGCAGCTAGTGTTGCCCAAACATCGAAAAATCGATTATGTCCACGAGGCTATCGCCGTTAAAGTCCATAATGCAGATAGTGTCGGGCAAAAATCGAAAAATCGATTAGGTCCACGGAGCCATCGCCATTGAAGTCCATACACGATACATAGGGTTTGGGCGGTGACAGGTAGTGCGTGGCAAAAATCGACAAATCAAGAATGTCGACGATGCCATCGCCTTCCATGTTAGGTCCGTTCATGTCGGGACTACGGACAGTGTAAGGAAGACACAGGATATTCTGGCCGTCCGGCGTTTCGATGATCACGCCTTGGACGACGACCGCTAGGCCCTCGTCGCAGCCCCCGGCGGACATCGCCCCGCTTATCGTCGTCTGGCCGTTCGCGCCGGTCATTGAATCGGCGTCGATCGACCCGGAGCCGCCGACCAGGATTAGGTTGTCATTGCAACCGATCAACCAGAAGTCGGAAGCGGGAATACCGGGAATCGGCGTGCCTGTTATGTCTCTGACTTCGACGGTGATGATCGCCCCAATGTCGTCGAACCGATCGCCGTCACCAGACGGACAGACGAGATAGTAGCCACCTGCTCCCCAGGCGCTGCAACTGCACCCGGGAATCCCCACGGGCGCCGCGGAATCGGCCGTTACAGGGCCGGACAGACCGTTTAACGCGACGGCTGCTACCAGTGAAAGTACAGCCAGATATTTGTTGGGCATGATGCTGCCTCCCAGCGATTTCCAGGGGACCAATAATTTGGAGTGCTCTCTACACTATTATACCTCATTTTTCCCGTTGTAGGGGGCATTGGGGAAAGTCTCTGCAACGATTTTGTTTGTGTGTCATAATGCCGCGGATAGGCATGTCAAAACACACCGACAACAACATCCCCGGATCCGGTCACCTACTACCGTCGTGGAACAAAGTTCAAAGGGGCATCAGGATCTTCGTGGTCCTGACCATGATTGGCCTGGTGCTGGTGCTGTACCGGTCGTCTTTCACGGCGAGCGTTAAGCACCTGCAGGGATTTCAATGGCCATTTTTGCTGCTGGCCACGGCTTTGATGTTTTTTGATTGGTTTGCCGCGGGAGCACGTATCTGGGTGTTCGCATCCCGCCTACAGCCGGACATCTCGTTCCGGGGGTGCGTACGCGCCAGTCTCGCCAACATATTTCTCGGCGGGGTGACGCCGTCGCAGACGGGAGGGGGACCGGGGCAGATTTATGTCCTATACAAAGAGGGTATGCCGGTGTTTGACGCGACGGTGGTCAGTTTCTTGGGTGGATTCTTGGGAACGGCGCTGTTCTTGCCGACGTGCGGTTTGTTGGTGACGTTGTTTTACGATCCGGTCAACGTGGACTTCCGACTGCAGTATATAGTCAAAGGGTCAATCGTCGCGTTCGGACTGATCGTGCTTTTGGCGATCATCGGCCTCATGCATCCTCAGTCACTGCAGCGGGGCTTGAAGCTCTTGATCGGATGGTTTCCGCCACTGCGAAGATGGCTGGAGCGGAAGGGTGTCATCGATATTCTGATGGATCTAGTCGACCGCTACCACCACATGATGACTTATTTCCTCCGCCGCGCGAAGTTGGCGTTCTTGTTCGGGTTTTTGCTGACGGGCCTGATTTATTTCAACAAGTTTGTCATCGCGTGGGTGGTTCTGCGCGGCTTGGGCGTGGAGGCGAACTTTTGGGAGGTTGTTTACGCGCAGTTGGTGCTGATTCTGATTTTCTACTTTGCACCTTCGCCGGGCGCCGCCGGTGTGGCGGAAGTCAGCACCGCCGAGGTGATGAAGGGGATCATACCCGTCGGTTTCGAAGGAGCGTTCGTGGTGGTGTGGAGGTTGTTCACTCTATTTATAAGTCTCTCTATCGGCGCTGTGGTCACGATCCGTGCGCTCTACCACGACCGCACCGCCGCCCCCAAATCCGTCATCGACTACCGCAACTCCTCCTAACCAAGTCCCGCTGGCTCGCGGCCCCTCCGAGGTTTTGGGCCGGCCGATCGCGGGTTTCGCGGCACGGCTCGCTGACTGCGACCTTGCAGTTGGCACCTCCGAACCTGCCGCTCGCCTCC
>CBDVBX010000101.1:0-12045 GCA_965372335.1 uncultured bacterium | reverse complement strand
CCGGAAAAGCTCTTTGTCACGGCCTCGGCATGTTTACGAATGGCATCGACGTTTGATTTGCCGTTTTTGTCGAGTTCGAATAACACGCGAGGCGCGGCCACACGAATCAGCTCGATGACGATTGGATCCTGAGAGCGGATCGACTGAACATCGACGTCGAGCGTGATTTCTCCCAGTTCAAATGCCTTGCGTTGGGTAAACCCGTCGGGATTCGTAACCGCGAGCCCGGTGACACTTCCACGACCCTCCTTGATCCCGATTTCGACACTGGCGACAGAGACGTTTGTTCCAGTGACATGACTGCCCGAGCGCTCAATTGCGGCAGCAACCAGCGAGTCGAGCTTCGATAGAAGAACAAATACGGTGACCGCCACGATCACTAGCACTCCGGCGGCGCTAACCAATATATAGGACTTTTTCACGGGCCCCTCCTTGGGAAGGTGGCAGAGACATCAAAGGTGCCAACGTCGTCCCTGAAGCATAACTTCAAGGATGACAATGAATTGCTGTTCGGTGGTTTCCAAAATGCTAATGCAAATTCCTTGCCCATTGCAGGCAACACGTGCAAGAATCCCGTAACTTCAGGTCCATCCGAAGTGATGACATCAATATTCGGCCAGGTAGTCATCGTTGGAGGTTGTTATGAAGTTACGAGGCATATCCAGGGCCTGGCTGGCGTTGGCGATCGCCTTTGTCCTCCCGGCCAACTCGACTACCAACGCCGCCGACCAGAGACTTCCGAACGTCGTAATCCTGGCCACCGGCGGAACGATTGCAGGCACGGCGGAGTCCGAGACTGAGACAGGCTACCAATCTGGTCAAGTCGGTGTGGACGTGCTCTTGGAGGCGGTGCCGGAGTTGCAGAAAATCGCCAACGTCACTGGAGAGCAGGTCGCCAACGTGGGTAGCCAGAATATGAGTGATGAAATCTGGCTGAAACTAGCGGATCGAATCAACGAATTGCTGAAATCGAACGAAACCGACGGCATCGTCATCACGCACGGCACGGACACCATGGAGGAGACGGCCTACTTCCTGAACCTGGTGGTGAGATCGAAAAAGCCGGTCGTGATGACGGGCGCCATACGTCCGTCCACCGCAATGAGCGCCGACGGACCGTTGAACATTTACAACGCCGTCGGCGTGGCGGCCGATCCTGATGCAGCCGGCCGTGGTGTCATGGTCGTCACCAACGATGACATCCATGGAGCGCGATCGGTCATGAAGTCCAACACCACGGACGTTCAGACGTTTATCTCTCCTACGTTTGGACTTATCGGCACGGTGACGTACGGTAAGGCGCAGTTCTATCGCAATCCGTTCGCCCGCCATACGCACAGAAGCCAGTTTTCTGTGGAGCGGGTGACGAGAATTCCTCGCGTGGATATCATCGCTATGTACGAGGATGTACCGGGCGATATTATCGATGCGGCCGTCCAGCTTGGCGCCGAGGGGATCGTTCTAGCCGGTGTGGGTAACGGCAATATGACCGACTCCGCCCTCGAGGCGTCAAAACGGGCCAGAGCAAAGGGGGTGGTTGTGGTTCGTGCTTCGCGTGTACCTACCGGATACGTCGACCGCAACATCGAACTGGACGACGACGAACTGGGTTTTATAGCGTCCTACGATCTCAGCCCTCAGAAGGCCCGCATATTGTTGCGGTTGGCGCTCCTAAAAACCAACGGCTGGAAAGAAATCCAGGAATTGTTCGCAAACTATTGAAAGGTACATGAACCGCGAAATACTCATAGTATTAGGGCTTGTCCTTGGCCTGGCCGTGGGATTCATCAGCGGCCGCGTGCGGAGCGACATGGTCGCGCTGGTGGCACTCCTCGCTCTGCAGCTCTCCGGTGTGCTCACCGTCCCCGAGGCTGTCGCTGGGTTCGCCCACCCCGTTGTAATCATCATTATATCGATGTTTATCGTCAGCGAAGCGCTGGTATACACCGGCATCGCCCAGAAAATCGGCGCGGCTGTCCTGGAAGCGGGCCGTGGTGACGAAACCAGACTGATCGCCCTGCTCATGTTGGTCGTCGGTATCGGGGGGGCGTTTATGAATTCGACGACGGCGATGGCGATCTTTCTCCCCATCGCCTTTACCGTCGCTCGCCGGGCCGGACTCAACCGCAAGCGACTTCTGATGCCGCTGTCCGTCGCAGCGCTGATAAGCGGCATGATGACCCTCATAGCCACGGCCCCGAATCTGATCGTTGCGCAGGCGCTCGAAGAACATGAACTCGAATCATTCGGTTTTTTCAGTTTTACGCCATTTGGGTTGTGCGTTCTGGTCGTCGGAATCGTCTACATGTTAACCGCGGGAAGAAGGCTGTTGTCAAAAGACAAACAGGCGACGGCAGACAGGGAAGGACGTACTATCCGCGAGCTTGCCACGAGTTATGGTCTGGCCGGAAAGCTTTACCGCCTGCGAATCTCACCCGAGTCGCCGCTGGTCGACCGTGCCCTGGCCCGCATCCAAATGCGAGAAAACTACGGTCTTCACATTATTGCTTTTGAAAAACACCGTTCCGGGAGGCGCTTCATAATGAATGCGTCACCCGAGGCCGTGTTTGAATCGGGAGACGACATTCTGGTCCTCGGCGAGCCGGACCGCGTCAAGCGGTTGGCGGAGGCGTGCCAATTGGCCGAAGTACCGTTGAGTTTTCCATTTAAGGACGAGAGTAGAAGGCAAGAATTCTTGCAAAAAATCGGCCTGGCCGAAATCATGCTGGTGCCGGAGTCGAAACTAATCGGCAAAACCTTGGAGGAAATTGAATTTCGGTCGCGCTACAAAGCGACCGTGCTTGCCGTTCACCGTCGCGGCGTTCCCCTGACGGAGGGATTGAGGGGAATACGTCTCGACTTCGGCGACGTATTGTTGGTCAACGCCGGCTGGCGGGAAATTATATCGCTCAAAGAAGAAAGAGAAGATTTCATCGTACTGACGCTGCCCGAAGAATTTAGTGAGTTTGCCCCTGCTGGCAGGCGTTCGTGGCGGGCGTTGGCAATTCTCGGTGTGATGGTCGTCGCTATGGCGACAAGGTTGTTGCCCACGGTCACGGCGGCGATGCTCGCCGCGGTCTGTCTGATCGCCACCCGTTGCGTAAAACGCGAGTCGGTATACAGAGTCATCAACTGGCAAGCAGTTGTCTTGATAGCAGCGATCCTTCCTCTGGCGACCGCATTGAACAAATCCGGTGTCACATTCTTGATATCCGAAGGGATGGTTGACACCCTCGGTCCTCTCGGTCCGATTGCGATGTTGGCCGTGGTGTTTCTCGTCACTGCGGTGACAGGGTTTTTCATGTCCAACACGGCCACCGCCGTCTTGCTCGCGCCCATAGCGATCGATGTGGCGCAGACTATTGGCGCCTCCCCTCACGCGTTTGCCATGACGGTGGCGATCGCCTGTTCGGCCGCCTACGTCACACCGGTCTCATCTCCAGTCAACATCCTTGTCCAAGAGCCGGGCGGGTACAAATTCATGGATTTTGTCAAAGTCGGACTGCCGTTACTATTTCTGACGCTGATTGTCACCGTGGCGTTGGCGTGGATCATCTACGTTCGTTGACCGTAATTTGTACTTTGAAAGGTCGTGTGGGACATGGCATTGAAAGTTGATATCTCGGTTGGTGAATTCCTCGACAAGATGACGATCTTGGAAATCAAATCGGAAAGAATACAAGACTCGACGAAGCTGCAGAACGTGGAGAGGGAACTCAATCTGCTACGGAAGACGTGGACCGATTCCGCCTTCGGCGAGACGGACATCGGTGCCAATTTGAGCGAATTGAAGAGCGTCAACGAAATGCTGTGGGATATCGAGGATCAGATTCGGCGCAAAGAATCCGCACAGAGCTTTGACGACGATTTTATCAGGCTGGCGCGGTCGGTGTACCAAACCAACGACCGGCGGGCGGCCATCAAAAGAGAACTCAACCGCATTTTGGGATCAGACTTGGTAGAAGAGAAATCCTACCCTGACTACACGCCGCCTTCAGATTGACTCAGCTCGATTCGCGCTCGCCTTCGCGGAGTTTCCGTGTGTAGACGACGACGTAGGAGTGGCAGACACTGACGCCGCACTCGCCGCACATCGGGCCGAAGTCGTCGGGGTTCAGTTTTTTCGCCATCACTTCGAAACCCAGGTCGGCATACATTTCCATCGCCTCCTGGGCCCGTTTCGGATCGGCGAGAAACCTCCTGACCCAACCCGCCGCAATCAGTTCCGGGTCGTCGGCAACCGAGAATTGACTGTCGGACACCGGCGAACATCCTTCAAATTCTGAGGTCATCATAAGATCTTCTCTTTGCGTCTACGCTGCGCCGCGAGTCGGTGCCGCATCAGTTTCTCTTAGTTTCTTCAAGCGCCGCTGTCCGAGTATCGCCGCGCCCAACGCGCCAACAAACTGAACCGTGTCTTGATCTGGCACGTTGACCTCACTCTTCAGCTGCTCGCGCACGGCCTGCGCCATGGTGTCAAAGCACAAAATCCCACCGACCAGAGTGTACTCGGGTTCGGCTTTCACCCTTTTCATGAGCTGGACCGACCGGCTGACCAGCGATTCGATGGCGCCCTGCATGATATCGGCGGGTGGGGTGCCGAGGGAGAGGTGGTTGATGACCTCGGACTCGGCGAACACGGCGCAGACACCGGAGATGGTCACCGACTCCCGCGACGTTACCAGGAGCGGCCCGATGTCCTTGGTCGTGTAACCCATGTAACGTGCCGTCTTCTCCAAAAACGCCCCCGTTCCGGCGGCGCACTTGTCGTTCAGGCGAAATGACATGACCATGGCCGACTGGTCCAACCGGCTGGCCTTCATCGTTTGCCCGCCGACGTCCAGCACTGTTCTGGTGCCGGGAAAGAGCAACGCGGCGCCGCGAGCCGACGAAGTGAGGTCGGTGACGTGGACGTCCTTAAACCCAACCTGGTGGCGGCCTATCCCGGTGGCGATGACGTATTCGACGTCACCCTGTTTGATGCCAGCTTCGGACAAGCACGTTTGGTACGTATCCATCGCAACTTTGCTCAGTTTGAAACCGGTCGGATTGAGGGCGCGTCCGAGAATCCGTCCGTCCTCGTCGGTCAGGACGGCCTTGGTATAGGTAGAACCGACATCGATTCCAGCGGTAACCGTCATGACGTCACCTCCTCGGAGTCACGTGGGGCCCGGCTGGCCAGTATGCGGTCGAGCGCAAAAAGAGCGGCGCCCAACGCCCCCATATAGTGCGAATCCTCGCTCACGTTCAATGTCGTTTCGAGTTTCTCTTCGATTGCTTTGATCATGGCCACGTTTCGGGTTACGCCGCCGGTGAATGTCACCTGTTCTTCGATCCCAACGCGGCGAAGCAGGCCCACCGATCGGGAAGCAATCGATCGATGAACTCCCCACAGGATGTCTTCTATCTTTTTGCCCTTGCCCAGCCACGACAGCACCTCCGATTCGGCGAAAACGGTACACGTGGTACTGATGCGAACGGGCTTCTGGAACTGCAGCGCAGTCGATCCCAGGTCGTCCAGGGGAATGTCGAGCGCGGCCGCAGCGGCCCCCAAGAAGCGTCCCGTTCCGGCGGCGCACTTGTCGTTCATGCAGAAATCGACGATCTCGCCGTCGGGGCTGACCTTAATCGCCTTGGTGTCCTGCCCGCCCATGTCGACCACGGTGCGTGTGTCGGGAAACATGTGTACCGCCCCTCGCCCGTGACAACTGATCTCGGTCACCTGGGCGTTGCCAAATGTCACCCGGTAGCGGCCGTAGCCGGTGCCGATGACATACTCGACTTCTTCTTCGCGGATCCCCCCGCGTTCGAGCGCGTCGGTAAAGGAGTTCTGCGCCGCAAGCACGACGTTGGCACCCGTATCGATCAGCGAACGGCTGACGATTTGTTTCTGTTCATCGATGATGACGGCTTTGGTTTGGGTTGATCCTACGTCGACCCCCGCTGCGTATGCCATGCCCGTACCTCTTTCTAACTGATCTGTGCGTGTTTGCGGCGCGACGCCAGTCCCTCGAAGAAGGCGTCGACCCGGTTTTTCATCTGCGCTTCGGAAACCACGCGCCGATCCATCATGTCCGATTCGATATAAAGACTGGATATGTTGGTTTGCTGAGCAAGGTATCGGCGGCCATCGGCCAATCCCGTCGATACGGTACGGCAGCTCTTGATCGGATGATAGATGACGCCGTCTATGTGAAAATCGTCGACCATATCGGCCAGGACGCGATCCTGATAAAACATGCTATCCATCGCGTCGCGCACCGAAATGAGCACACCCTCGGCGAGACTTTCGATGGGATTTTTGACGTCGTACTGAAAGCCGCGGTTGATTCCGCCGGAGGCAAACCACAGGTACGTCGAATTGACAAATGTACCCTGCCATTCGGTAAACAGCTCGTTGAAGCGGCGGAATATCGGGTAGCAGGGGACTCCCACGAATACAAGCCGGTAGAGTTCCTCGGTCAGCGTGCCGATGCCGTGTGCGGCTTTGTACTCCATCTCCTCGACCAATTCGTCGAAATACTCCGCCCCCTCCTTGGTCCCGCGAAAACCGTTGGCGACTCCCAGGTAGATCGTGCCGTCGGTAAGCGCGTTGAACAGGGACGGCCGGCTTTTGTTGAGTTCGAGCACTTTCTTCCACCCGCGGCTCATGCCGTTGGCGTGCTCGAGCACCTCGCGTAGCCTGTCGATGTCAAATTTTTTGCCCGTGACCTGCGTGCACAATTGTATGAGTTCCTTGAGCTGGGCCTCGACGTACCGTCGGTCGTTCTCGAAATCGGTATCGCCTCTCCACGTCTGGCCGTCTGCCTGCCGGGTTCCCGGAACATCGATGGTGAAGATCGGGATTTTGTACATTCGCTCCCAAATCTCCGCCCACTTGATGTAGGTGTTGCAGGCGTTGGTCAACACGGCCAGGCTAGGCTTGGGGACGGTGCCCATGGGGTGCTCACCGCCGCGGAGCTGTACGGCAACGTCGGCTTTGACGTAGCCGCATATGTCGGGGGAGTAACCGTAGTCTTCGGCCTGTTCGAGGTATTCGTGTGCGACTCGGCGAACGGCGGTCTGTAGCGAGTTGATTTCGGGAAACACGACGGGTAGGTCGAATGTCTTTAAAATCTCGTTCAGACTTCCCATGACGAACACATAAGCGGCCTGACCGCCGTCGTTCGCCACGTCGGTAAGCGAAGCAAACCACTTCCGAAACAATTCTGCGCCGTCACGGTTTCCGCGGCCGACAAGAGATTCTGCTCGGGCGTGATCACTCATGTTGATTCCTCCCTAAGATTGACAGCCACCACCATCATGCGAACAACAAGTTTTCGAGAAATGTCTCCACCTGCAGTTCGAGGTTTTCGAACGACGTCATGTTTTCTTCGAATTCGGTTACGAAATAAGGGATCTTGTTTTTGTCCAACGCGTACGTGTAAGCGACCTGTTCCTCCAGTCCGGGTTCGCACATTTTGGCGGCGGCGATGATTGCGGCATCTGCTTTGGCCCCCTCGATTCGCTCGATGAGCATCTCTTCTTTCGGCTTGCGTATATCGTGTTGGACTGGGCTGTAAGAAGATTTTTCCAAATAGGCCTCGGCCAGGTTGAAGAGGGGGTCCCCTCCCGTCAAAACGTCTTCGGTCAACCAGCGCAGGCCGATGAGGAAATCGTCGTCGACCACATAACACGAACGGCCGAGCATCCGGATGAGGTCGAGCGGCGGTTGTTCGCAGAATCCACCCTCGAATACCACGCGAATCCGGTCTTGAGATTTGGTCGACCGTTTTCTCAACCGGGGAAGCACCGCCTCGAGGAGCTCGTTGTGCTCTTCGCGCGGGATCATTCCGCCGACCGCCGCCAAGCAGTACGCTTCATCGGCTGTCACCAGCCAGGGTTCGGTGCGCTTGATGTCGTAGAGTTCGCGAAGCAGTGTGCGGTTCCGGTTGAACACCTCGATAGAATGATTGAGTTCGTTGGCGTTGATCGGGTGCCCGGCAACCCCCTCGATTACGCGTTTGAGCCGGTCGTATTCGTCTCTTAGGTAGTGGACGCTGTGCGCTGAATTCGGGTTCTGGGGAAGGTATAGAATCTGACAGGGATAGGAAAAATTTCGGCCCCATATAGCGGCGAGATTACGCGCCGCGTCACATATCGGGTGCGACACGAACATGTCGAGCTCGACGCGATTACTCAACACGAGTTCGAGCGATGTTTTCAGGATCGAGCACAGATACGAACCGAAATGCGATTCAGCGTGTGTGGGTTCCACCGGGGCGCCGCGCACCTTGACGGGCAGCATCCCGGCGGCGTGAACGATTTCCTCCGGGAAGTACACTTGAAAATGTCCGACCACCTTGCCGCCGGCCTCCCTCCAACGCTTCACGGTGACGAAGTCGGGCTCCTCGACGAGTTCCCGGCATGCGAGGAGAACGTCGTCGAGCGGTTTACCTCGCCATTGTTCGAAAACAGGTGCGTTCATTCGTTGACTCCCGGTTGATTTGCGGCGGCGCCGCAGAAGAAGAGATCCAGCACGTAGTCCAATTTGGCATCGGTGTCGTCGAAGACGTCGTCGGCATATCGGGCCAGGGTAATTTCCACCATGGCGACGAACTGCCACGACAACAGGCGGGGGTCCGACGGCGATAGTCCGCCGTCGCGGATCCCGTCGCGGATCACCGTTTCTACCAGATCGGGCAGCGAAGACTGGTATGCTCGGACCAGTTCGGATCGCGCAGGTTCGCCAAAGACATTGATATCGCGCCGGACGAGCTTGATCAGTAATAATTTTTCCGAGGGAAGGTTGAAGAACGTGCGGGTAAGGCGGCGCAGACGCTCACGGCACCCCGTTGCAGAGTCGATCGCCTGGCCAAACAGCGATCTCTTTTCGGCCAGGTCTGCGTGCATCAAGTGCAGATACAGCTCCTCCTTGCTGGAGAAGTGGTGGTAGAGCGCCCCTTTGGTCACCCGGCTGGCCTCGGCGATCTGATCCATTGTCACCTCGGCGTAGTTCTTGGAAACAAATAGGTTAGTGGCAGCGGCCAGGATATTGGTGATCGTTTTCTCGGATCTCGTCAGCGTTTTCATATTGATAATGAGGCCCTTTCAGTACATACCGACCAGTCGGTATGTTAGTAGGATAGCCGAGAAATATTACGACGTCAAGCTCAGAAATGCGGCGATCTGGTGATTTTATGAGATTTTTTTGAAGGCCTCGAGGTAGTAGTCGGGCAGCGGCGACGGCTCGCGGTCGTCATTTATATAGACGTGTGTGGTGTAACCCTCACCCACCAGCACGAAGTTCTCACCGTCTTCCACCCGGTATATCTCGGAACGGATCTTAAAGCCCTTGGTCCGGATATCGTCGAACCAGGTTCTGATCTCCAGAAGATCGTCGAAGTAGGCTGGGGCGGGGTAGCGGCAGTAGGTATCGAGTATCGGTATGTCGTATCGGTAGGGAAGGCCGAGTTCCCTGTACATCTCCATCTTCCCGACCTCGAAGTAGTGCATAAAGCTGCCGTAGTAGACGACGCCCGCAGCGTCCGTCTCGCAGTATCGCGCGCGGATGCGGGTGATAAATTTCTTCATGCTGAGTTCCGTACGATGAGCCGCGCCCGCCCATGAAAGACGGGCGCGGCGAGTAAGACGAGTAGCGCTAGAGCTTGGCTATGATCGCGTCGGCGACCTGGCCGGTTGTGGCCGCACCCTTGTCGATCACGCCCGGACCGCCCGGCATCTTGAGCATGTCATAGGTGTACACCTTGCCCTCGGTAACCACGTCGGCGATCACCTTCTTGATCCGTTCCGACTTTTCCGTCTCGCCAATGTGGTCGAGCATCATACACGCGCTCAACACCATGGCAAAGGGATTGACGATAGGAGGATCGAGCTCTTCATACTTGGGGGCCGAACCGTGGGTTGGCTCGAATACGGCAACCTCTCTGCCAATATTGGCCGAACACGCAAACCCCAAGCCTCCCACAAGACCAGCGAACCCATCGGAGACGATGTCGCCAAACATATTGCCGGCAACGATGACGCCGTAGTCTTCCGGGTTTTTGGTGAGCCACATCATCTGGGCATCGATGTTGGTGTTCCACAGCTGGATATCGGGGTAGTCCTTCTGGATCCTCTTACCCGTCTCCAACATCATCCCCGATGTCTCACGTATGACGTTGGGTTTCTCGCAAATCGTCACCGACTTGTACCCGAATTTCTTGGCGTACTCGAACGCCTCTCCCACGATCCGGTTACAGGCAGCTTGGGTGAAAATCCGCGTGGAAACGGCGAGTTCTTCGCGCGGAGCGTTCTCGAATTTCTTGAACTTGGGGTGTGAGCGCAGCGCTTCGTAGACGTTGTCCGGCGGGTTGGTCCACTCTACGCCACCGTAGAGGCCCTCGGTGTTTTGACGGAAGATCACCACGTCGACTTCCGGTTCTTCGAAACCACCGCTGGCGTCCCGGCGGATGAAGTTGAGCGGGTTCCCGGGGAACGACTTGCAAGGACGTATGCAGATATCGAGGTCGAAGATCTGCCGGAGGCCCACGATGGGGCTGTAGTACACAAAGCCCTTGTCCCGGAGCGCCGGGTCGAGTTCTTTGTCCGCCTCTGTCTTCGGCTTGGACGTAATGGCGCCAAAAAGGCCGATCTTGTGTTCTTTTAGAAGTTCGGTCGTTCTGTCGGGAAGGGGATTGCCTTCCTTGCACCAAAATTCCCAGCCAATGTCGGCGTGCACATACTCAGCATCGAATCCGGCCTTGTCCAATACCTTGATGGCGGCCGGTAAAACGGTCTTGCCGATGCCGTCTCCGGGCATCGAGACTATGGTGCGTTTACTCATTGGCATCTCCTGTATTCGGTAATGTGATTATGTTATTACCGCCCGAAATCCGCCCGCCAAAGGGCGTTTGGCAGCGTCTCTGTTGAAAATATGTGACCCTGTAATCTAACAGATATCGGAGGGTTTATTAAGGACAAAAAGAGGGAGAGCGGTCTCGCAAAGACGGGGCACCGTTCAATACGGTACCCCGTCCTGTTTTATCTCGTCCGAGGATTCGCGGTCGAACTAGCCGGTGACAAGTTCGGACTCGACCTTGACGGGATTGCAAATCGTATCCCAAATGGGTGAATGTGTGTTCACGTAGTCGTGCAGCTCCTGAAGCTTCTCCGCCGGCGCGTCCGATTTGACGATGGCTTTGATCTTCAAGTCGCTCAGCCCGGCGCGTTTGTTTCCGATGTTCATGAAGCCTTCCAGGCTTCCGTTACCGGTGATCTCGAACGACAGCTCATCCAGATCGATTCCGAGTGCGGCGGCATTGGCGGCATAGCCCACCGTCAAGCACGCGGCGAGCGAGCTGATGAGGGTCTCTGCGGGGCTTATACCTGAATCGCTGCCGAGGATCTCGTTAGGTTCGTCTGTCGAAATCGAGTGATCCTTGGCGCGTTTGCCCGGTTCCTTACCGACGGCAAATGCAGAGGTCGTGTGGTTGGCTTTAAACCCTCCCGTCCAATTCGACCCGACGGTAAAAGTCAGCTTGCCGTTGACTGGGTCTTCCTTAACCGATTCGATGGCGTTCATGAGATCGTCTACGTTGACACCGTTACGAATACCTTGGGACATGTCGGTTTCTCCTTTAAATTGGGACTGGTGTTCTCCCCTCAACCCCACCACACACCCGCTACATAGTTAAGATAAACTAACTTTACTTGGGCCGCGTGTCAATAAATTTCACGGGAATATGCGGGTTTGAGTGGTATGCTAACTTTGAAATGGGAATACTGTTATTGCGGAACTGGTTGTAGTTAAATAAGATAGGCGTTTTGGCGTGGTGGTGGCGAGAGGCTTCGACAACCTTTTTGAGAAACCGCCGTCTACTTCATTAGAGACCAAAACATGGAGCGCTTCTGAATTGCGTGAGATATCGGACCATCTGTTGATGTTGGCTGTTCGCGACGGGAATCTCGACAAATTGGGATTGCTGTTCGAGAAGTATCACAGACAGCTTTACAACTTCTTCCGCAAACAAGTTGCAGACCCGTTGTTGTGCGAGGATTTCGTCC
>CBDVBX010000100.1:0-12086 GCA_965372335.1 uncultured bacterium | reverse complement strand
AGGTCCAAGGCCGGCCGACCGCGGGATTGAGCTGCTCTGATCCCACGCTACAATAAGATCGCGTGGGAAGGCCCTTGATCGGCGAGCATAATCGAGGGGCCAATTGGCGAGCCGATCATGGAGGCGAGCGGCAGGTGCGGAGGTGCTACGTGCAAGGCCGTCGTCAGCGAGCCGTGCCGCGAAACCCGCGGTTGGACGGCCCAATACCTTCGAATCCGCGGCGGATCTGGTGAAATGATGGTAAGAGAGGGGGGTTAGTCGAGCTCGAAGAGTTCGCGCCAGTCGACGTCTCCTTCGAGTGGTTTCTGGTCCGTTTTGTCCAAGTAGAAGCGGTCCATGACCAGGACATCCATGTTCGTGCGCATAAAGCACATGTACGCGTCGTGCGGCGTGCACACGATCGGTTCCCCGCGGACGTTGAACGACGTGTTGATGATCACCGCACAGCCCGTCTTGTCTTCGAACCGTTTGATGAGGTCGTAGTACAGAGGATTCGTCTCCCGGTCGACCGTTTGGATTCTCGCCGATCCGTCGACGTGCGTCACCGACGGGATCATCCTCTTGTCCTCGCGGACCTGGTCTACGAGAAGCATATACGGGCTCGGTTGATCCAGCTCGAAGTAGTCGTTGACGCGGTCCACCAAAACCGAGGGGGCGAACGGCCGAAAACTCTCCCGAAACTTGATCTTCATATTGACCACGTCTTTGTTCTCGGGATTTCTCGCGTCTGCCAAAATCGATCGGCTGCCCAACGCGCGCGGTCCGAATTCCATGCGCCCCTGAAACCACCCGACAACCTTCTGGTCGACGATTGCACCCGACGTTTGGTCCAGTAGTTCGTCTTCACTCAGCTCCGTATACTTGATCTCGTTGGCATTGAGGTAATCGCGAATTTCGTCCGTCGAAAAAGACGGCCCCAGATACGCATGGTTCCACACATACTCGCGTTTGTTATTCAAGACCGTGTGATACAAGTACGCGGCCACCCCGACCGCGCCGCCAGCGTCGCCGGCGGCCGGCTGTATGAATATCTCGTCGAACGGGCCTTCCCGCAGCAAACGACCGTTGGCCACGCAATTGAGCGCAACTCCGCCGGCCATACACAGGTTCTTGCTGCCGGTGAGTTCGTGGGCGTGGTTGGCCATCCGCAGCACGATGTCTTCGGTCACCTTTTGAATGCTGGACGCCACGTCCATGTGGAACTGCTCCAATTTCGACTCCGCCTCGCGAACCGGACGCCCGAACAACTTGCTGAAGTTCTGGTTGGTCATACGCAACCCGTAATCATATGCAAAATATTTCATGTTCATCTTGAAGCTACCGTCGTCCTCGAAATGAATGAGCTCCAAGACTTTGTCGTAGTACTTTGGCGTTCCATATGGCGCCAACCCCATTACCTTGTACTCGGCGCTGTTGACCTTGAACCCCAGGTAGTACGTGGCGGCGCTGTATAACAATCCAAGCGAGTGCGGAAAGCGGGTCTCTTTGAGGAGTTCAATCTCCGTACCCGATCCCTTGCCGATGGTCGAGGTGGCCCACTCTCCCACGCCGTCGATGGTTACGATCGCCGATTCCTCGAATGGAGAAACCAAAAACGTGCTCGCCGCGTGCGACATGTGGTGTTCGATCATCAGCACTTCGCCGTTGTACTCCAAATCATCCTTGATGATGTGCGGAATCCACAGCTTTTTCCTCAACCACAGCGGCATGGCCTTTATGAACGAAGGAAATGAACGCGGGAAGGTAGCCAAATACGTATAAAGTATTCGCTCGAACTTGATCAGGGGCTTGTCGTAAAACCCGACGTAATCAACATCGTCGATAGTAATCCCCGCCTCTTTGAGGCAGTACCGGGCCGCACTGATGGGAAACTCCTGGTCGTGTTTGATCCGCGAGAATCGCTCCTCTTGAGCGGCGGCGATGATCCGGCCGTCCTTCAACAAACACGCTGCGGAGTCGTGGTAGTAGCAGGATATACCGAGTATGTACATGTGGATTATCGCTTAGAACTGTCGGCGGCACGTTTCCAAGGTGATTTCTTCTGGTTCCCTGTCGCGCCAGTAACTGGGTTTGGGTTTCAATCGTTTGTCGAGCAAGTCGGACCCGAACAACCGGCTAATGATCGAGCAAATGGCCATGATCCCAAAATAGGTCAGCGTCAACAGGATCGTGGTGTTGACGACACCTAGTGCGTGCGCGAACTTCTTCCAGCCGCGCCACAAGAGCAGAAAGAACTTCTTCACTGATTTCCCTGCCGAAGACTGTGGAGATTGCGGGAACGAGCCCGCGGTCATTGCCGAATCGGCTTAACTGGTAGGAAGATAGTAATATAGCTCAGCCCATACGTCAATAGTGAATCGCGACAGGAATCTGCCTTATGCAATATGCCGATGAGATTGTACGGTATTTCTTCGGCCCCGACCAGAGACCTCAGCTAACGGCTCTTCCGGACGAGTAATAAATCGCTTGGATCAAAGTAATATAGATTGCACTAACCCTCGCGTCTCTCCCGCCGAACCCTGCGGCGGCGGGACGACGGTGCGGTCCTAATATAGAGGGGTTAGGGGAGAAACTTCTCCGGGTGTTTGAGCTTCTCCGGCAGATACACGTCGATCACATAATTGAGGCCGTGTTTCGCCAGCGCTTGCTGTTCGGCGCGGACCCCCATTTTGACCAGTTGCGACAGCGCGACCTGCCACGCCTTGTGGTGGAGTATAAACGGGTCGTTTTTGAGCGCGTCTTTCGCCCGTTTGACGTCGACTTCCTTGAGCGGATGCGTCGGAAGCTTGTACGTGACGATGTCCTGCGGCGTGATACCCAGGAACCGTGCCTGCGGCACGCAGAAATACTCATTTAGGTGAGCCGCGTTTCCGCTCCCCACCTTGAACGTGCGGTAAATATTGCTGATTCCGTACGGGTCGCCATCGACAAACACATAAACCGGGAGCTTGTTCTCATCAGAGAGTCTCCGAATGAACCTACGGCAGGCCCGAGTCGGCACCCCACCCATCGACACCAGGATGCAGTTCGCTTTTTTCCAGTAGTTGTGCTTGACCAGGCGTTGAAACATGCCTGCCGTTTCAATCACCAGGATAAATTTCGCTTTCGTCTCGAATTCCAGTTCCTCAACGCTGATCGGTATCGAGTACGCACCGCTACCAAATTTGGTGCAATCGATCTTGAGTTTCCTTCCGGTGTCTCGATCCTTGTCGACCACAATCAGTCGTCCGGCTACCTCGCCGCCTTTCTCTTCCGGTATAAACCCGAGCTGTTCGCGATTCAGGCCAAACAACGCCTCGACGTCGTCCATTACCGCGTCCGACTCAGTTTGCTCATTGAAGCGCGCCGCTTCCCAGTTCTTGGAAACGTAGTACGCTTCCCGCTTAGTGGCGATGTCGTCGGTGTCGACGAGTTCTTTGGAAAACGCCATCATCCGTAACGTCTGCGCAAACGTCTTCACCGTGTTGACAGTCAGCGTGCGTTCCTTTTTACCCCGCTTCATTTCGAGGTAGCCCGCTTTGGCGTTGTACCGAACGTTGGCAAGCGAACGCAGCGGGAACTTCATCGACGGCTTCTTGCCGTCTACGATAGACGTCTTGATGCGTCTAGCCTCTTCCTTGATCTTTTTGGTGACTTTGGTATTCGCAGGCAAATCGAAACTCCTAAGAAAAGACCACTTACGACTAGTGCTTGCGGCTGCGTTCGAGCGTTGCCTTGAGCTTACTGACGACTCTCTGCTCTTCCTTTCCGGAAAGACCAAGAATCTCCTGAAGCGCGATCCCGATGTGCGGGATGTATTGCTCAATATACGATTGCTTCTTTGCTTCCTCGCGCTCGCGCGCGCCCTTGCGAATGAAGCGGGCCAGGCGCCGCCCGCACTCCTGCAATGCCAGTTTTATTTCCTTGATGATTTCGGGGTAATGCGCGACTGCCTCTTTGCTCTCCGAGGTAAACGGCACCCACACTGACGCAATCTGAACGAGAATCACCATCGGTGCTGTCGGTAACGCTCCTCTCGATTGACTCACTCCATAGCCTCTCCACGCCGTTCCAACCATCGACTTGGTAATCGCGCACGCCGACTGTTGGTAGGTCAGCGGCGCCCGGTTGGCAAAGCGGTATATCTGGATTATCTCGTCTGCCGGCAGCGAACTGCCACCGTATGCCAGCGCCGCCTCCACCTGAAACGGGTTTCCGCGATATACCGCGGGCGGCCTGGTAACGGCCGTGTAGAAGTTCGCGTCAATCTCGCGCTCCAGGCTTTTTATCAACAGATCTTCGCCCACCACCGACAAGCAGTTCGTCGGTGGCTTCATGAGCTTGACCTTCTTGAACGCGTTGATTAGCGCTTCCGCTTGATCGCGGTTGATCCGTTTCGGAGACGTTTTCGGCTTGATGCCGGCGATATCCACGATCTGTTGCGCGGCGCGCGGGCTCATGCGCGAAAACTCGGCCGACAGAAAGCCCTTTATGTTACGTGACTTTGTATAAACGAGCATGTCCATCAAGACACCCAGTTCAACCCCGTACGGGTGCGGCTTTATTGACATCGCGTCATCGGGGCGCTCGTCGGTCAACCTTTTATAAACGACCGGGTCTCCGTTGGGTGATTGATACGTGATCTCAGCGTGCGGGTTTGCCAGGGCAACTTGATGGATATACGCATCCACCGAGCGTCTGCCCTTTTTGTAGGCGGCCTCAATCTCCATCTCGATGCGGGTACCGTGCTTGCGATCCCACTCGACGGTGCCCTCGTCGAGGATAATCGGCTTGTTGTTTTTGGTGTCGATTTGCAAGTCGTAGACGTGAGCTTCTGTCCGCGGTCCGGTGCGCGTGGTGACCTTGACCGGTTTTCCCGTCGTGAGCTGCGAGTACATGACCGCGGCCGAGATACCGATTCCCTGCTGACCGCGGGACTGTTTGAGTTCGTGAAACTTGGATCCGTACAGCAGCTTGCCGAATATTTTCGGGACGTGTGATTTGACGATCCCGGGGCCTGAGTCGGCCACCGTGATTCGGTATCTCCCGTCGTTGATCTCGGAGATCTGCACACGGATGTCGGGGAGAATCCCGGCTTCTTCACAGGCGTCCAGCGAGTTGTCGACCGCCTCTTTGATGACGGTCAAGAGCGCTCGCGTGGGGCTATCGAAACCGAGCATATGCCGGTTTTTGGCGAAAAACTCGCTGACCGAAATCTCGCGTTGCTTTTGCGCAATAGACTGCGCCGTTTGGTACGACCGGCCATTTCGTCTGTTGTTGCCGTTGGCATTCTTGCCCGACGTTACCCGCGACGTTTTCGATCCGCCTTGGGGGGCCTTCGCCTCTTCTGAGGCGTCGTCCGAATTATCGGCGTCCGCGAAGAGCGGAAGCGTCTCGACCGATGCGGTGGTCATTTCGTCGTCCAGTTTCTTTTTCGATTTCTTGCTGGTCTTCGCCTTTTTATTTGTTTTCGTCTTTTTCTTGGCAGTGGTCACTCTGCGATCTTCCTTTAAGAGCGGGAAAAATCAGGCCTCGGCCGCAAAACGCACCAGGGGATAGTAGACACTCCGGGTTTTTCTGACAATAAGAAAAGCCGTCCGGTAAGACCGCGGCACGCCAGCGTTTCGCAGGCTGCGAACCGGAACAATACGGAACGATGGGGAGCGATGACCCCATCAGCGGGCGTCTTCTGAGACGCTCGCTGGCGCCACCCGCTGCTTGCAGGATGCATCCCGGTCCCGTCGAGGAGGTTGGCGCCGAACACGCCAAATGTTCCTAAGCGGGTGCCATGGTTACTAGTTAGGGCCTCCAGATTGGGCTTTCAACTGGCACACGGATTGCACAATCGGGACCGGAAGGAAGGGAACGCTATGTTGACATCACGGTTCATACGATCTTCCAGAGGATTCACGCTGATCGAGTCGATGATAATCGTGGCGATCATCGGTATCCTCGCCGGTTTGACGATTCCCGCATTTGCGGGCTATGTGCAAAGGCAGAAAGTCATCGGCGCCCGCACTGAGCTGTTGGCCGATATCCAATACGCCCGCTCGCTGGCCATTGCGCGCCGAACGACGTTCCAAATCGATTTCGAGGCAGGACAATATCAGATTCTTCTGCCGGGACCCGATACGGTCATACGGACCAAACTGGCTCCCGACGGCGTAACGTTCAACGCCGACACCGACCCCAACTTTTACGCGTGGGGACTGACCGACGCTTGCAACATCGCGGTGGGCAATTTCAGGAAAACCACCACCGTCAGTTTGTTACCCAACGGAACGGTGACTTATGACTAGGCAAACACACAACACGGGACATACATCAGGGCGTAACGCTGGGTTCAGCCTGATCGAGTTGATGGTCGTATTGGTCATCCTCGCCATCGGGTTATTGCCTCTCGCACTCATTCAGACTAGGGCGCAGCAGGACGTCTTCGAGTCCGGACAGTATACCGAGGCGCTCCAAGTTGCACAGTTGCAAATGGAGTCTGCAAAGAGTCAGGGCTTCGGCAGTGCCGTCACCGATTCGGGCGCCGTCGACAACTACACGTGGCGGGCGACAGTCACCAACGTAAGCTTCGGGCTCGACCAGATCGTCGTAAACGTTCGATGGAACGAGAAGGGACGTCAGAGAAACGTCCAGATCATTGACAGAGTCTCATTTCGCTAGGGAAACGTCATGAAAAGGTCACTCAAGAATAGCATCTCATTGGTTAATCGCAACGACGGCCTCACCCTCGTAGAAGTAATGATGACACTCCTGATCTTCGCCGTGGTGCTCACCGTGGTGAACAACGTATTTTTCACGACGCAGGGGCTGTATACCCAGACCCAACAACGCGCGGGAATGCAGATGAGCACGCGCGCCAGTATGGGCGTGATGGTCATCGAATTCCGTTCGATCGGGTGCGACCCAACAGAAGCTGGCATCGCGGGAATACGCCGTGCTACGCAGGACAGCTGCCGCTTTCATGCCGACATCAGCGGCGACGGCGTTATTCAGACAGTCGAACCCTCTGAGGACGTCCTGTATTACTACGACGACGTCCAGGAGACAGTGTTCCGTAATCCCGGTACCGGCCCGCAGACTTTTATTACCAACGTGACGCAATTTACCTTTCAGTATTTTGATGAAAATAACAATCTGTTGGGCCCATTGCCATTGGCCAACAATCTCCTCCCCCAGGTTCGTTCCATCGGGATAGCCCTCACCGCCGAAACGCCCCGCGGCGGCGAGATGAGCGCGTCGACGAGGATCGGGTTGAGAAACCTCGGGGGATAGCATAAGACATGCACCGGTATTCGGTGGGCGAACCGGTTGCCTCAAGGAGAAAACGATCATGTTGAAAAAACTGCGCAACGATAAGGGCTCCGCGCTGGTCGCCACGCTCTTCTTTATAACCGCGCTTGCCATCACGGCCACGGTTATTGTGTGGGTTACTAGCTCGGAGCGAAGGGTATCGCTTAACGAGTACTCGCACGTTCGATCGTTCTATTCGTCCGACGCGGGAGCCGAGTCGGCGATCAACTGGATTCGCACACAGCAGATCCCGCCTGCGATCATCGATGCAGCGGAGAAATTCGTGGCAAATCAGGATGACTTCACGATGATGTACGACGACCATAAATACAAATTCGATGTAAGATTCGATCGTGTGCGGTTTCGCCCCGGTTGGAGTCAAGAGTACATGGACTTCGACTACACGATCGATTCGAGAGGGGAGAGCGTTCAACAGAGCTCGGCCCGGATCGAGGTCCGGACGAGCAGACTCTTTCGACAGGGGTACTGATCATGAAAACGAGCAACTACTGCATAAAAGCAGTGTCAGTGGCCTTGTCCGTTGTGTGCATTTTCGCCGTGGCGGTGTCCACCGCCTGGGCGGGAGTGTGCGAATTTCCGCTTCCGATACAGCGGACAATGGCCAACGGAAATGTGCTGTTCATACTCGATAGTTCAGGGAGTATGAACGAGATCCTCTATCACCTGGACTACGACGTCAATAAATTGTACGCCGGCCCCTTCGAGGCGGCGCAACTGTATGGCGTCAAACAAGACGGCTTCTTCTCTCCATACGATTTCGACAAAACTTTGGAGTCAGAGCCGCAAATCTACCTCGTCAACAGCGACAACTCCTACGAAGGGTTGTACTCCGGAAACTACCTCAACTGGCTGTTTTACACCGCCACCGCGGAGCAGCGCAAAACCATGCCGCTACTCACGCGGATTCAGGCGGAAAAGGCCGTCATGCACGAGATTCTGGACGAGTTCAACCCGGAAGGAGCCCCGACGGGGACCCTCCGCTTTGGGTTTTATACCTTCAACGCCAACGGCGCCGGCGGCAACTTGATGTCCAAAATCGGGTCGCCGCGAGAGGTCATGCTGAACGCCGTCGATGGCGTATCGGCTAAAGGACCGACACCCTTGGCTGAGACCCTGGTCGATGTCATCGACTACCTGAGTCTCACCGGTAACCTCGCACCGATCGAGTACTACTGCCAGAAGACGTTCGTCGTCATGCTGACCGACGGGTATCCCACGAACGACCTCGACGTCCCCGCCTACATCGGCGACTGGGACGGGGACGGCAGGGAGCCGGGCAGTTGTGCCTCCATCGGCGCGCCGTACCCTAACTCGGCAGGCTGCTCCGATTATGTCGACGACGTCGCCGGCTACCTGAACGAGATCGACCTGCGACCGGATATGGAAGAGGTGCAGAATGCGTCCACCTACGTGGTCGGTTTCAACATCGACGCTCCTCTTCTGGCCGAAACCGCGGCCAACGGCGACGGTATGTACCTGACGGCCCGGAGTGTCGAGGAACTCAAGACGGCCCTCGCCAACGTGCTGCGCGACATCATCCGCAGGATCTCGTCCGGATCGGCCGTCGCGATCGTGTCGGTCGAGGGGGGGTCGGATGACCACCTTTTGCGCGCGAAGTACCTGCCCGTGAAGTGGCACGGTTTTCTGGAAGCCTTTGCGCTTCCCTACGAAGACGGCGACTACCCGATCTGGGAAGCCGGAGCGTTGTTGGCTGACCGCTCAGCCGATTCGCGGCGAATCTTGACGTCGATGGATGGGTATCAGATCGAATTCTCGGATGGTTACTCAGACATGCTCTACCAAAAAATGGGGCTTGCGACGCCTGATGAAGCCGCAGAAGTGATCGACTGGGTACGCGGGGAGTACGTGCCCGGATTGCGTTACCGGGGCGGCTGGAAGCTCGGCGACGTCGTCGATTCGTCTCCGGTTGTCGTGGGCATGCCCTCGTCTTTCTATCTAACGGAAGACTATATGGCGTACCGCATGGCGAACGTCGATCGTCCCCGCGCCGTGTATATCGGAGCGAATGACGGCATGCTCCACGCATTCGACGAAATGACGGGTAAAGAGCTGTGGGCGTTTGTGCCAGAGAGTCAACTTCCCAAACTGAAGAGTCTGGCCGACACCTCCTACTGTCACGAGTACTCCGTCAACCTCACGCCGAAGGTAGAGGACGTCTATCTCGGCGGTGCATGGCGCACGGTACTCTTTGGCGGAATGAAGCACGGCGGCGACGGGTTCTTCGCCATCGACGTGACGGATCGGGACAACCCTCAGTTTTTGTGGGAAACCCAACTGCCGGGCGTCATCCAATCGTGGACGCAGCCGGAGATCGTACGGGTGAAAGCGCTCGACCAGATGGTTGCGATCATCGGATCGGGTCCGGACTACCTGAACGGCGAAGCGCACGTGATGGCGATCAGTCTGGAGGATGGCTCGTTGTTGTGGACGGAAAAGCTCAGCAGCCAGCTGGAGGTCAACTTGACGACGGCCGCCGAGGGCGTCGACTACGACTACGACGGCTACGACGACCTGTTCTATATCTCCGATCTTGCCGGCCACCTGTGGCGGTACGACCTGAGGCACTTTCCGCCCATCAAATCGTTGCTGTTCGAGACCGATCAGCCGATTCAAGCGGAACCGATTCTGACCGTCGACTACAACAACGACGTGTACCTGTATTTCGGCACCGGCAAGTACATCGAACCGTTAGATTTCATCGATTTCTCAAAGCAGACGTTCTACTGCATTATCGACAACCACAGTCTGACGTCCGTCGATCGATTTGGCCTCGTCGACCAAACGAGCACGATCAACACGATCAGCTCGACCGATAGAGGCTGGTACATCGACCTTGTTCTGGGCGAAGGCGAAAGAATTGTCGAACCCGATGCACTCGTCGCCGGTTTCGTGTACTTCACCACCTTTATGCCGATGGCCGAAAGGTGCAAGTTTGGTGGTTTCTCCTGGCTGTACGCGGTCAACTTCCGCAACGGAGCCGCCTACGACGGCGACGAAGACACCAGCAACGACACCACCGACGGCCGTACTGAAGAGATAGGCGAGGGTATTGTGTCCAGGCCGGTTATCGACATCATCCACGAAGACGTTGTGATACAGGGTACCGACACCAAAATTCACATCAGAAACACCGTGGGTGTTATCCAGCAGCTGATCGTCCGTTCGTGGCGTCAGCTCTATAACTAAGCAGGTGAAACGATGAAAAGGATCATCATTAGCATATGCGCAGTTGCACTCGTGGGCCTGCTGATTGCCGTCGTTACCAATGACGGGGTCGCGGGCACATCGAAGCAGATGGTGAGAGACGGAAACGGTACGATTAAAGGTCCTCATCAAGGCAAAAACACGGTCACGATCGCAGGTACGGTCAGCGGAACGCTGCAAGGTCGGATCCGCGTGGCCGACCGTGAGGTCGTGATCACCAAGCAAACGCGGATTTACCGGACCGGGAAAGGGCTGATCGACCAGGGCACGCTGGTCACACGCTCCCCGGTCTACGTGATCGGCACGACGAGGGACGGCACCACGTACGCGACACTCATCATCGTTTCCGATCCGAAGGTATCCAGTAAGGGCGGTCCTGTCCGGGTGCTCGGCCCTGACGAACCGCTATAGACTAAGTGACGGTTACGGTCTCCCAGGGACAAACGGCTCCTCTCGAGGGGCTGTTTGTCCGTACTGGGAACCGGGACCGCTGCACCGGCAGAAAGAGCAAGCAGCACTAACAGGAAGGGCGACCAATGGTCCTGAAAGGCGCGATTGCGCTTCTGGTAGCAGGAATCATCTGCTTTGCCGTATATTCGTTTACGGCGAAGCCGAATTACGACAGGGTTTTCGAGGTGGGTGAAAGTCCGCTCCAAGCCAAAGTGATGTCGTCTGAGATATTTCCGAAGTCTGCATACGCACACAACGCGCTCAAGATCAAAATGCAGAAAGCGCTAAAGAACGAGTATCTATACATCGCAGTGAAGTGGTTTCGTAACGGGCAGGCAATCCACAATTTTAACGAGCCATCTCTCCCTCCGAGCAAGTTCAAAAAAGGAGACCAAATCCACGCGGAGGTCAATCTGCTGGGCCCGGACGCACTCGACGAACCGGTTGTCACGCTGCCGGTCACGGTCCTCAACACCCCACCACAGATCATTGAAGCTTCCTTGGTACTCAACGACGCCACGGGCGGAATGATCCGCGCGCGCGTCAACGCGGTGGATGCCGACAAGGACAAGATGACTTTCAAATACGCGTGGTACATCAACGGCAGTCAGGTCCCGGGCAAGTCAAAAAGTGCGCTCAACGCGGGGTTGTGCAAGAACGGCGACGAAGTTTACGCAATGATCTCCGCAACTGACGGCGACGACGAATCCTCGGCTCACAAGAGCGAACCCTTGAAGATCGGCAGTAATGTCGTACAGATCACCTCTGAACCGCCGAATTCGATCGCCGAGGGCCGTCGATACGTCTACCAAGTTGCCGCCACCGCCCCCGATCTGGAAGCGTTGACGTATTCGCTCATCACGAAACCAACGGGCATGACGATCTCGAATACAGGCCGCATCGAGTGGCAGCTTCCGGACCCGAAGTTGGGCGAGAGGGCCTTCGAAGTAGTGGTGCGCGTCGCGGACCCGACGGGCAGCGAAGCCTACCAAGAATTTGAAATCAGCGTCGCTGGCACAAGAAAGCAGTAACCACCTCGCGGATTTACTGCGCAGCGTCCTGCGCCTACCAACATTCAGCGCGGGACTGGTGGCCCTGCATCCCGCGCC
>CBDVBX010000099.1:0-12348 GCA_965372335.1 uncultured bacterium | reverse complement strand
TTTGGTCACTATACTTTATACTTTGGCACCACGAAATCAGGAGAGTTACACTATGAAGGACAAAACACATCCCGACTATCACCCCGTCGTTTTTGTCGACCCTAGCGTCGGCGCCGAGTTTGTTACCCGTTCGACAATGACCAGTAACGAGGTGCGCAACATCGACGGCGTTGATCACTACGTCATCAAGATGGAAATCTCGTCCGCGTCGCATCCCTTTTACACCGGTAAGCGCAAATTTGTCGATACCGCCGGTCGCGTAGAACGCTTCCGTGCGAAGTACAACTACAAAGACGCCGAATAAGCTCAAAACTTATGGCTGAGAAACGTATCAGCGTCGGCGGGCAGGCGGTCATCGAAGGAGTGATGATGCGCTCGCCGACTTTTTATGCCACCGCCGTAAGGACCCCGCAGGGCCGGATCGTCATTCAGAAGATCCGGTACATGGGACTTACCCATCGTTTCAAGTGGCTCAACATTCCCATTATCCGCGGCGCGCTTAGCCTGATCGAAACCTTGTGGATCGGTATACAATCCCTGTCGTATTCAGCGTCACAGGCAATGGAGGAAGAAGAGGAGAAAAAATCTACCCGAAAAGGGCGGCTCGCTTCGTCGCTCTCGATCGCCGGGTCGATTTTGTTCGCGCTGGCGGCCGGTTTTCTACTGTTCTTTTTTATTCCGCTGTGGCTTACCGAATTGTTCCCCGTCGAAAACAGCATTCTGTTTAATCTCGTCGACGGCGTGTTTCGGCTGGCCATCTTTTTGGGCTACATCCTACTGATTTCCAGGTGGAAAGAAATGCGGCGCATCTTTCAGTACCACGGCGCCGAACACAAAACCATTTACGCATTCGAGGACGGAAAGGATCTTTCCGCCGAAGGCGCGCGCCAGTACTCCACGCTTCATCCCCGCTGCGGCACCAGTTTCTTGTTGGTGGTTATGCTTGTGAGCGTGGTCGTATTCGCGTTTCTCGGTCGCCCGGAAACCTGGAACGATCGATTGCTTCGGTTCGCCATGATCCCGTTGATCGGCGGGATTGCCTTCGAGTTCATCAAACTCTCCGGCAAAGAGCGCTTCGCCCGCTATTTCCGTTTCGCTATTTTGCCGGGACTCACGCTCCAGCGTGTCACCACCAAGGAGCCGTCCGACGACATGCTCGAAGTGGCCGTCGCGGCTCTCGACGCCTGCCTCGACTACCAGTCCGTCAAGCTGGAACTCCCCGCTGGTTAGCGTTTTTTTCGGACCTCTCCGCAGGAGATGTAATCCCCGTGGATTCACAATTCGAACAAATACTGTCCAAATTCGACGAGCTGACCGCGCAGCTTACAGAAGGCGCCGTGTTAAAAGACCCCAAGCGTTACCGGCAGGTCGCACGCGAGCGCAAGGAGCTCGAAGAAGTCGTCGTTGTTGTCAAGCGCCTCCAGGAGCTCCAGAAAATGATCGATGACAACAACGAGGTGATCGCCGCCGGCGACGACAACGAACTGATCGATTTTGCGCGCGCGGAGATGAACGAGCTCGAGGACGAAAAAGCAGCGCTCGAAGAGGAGTTTCGCGTGCTCCTCGTACCCAAAGATCCCAGCGACTCGCGAAACACGATCGTCGAAATCCGCGCGGGTACAGGCGGTGAGGAATCGGCGTTGTTCGCCGCCGACTTACTTCGGATGTATTCGCGCTATCTCGAGAACAAGGGCTGGAAAATGGAACTGATGAGCCGCAACGAGACTGGTATCGGCGGTTTGAAGGAAGTCATCTTTCTCGTCCACGGCGAGGGCGCGTACGGTGCTCTCAAATACGAAAGCGGTGTTCACCGCGTCCAACGGGTGCCGGTCACCGAATCCAGCGGGCGCATCCACACGTCGGCCGTCTCGGTGGCGGTGTTGCCGGAGGCGGAGGACGTCGATATCGAAATCGATCCCAACGACCTGAGAATCGACGTTTTTCGATCGAGCGGGCCCGGAGGACAGAGTGTGAACACCACCGACAGCGCCGTGCGAGTCACGCATATACCCACAGGCCTGGTGGTGTCGTGTCAGGACGAGAAATCACAGCACAAGAACCGCGCAAAAGCGATAAAGGTGTTGCGAGCGAGGTTACTCGACCAGGCGCGCCGGGAACAGGAGGAGAAAATTTCCAAAGACCGCAAGAGCCAGGTCGGTTCCGGCGACCGGAGCGCGAAGATTCGTACATACAATTTTCCCCAACAGCGAGTCACCGACCACCGAATCAATCTTACACTACATCGGCTGAACGAGATCCTCGGCGGAGACCTCGAAGCGCTGATCGAAGCACTCTATCAGGCGGACGTTATGGAGAAGATGAAGTGATCCCATCGATGGACAGCGGTTGTCACGACGTCCGCTGCATGCTTCGGCGCTGCGCTGCGCTGCTCATCGAAAACGGCGTACCCAATGCACGGCGCAACGCCGAGTGGCTGCTTTGCCACTCGCTCGGCTGCTCGACGTTGGACTTGTATACGCACTCCGGCATATGGCCGGACGATGATCAGGTGCGCGTGTTTTGGCAAAATGTCCGCCGGCGCGCTAATCGCGAGCCGCTACAGTACATCCTCGGTACGACGGAGTTCATGTCGCGGCCGTTCGTCGTACCGACGGGCGTATTCGTCCCGCGGCCGGATACGGAGATCCTCGTCGAACTGGCCGAGGCGCGTTTGCGACGGATGCCGTTGGAGAGAAGCCTCGAGGCTCTCGATCTTTGCTGCGGGAGCGGCGTCATCGCGGTTTCTTTGACGGCGCGAATTCCCAATCTCAATGCAATCGCAGTGGACGCGTGCGCACTTGCCGTGGCCACCACACAAAAGAATGCCAGGCGAAACGGTGTCGATGACCGAATCACCGCGGTTGAAGCAGATGTAATAAGGTATCTGAGCTCTGACGACCATGAAGTCTCCGCGGTTCTGTGCAATCCGCCGTACATCGTGACCAACGAGCTCTCAAACCTTCCCCCCGAGGTGAGTGACCACGAGCCGCGCGCCGCGCTCGACGGTGGGCCGGACGGTCTCGATTTTTATCGAGCGGTAACGCCAAAGCTGGCCCGTCGGCTGCGGCCGGGCGGATTCGCCGCGTTCGAGATCGGTGACGACCAGGGTGCCGCCGTGGGCGGTATGATGACCGAAGCTGGTCTCGTGGACGTGTCCGTTAGCCCCGACTTCGCCGGCCGCGACCGGGTGGTTGTCGGTGTGAAGCGTTAGGCGCCATAATCTCCTCGCGACCCCGCCTTAAATTTCATAAGATAAAAGAGCCTGAGAAATGTCACCAACACCAGGACGGCGGTATGGACAAATTCATTATAAATGGTCCCACTCGGCTTAGCGGCACCGTCGCTGTCAACGGTGCAAAAAACGCAGTGCTTCCCATCATGGCGGCCTCTCTTCTCTCCCGCGGCAGCAGCCGGATAGAAAACGTTCCCGCACTACGCGACGTGTACACGATGATAAAAACGCTCGAACTTCTCGGAGCGCAGACGACGCTCGAGGACGGGGTGCTCACCATCGACAACGCACACGCCGACGGCGTCGAGGCGCCCTACGATCTGGTCCGTACCATGCGCGCGTCGATATACGTGCTGGCGCCTCTGTTGGCCTATCACGGCCGGGCGCGCGTGAGCATGCCCGGTGGGTGTGCATGGGGACCGCGGCCGATCGATCTGCACCTGATGGCAATGGAACGGCTGGGCGCCAAAATAAAGTTGGAACACGGCTATATCGAGGCGTCTTGTAAACGGCTCAAAGGGGCGGAGGTGGCGTTTCCGATCTCCAGTGTGGGCGCGACCGCACAGACGCTGATGGCAGCGGCGCTGGCCAACGGGACAACGGTGATCCGCAACGCCGCGCTCGAGCCGGAAATCACCGATCTGGGGCTGGCACTCGTCGAATGCGGCGTCACCATCGAAGGGTTGGAAACGGCCACGCTTTCGATCACCGGCGTCGATGAGTTGAAACCCATCCAACACCGGGTGATTCCGGATCGAATCGAAGCGGGCACGTTCGCGGCGGCAGCGGCAGTGAGTGGGGGCGACGTCACGATCACACACTGCGCTCCCGGCCACCTCGACGCGGTGCTTACCACCTTGAGGGGATGCGGCGCCGAAATCGAGGTCACGGGCGACACCGTGCGTGTCATTGGCCCGAAACGCCTCGAACCGGCACACGTGGTGACACAGGAATACCCCGGATTTCCCACCGACATGCAAGCGCAAATCATCACCGTTTTGTGCCACGCCGAAGGGGTGAGCACCGTCAAAGACACCATCTATCCCGACCGTTTCACCCACGTGCCGGAACTCAGACGCTTCGGTGCCGACATCCGCCTCGACGGTAATCTGGCGGTGATCAAGGGCGTGCGATCGTTTCAGGGCGCGCCGGTTATGGCCACCGACATTCGCGCCAGCTCCGCACTGATCCTCGGTGCGGTCGCGGCAAACGGTCCTTCCGAGATACTCCGTATCTACCACATCGACCGCGGCTACGAGCGAATCGAGAATAGGCTCCGCGAACTCGGCGCGGATATCGAAAGGGTATCCGACTAGCGATGCGCCACTTCATTCTTGGCACGGCCGGGCACGTCGACCACGGAAAGACCGAACTGGTCAAGGCGCTCACCGGCTGCGACACCGATCGCCTCAAAGAAGAAAAGGAACGCGGCATCTCGATCGAGTTGGGGTTTGCGCCGCTCCCGCTCGACGGCGAGACCTTTTTGGGTATCGTCGACGTCCCCGGTCATGAACGATTCGTCAAGCATATGGTGGCCGGCGCCGGCGGAATCGATTTGGCCATGGTGTTGATCGCCGCAGACGAAGGAGTGATGCCGCAAACCGAGGAGCACGTCGAGGTCCTCCGTTCGCTCGCGATCGACGTAGGCGTCGTTGTCATTTCCAAGCGCGATCTGGCCGAGGACGACACGATGGAAATCCTCCGCGAGGAAATTGCCGAACTGGTTCGCGGGACGTTTCTGGAGGGCGCCCCTATCGTGGAGACGTCCTCGAAAACGGGCGAAGGCATCGACGCGCTCAAGTCCGCGCTCGCCGAGCTGGTGGCCGGCGTGGCGGAACGCGACGCCACCGGCGCGTACCGCCAACCGGTCGATCGCGTATTCCACAAAAAGGGTATCGGCGTGGTGATCACGGGGAGCTGCTATACGGGCACCTTAGCCGTCGGTGACTCGCTGGAAGTACTGCCACGGGGAATCATGACTCGTGTGCGAGAACTGCAAAGTTTCAACGAGAAGCGCAACCAAGGCTTCGCCGGAGAACGGCTGGCCGTCGCCCTTCAGGGGCTGAGGCTGGACCAAGTATCGAGAGGCGACATGTTGGTTACCCCCGGACGGTTCACCGCGACGGACGCCATCGACGCAAGGATCCGTGTTGCGACTTACCACGACTTCGAAATAAAAAACCGTGAACGACTCCGCATCCACCACGGGGCCAGCGAAGTCTTGGGCCGCGTGATACTGCTAGAGAACGACGTGCTCCGCGCCGGCGAGGACGCGCTGGTGCAGATCAAGCTGGAGAAATCGCTCGTCCCGGCCAAGGGCGATCGCATTGTATTGCGCAAGTATTCTCCGTCTAGAGTGGTCGGGGGTGGTGTTGTGATCGACGCGCACCCCGAACGGCACAAACGTCAAGACTCCGAGGTGATCGAACAACTCGAGCTGAGGGAACGGGGCGACCCCGCCGAAGTTTTGTCCAAGGAAATCGAGAGCGCAGGGCTACAAGGGTTGCCGCGAAAGACAGCGGACGCCGAAGTGGCAAAGACGCTCGTCGAAAACGGCGAGGTCGTCGAAATCGAGAAAAAGTTGTTCCATCGCCGGGCGCTCGACAGTCTCGCCGAGCAGGTCGAAGACCTTGCCGGGGTATACCAGGTGCGTAACCCGCTGAAATGGGGTATGGACAAAGAAGAACTCCGTCAGAAAACGAGCTTTCCGCACGGTACTCCGCTGTTCAACCGTGTGCTGGAGGGATTGGGAGCATACCGGCCCGTTTTTGTGAGGGGCAGTCTCGTTCGGGCCGGTACCGCCGAAATGGCGCTGTCCGATGATACACACGAAGATCTATCGTCTCTGGTCGAAAAGGTCCGGTCGGCGGGCATGGCGTTTCCGCAGAAATCGGACTTGGAATCCGGGTGGCGCAGCCGCCATCGTTTCGCGGACGCCGTCCAGTATCTCAAAGACTGCGGCGATCTGGTCGAGGTCGGAAACGGCCTGATTCACCGCGAGGCTATGGTCGAATGCGTCGACATCCTCCGCCGGCTATTCGACGATCGGACCGAAGTCTCCGTGGCGGAGATCAAGAGCGCCCTGGGGCTCACCCGAAAGCACACCATTCCGCTGTTGGAGGCTCTCGACTCGCGCCGTGTGACGTCGAGAGCAGGCAACAACAGGGTCAAGGGTCCGGAATTTCCGCCCAAACCTCCCGCGGCGCCGAAATCAGCCGTGTAAAACGAGATTTCCAGCAGAAAATCGTAGAAACGACCTTTCAAGGCCGGAATTCGTATGCTATAGTATTAAGTGCATCTATGGGGCAGTTTCGACACTAAGATAATCCGTGTGAGTTAGTTCCACCGAACCGTGCCCAGCAGGCGAGGTGGGGTGGTCTGCTATCGGGGACGGCGGGCGAGCCACATCCCAGGCAGGGAGCGTCTGTGCCCGGCGCGTTGATAGCGAGTCGAACGTTTAGCCTGTACAGGTGGTATCGATGAAAGCCCTCTCAAAACTTATGTTCGTGAGCGTAGTGGTGACTGTACTGTTGGTGCCACTCGCGACAATGTCCGACCAGCTTCCCGCGCCACTCCAGAAAACGGTCCTTCCCGGTCAGGCGACGATTGAGTACGCCGGGCAGACGTTGAGATTTACGACAGATGTGCCGCTCAAGGTAAATTTGACACCGCTCGGGGCGGATAGGATCGAGATTAAAATCGTAGCGCACCCGTCGTACGGTGGTGGCAATGCCCCGGCAGGCGTGACAGTCCAGATTTTCTGGGAGAATTGGAACAACGAAATCTACGACGGTCCACCCCCGTGGGGCGCCATCTTACTGACAGAATCGGGATTTACGGAGAAGTAGCGGAGAAGCAAAGCGTAAAGTTATTTTACTGGCGTTAAATATTTTTACTGTTTTTGGCGCCCGCGGATATCCGTGGGCGTTTTTCTTTTCGATTTGCTGTAACCTATTGAAAAACAAGCCGACTACAATCCCCCGTATCGACGTCTCATTGGCCTACGTGGCATAAGACTTGCACGACCTACCAAATGCACAACTCCAACCGCGTCCAGTTCGAGGCTTGTTCAGGAGCCTCAGGATACAGGAAGAGGGAAGATGCGGTTGCATAGAGGGTGATACCGGAGGCTGCGTACTCCGTCTATCGCCCGCCGATCGAGGCGGGTGAGGCCGGATGCCTTCCCCTGAGTGGCTCGCCAAGCCAGTGAATCATAGCCCTTGCCCTTAGCTTGATTCCAACTTGGTATTGCCCTCTAGCTAACCGAAGGGGAAGCACGTTGTGCTTCCCCTTCACCAATTGGGGTGCCCGCAACGCCCCCGCCACCCGGCGGGGGCGTTAAATTTTTTACGGAATTTCTGCGGGGAGTTCCGGTGGCACCATGACCATTTTTTCGCGTTGGCATACCACCTGTCCCGGTCTAGCGCCGCGGGGTTTCCGGACGTATTTTCGTTGGGTGTAGATCACCGGCACAAGACTACTGTGCCGGGCTTTGGAGAAATGCGCTGCCACAGACGCTGCCCGCACTAGAATTTCGATCGGCGGCGAGCCCGGATTGCCCCGAGATTTGAGGATGACGTGAGAGCCGGGAACGTGTTGGGCGTGAAGCCACAGGTCCGTCGGAGACGCTTGGTGAAATGTGAGGTCGTCATTTTCCCGGTTGCTCCGACCAACGAGGACAAACCACACCTCGTCGAGTTCAATTCTGCGGTACGCGCCGGCCCGACCGACCGCGACGGGCCGGGTCGACTTGCCCGCCGGGATGGGTGCGGCGTGCCGGCCCCCGGACAGTCCGGCGAGTTGACGGTTCAATTCGCCCATCGCCGCAGCGAAGTTGTCCGCCGAGTCAATGTCGGTTAGAGCCGCATCGAGGCCGTCGATTTTCTGGCGGACTTCGCCGATTCGGCGACGAAGGTGGGGCTCGCTTCGTACGAGCTTGGCCGCCCGTTTGAAACGTTTCGCGATCTGAACGCGGATGGGGAGGGCGGGATCGAGACCGATGGTCAGCATCGACTGGGGATCGTAAACGTCTGGAAGCTCGATCGTCTTCGCCCCCTGCTTTATCTGGGACTGGTAAGCCGCCAGTGTTTCGGCCTCCCTTCGCACGCGATCGTGGCTGGCGGCCAGATCCAATTCGCTTTCCAGCTTCGCCAACAACTGTCGTTGGGCCGACAGCCGTCGGGTGAGCGGCCGCGAGCGATTTCGAATCATGACGCGGTGGGCCTCTTCCAGAATCTGCGGTCCCGCCTGCCGGCAGGCCTCGACGGCGTTGCGGAACGGTCCCAAACGGTGGGCCGCCTCTAGCACGTCTACCGACGAGGGGGCGACTCTTCCGAGCCGCCCTGTAGAGATCAAATAGAACTCCGTCCCGGTAAATTCCACGGACGCCGCTCCCACAGATTTTGCCGACAGTCTCCAGCCCACCGCCTGAAGGACGCCGCCGTCCCCGCGCACCAGCTCGGCGCGTCCGGCCGACCCGAACAATAACAAGTCCAACCACAACGTCTCCGTTATCTCCCCGGCCGTCTCAACTTCCAACCGCAAGATTCGTTGGTTCGCCAGTCGCGTCACCCCCGTCACCAACGCGCCTGCCAGTTGTGGGAAGCGCGCCGGTGCCGGCGTTCCCTGGAGCGGGTCCTGGTCGGCCAGGTAACAGAACGGGCCGGGGTTTGCAAGGATGGCGACCATGTGTTCCCCCCTGTCGCGGCCGCCGACGGGAATGCTCAAGACCGGGCTGAGCCACCGCACCGGGCCGATCACCCGGCCGACAATGCGACCTTGCACCGAACTGCAAAACATCTCTATCAGTGATCCGTCCATGAGGCATTTCCGATTTATCTTCTAAATTGTTATGATTTCCGGTGTTACCTATTGACACGGCGGCCCCGTCCGTTTAATATTTGAGGTCACCGCGCTAACCCGCCTGGTCTTCAAGGAGCAGCTTATATGTTAATCAGTATGACCGGATTTGGACAGGGAGAAGCTTCCGATGAGGCGCACACCGTGTCGGTGGAAATCCGGACCGTCAATCACCGTTTTCTAGACTATTCTTTGAAATTGCCGAGAGTGCTCAATTCACGCGAACGTGACATCAAGGAGCGCATTCGTGAGCGGCTCGCCCGCGGACGCGTCTACGTGACCTTGTCCGTCGAAAGCGAAGCGGTCGAACGGAACGTGGCGATCAACGTCCCGGTGATGGAGAAGTATTTGAAACACCTGCGCGAGTTCGCCGCGTCGCACGACGTCGGCGGCGACGTCGACATCAACCTGCTCGTGCAGCTACCGGACGTGGTTGTCGGCGACGAAGAAGAGGGCGACGTTCAGACCTTGTGGCCGTTGGTGGAGAAAGCGCTCGACCAGGCGGTGGATCGTTGCTGCCAGATGCGTTCGGACGAGGGCAAGGCGCTCGAACAGGACTTGGTGTCCCGGCTGAAGCGGGTCGGCGAAACGGTCGCCAGCGTCGACAAATTAGCGCCCGATGTGTCGAAGCGGCACGCGGAGGCACTTCGCAACCGCATCGAGCAGCTCGTCGGCGATACTTCGGTAGACGAGGACCGGTTGACGAACGAGATTGCGTTGATGGCCGACCGGTTAGACGTGACCGAAGAACTCACCCGCCTTCACAGCCATATCGACCAGTTCGACCGCACGATCGAATCGGGTGGCGAGGTGGCGAAAAAGCTGACCTATCTCCTCCAGGAGATGCACCGAGAAGCGTCCACGATCGGTGCCAAAGCGTCGGATTCGGAAGTGACGCAACTCGTGGTGACGCTGAAGGAGGAGACGGAGAAACTGCGGGAGCAGGTGCAGAACCTGGAATGAGACGGAACAGCAGGGCATTCCCGGTGGTAATATCTGGCCCTTCTGGTGTGGGCAAGACGACGATCGAAGACCGGCTGGTGGCGGCGGACCCGACGCTGGTTGCGTCGGTTTCCACCACTACGCGGCCGCCGCGCGAAGGGGAAAAGAGTGGCCGGGACTACTTCTTCGTCGAGCGCGATGTGTTCGAGCAGATGAAGGACCGGGAGCTGGTGGAATGGGCCGAGGTACACGGAGAGTGGTACGGCACCCCCCGCCGATTCATCGAGAACGAGATGGCGGCCGGCCACGACGTGTTATTGAATGTTGACGTACAGGGTGGAATTCGTGTAAAAAAGGTCTTTCCCGAAGCAGTGATGATATTTATCTTACCCCCGTCGTTCGAAACCCTCAAACAACGCATAATCAAGCGGGGCCTGGACGACAACCTCGATCTCGAAACACGTCTGGATAACGCGGTCGAGGAGATAAACGCTTCTACTGATTACGATTATTTTGTTGTGAACGACGAGCTCGACGACGCCGTTGACAAAACTCAATCGATCATCGATGCCGAGAGGTGCCGGAGTAATCGGCACGAAGCTGGATTCGTCGCCGGATTCGGCCGGCAAGATAAGACGTAACCGGATCCGAGATAATAACTTTCGTCAGGAGTGAACACGAAACCATGCCGACTACCATCGAAAAACTGGTTTTGATCGAGAAAATCACCGACCGCATTGCTAACCGTTACGAAGCCGTCCGCGTGATGGCCATGGAGGCTCGGCGGCTCAATTCGCTCATCATTCGGGGAGCGCAGGCAGACGCGGACTTCAAACCCACTACGGCCGCCTTGAACCGCGTCATCGAGAACAAAGTCAAGTACGAGTACGTCGAGCGAGAAGAGATGCCGGACGAGATGTTCACAGAAGACGAAAAATAGCACTCCGCCAAGCGCGCGCAGCGCGCACAGCGCCGACTTCGCTGGCTTCGCCGGCCGGCAGGCCCCCCGGGGGAGAGGCAATTCTCATGAGTCTCGAAGGCCGAAAAATACTGCTCGGTGTGACCGGCGGTATCGCCGCCTACAAGGCGGTATTCCTGTTGAGACTCATCAAACGGCTCGGCGCGGAGGTCAAAGTGGTGATGACCGAAGCCGCGTGCGAGTTCGTCACCCCGCTTACCTTCGAAGCCCTCTCCGAAAATCCCGTCCATATCCGCATGTTTGGCGCCCAATCGCAGGGGACGGTGTCGCCTGTCGAGCACATCGACCTGGCCAAGTGGCCGGACCTGGTGGTGGTCGCCCCGTGTACGGCCAACACTATTGCCAAGTTCGTTCACGGCAAAGCGGATGATCTGCTGACCACGCTGGTCACGGCTTTCCGCGGCCGCGTGGTGATCGCGCCGGCGATGAACGATGGCATGTGGGAGAACCCCGCCAACCAGGAGAATCTGTGGTTGCTGTCGAACCGCGGATTCGGGGTGGTCCCCCCCGAACGGGGCGACCTGGCGTGCGGCTACGAGGCCACAGGTCGCATGGCAGAACCGGAGACCATCGTCGGGATGATCGAAAACATTCTGTCCTCGGAGTTCGGCGGTCTTCGAGTGTTGGTAAGCGCGGGTGGCACCGAAGAGGACATCGATCCTGTTCGTGTGATCTCTAATCGGTCATCGGGCAAGATGGGTTTTGCCATCGCCGAGGCGGCGCGCGATATGGGTGCGGAGGTTACGGTGGTGGCGGCGGGTACGGCGGTGCCGGCACCGCACGGGGTGCGATTGGTGCGGGTAAGGACATCGGCGGAAATGGGGGCGGCGCTGAAGGACGCGTTCGCCGCGCACGACGTCTTGGTGATGGCAGCCGCGGTCTCCGACTTCAAACCTGCGACGGCGGCCGACTCAAAAATCAAAGGCGACACACTCGCTCTGGAGTTTACGCGCACCGAAGACATATTGGGTTCGCTCGCCGGCGCCAGGGACAAGCAGTTGATCGTCGGTTTTGCGTTGGAGACGGACGACGCGGAGGCGAACGCTCAGGCGAAATTGCGCAAAAAGCGCTGTGACTTGATCGTGGTCAACGATCCGAACGTCGAAGGCGCGGCGTTTTCGCACGACACGAACGTGGTGACGATTTTCAATGCGGCGGGCAAGATCTACGAGAGTGACGGCCCGGAGCCGAAACGAACGATCGCCCGCAAGATCCTCGAACTTGCCGCGGCCGAAGACCGCTTCAAGCGGCTGCGCAAGTAGCGGTTCCCCTCTTCCCTATTCTCCCCTATACTCTGTGGCGGGCACGCTGGACGGGCAACGAGGGTTTCGTGGTT
>CBDVBX010000098.1:0-12548 GCA_965372335.1 uncultured bacterium | reverse complement strand
AATGGCGGGGCCGACGAGACTCGAACTCGCGACCTCCTGCGTGACAGGCAGGCGTTCTAACCAAACTGAACTACGACCCCGCCTTTGTCCGAAAAAACGGAGCGCCCGGGCACCAAGCCCAGCGCTCTAAATCGAAGGTTAAGTTAGCACCCCCAACCCCGATTGTCAATCCCCAACTTGCTGGCGTTCCAACAAGTTAACTCTTTTGCCCGCCGCCGGTTCCAATCTCGCCCGCGCTCTACACCGGCCACAGTCCCTTGGTCTGTCCCGTGGCCTTAGCCTCTCCCGCCAGAACGCTGGCCGCTGCCGAAGCGACCTGCGGCGAGGCGCCGAAACAGATCAGCGTGGGAGACGATTCCGGTATCCAATCCAGCACCGGCCACCCCAACACCAGGACGGCGGCCGGTTCGAACCGCCTGGCGAAGGAACCGAGGTTATCGAGAAATTCCTCCGGCGCCGCGCCGCGGCACGACATGATCAGAACGAGGTCCTCGTCACTGGAGAGATGGAATCCGAACGACTCTTCTCCGGTATATCGGGCGGCGTCTATGACATCTGGTCCTTCCTTGACGTCTGGGTACAATTCACCGTCGTCGCCAATCACAAATCCGCTAACCACATCGGTGCGGCGCCATGACGGAAAATGCCGGCACAAGACGTCTGCGAACGCGTCCAGATCGTGTTTCTTCAACATCGGCCCACCGGGACTCGGGGACTCGACTGGAACGACGACACACGGCTGTTCGGCCGACAACTCGATTTGTGATGGATCGGTCCCCCACACCGCGATACTCTCTTCCGCAACGGTCCGGTACACCGTTGGCACAGAGGGATACGCGTCGAACTGTATCACCTTGGAACTCCGATCCGGCGTCCTCACGCTGCCCGGACGCTTCGTCACACGTCCCCGCAGACTCACGATGCGGCGCTGCGACTGCTCCAAAATTGCAAGCAAGTTTCGTAATGTCACGTCGGTTTCTGCCGCTTCGGCAATCTTCTCGTCAATTCGCCCCTTGTCGACGACTTTTTCCAGCGTGCGAATAATCGTCTCCATGACGTTGATCGACATCACCGGCTCCGGGCTCCCTTCGACTTCGACCGCCTCTGGTACCGGCTTCGTGTGCAATAGCAGGTCCGCACCGGCCAAAAGCGAGCGCTCGAAACCTCCCGCACCAGATCCGAACCGCCCGCGGGCGTACCATCGCGCGCCGGCCATCTCCAACGAGTCGGTGATTACCGTTCCGTCGAATCCCATTTCTTCGCGCAGCAGACCTTTCATGATGCGACCATCGAAACTGGCCGGGACGAGAACGTCACCGCCCATCGGGTAGGCAACGTGCGAGACCATCATCATGTCGACGCCCGCGTCGATCGCACTTCGGAACGGCACCAGGTCCTCACCGCGCAGTTCGTCGAGCGACTTATTCACCTCGGGAAGCGTCTCGTGAGAGTCGTCTGGCGTGGCACCGTGACCCGGAAAGTGTTTGGCGCAGGACAACATTCCTGCGTCACGCAATCCTTCGATGGTAGCGGCAACGAAAGCTGCCACTCGTTCCAGATCACGACCAAACGTGCGCAGCCCCGTGATGGGACTGGCGGGATCGAGAAAGCAGTCGGCAACTGGCGCGAGCACAACGTTCACACCCAGCTTTTTCATCGCCAAGCCGGTTTCGCGGGCCACGTCTCGCGCGAGTTCGAGATCACCCGTCGCGGCGATTGCCATCGCCGACGGCGGGACGCCGATAATCTTCTGCAACTCGGACACAAAATCCCCTTCGTGGTCAGCGAGCACCAGGGGCGGCAAGCCGTCAATATCCAACTTTTCGGTTACTCGGGCTATGAGCTCGCTGACTTGGGAGAGGCTTTCGACGTTGCGCCGGAACAAGACGACGCCAGCCACACCATGAAATTCCATAAACTTCGCCTCGTGCGGCAACAGAGATGTATTCGCCAGCGCAATGACCTTGTGCCGTTCCATTTTCTTTATCAAATGAAACCGCACGTCGGGAGTCAGTTTGTGTTCGTCGTCCGTCATTATACTCAATAGCGCTTAGCCAACCGGGTCCCGGGGTAGTAGTGGGACAGTATCATCTCGTACGTGTATCCGCTCTTCGCCATCCCGATCGCGCCGTTTTGGCACATACCCACACCGTGTCCGTTGCCCCCACCGATAATACTGACGAATGAGAGCAGTCCGTTTCGAGATTCTTTGTGGAGTTCGAACATGGTACTGGGGAGAATGCGCCCCGCGTCGACGTCCGCCATCAACACCCAACGAATACGATCGCCTTCAACTGTAAATGTACCCTTGGTGGTGATGATTTCCAGGTAGCGGGCACGGCCCGAGGGGTTGCGTTCGGACACACCTATGTCGACCAAGGATCCTATTGTAGAGGGATCCGAGCCCAATTCGGCCGGGATCGTTTTGCGCAGAATTCGGCCCAGTTCTCTGCCGGAGAATGAATAACGCCACCGATAATTGTGAACCCACGTGCAAAAGCTCTTGTCACCGGGTGCACCACGATCGTACAGACCGTAGAGGTACCGCGCCGGCTCGCGCTGCGGCCAGACCAGGCGGATGTCGGAAGTGTGCCCGCCGCAAGTGGCGAAATAGTTCGTTTGGGCCAGCTTATCCTTGAAAGTCAGCACCACACCGCGCGTCTCCCGAACCGCTCCCGTCGCCAGTCGGTTGGCGTCATTTTTGCCCCCGTACACCTGGTCACGTACGCCGGCGTAGACGTCGAAGGGCTCGTCTTTTCGCGACTGGATTCGGGTCATCGCGTAGGTACGCGCCGTGATCGCCTGCGCCTGTAGCGCGGCGTACGCGTCGGGCCCGGGATCACCGATCTCGTGCGGCAGAACGCCTTCGAGATAGGTCTCCAACGGTAACACGTTGATCACATACAGCGGCCCGACACTACCGACAAGGACGAAAAGTCGTCCAGGGTACGACGCGCCATTGTAGATGAGGTTCGAGCTCTTGAACGGTGTTATGTAGACGCTCCCCTCCGCGACGGCCGCCGTTCCCTGCGGCTCGAAACGGAGCTCGACCAAACTACCTTGTCGGCGCACACTAATTCGCGAGGGGTCGTTACTCCGCATCAGCGCCATCCCACTCTCGCTCTCCACGCGAAAGCCGCCCTTAGACTCGACGACAAACGACGCCACTTCTTCGCCCACCAAAGCGCGGATCTCCGGGATAGGCCCGGTCTGTGTGGGCGCCTTCTTGCCGGTGGATGCACATCCGACGATCGAGGCCAGCGCAACAAACCCGAAAAAAGCGGCGAGCCTGAACAAGGCGACAGATCTAGCCATCATTCTCTTTTCCCCCATGCGATAACACCCAGGATCAACGCGCGCGCTGCCCCCGTGGCCGATGTCAACACATTGGGTCGTCCCATAAGTGTTTCACGAGCCAGCACCGCGAAGTCGACTGCCTCCTTGGCGTCGGCAGCGATACCCAGATCGTCGATCGGCAGACATGGCACATCGCCAAGAAGCTCCTCCAACCCGCCCAATATCGCCTGGTTGTGGAGCCCGCCGCCGCTGACGTACACCGCATCGACCGGCCCTTTGGTTTTGACAAACTCACCGATCGCCCGCGTAACCGACTGAGTGGTGAGCGCGACCGCCGATGCGAGCGTATCCGCCCGGCTTAATTCCATTCGCTCAGCCCGCGACTTGAACCGCCACGCGAAAGACGCACCGAATTCACGGTGTCCCGCCGACTTCGGTGGTGCCTTGGAAAAGTACGGAAGGCGAAGATATTCGTCCACGAGTTCTCTGGACGACCGTCCCTGTCGAGCGCGTGCACCGCCCGAATCGTACTTACCCTCGCCCAGATACATCACCTGAAACAGAGCGTCTACGACCATGTTTCCCGGGCCGGTATCGAACGCGACTACGTCGCCGGGCTCGCACCCGCGCGGAAGATACGTGAGGTTGGCGATTCCGCCGATATTCAAAATGACACGGTTCGACTCGTCGCTGCGCCGCAGCAGGTAGTCGACATACGGCGTCAACGGTGCACCTTGACCGCCCATCGCAATATCCGCCGTTCTAAAGTCCCCGACGGTCGTAACACCGGTGAGTGCCGCAACGATCGATGGCGGACCCAACTGCAGTGTTCCCGCGATGGGACTTCCCGAATTCCTTTCTGGCGGAACGTGTGCGACGGTTTGACCGTGTGACCCGATAAAATCGACCTGCGAGGGGTCTACACCCGCCCGCCGGCAGACTTCGAAAAAACTGCCGGCGAACGTGACCCCGACTCCGGTGTTGACGGTGGCCACCTCCTCGGCCGTTGTCTCGTGTCCGAACGCCAGATCCTCCAACACTTCGCGAAGCTCCTCGGGATAATCGAGCGAGACAAATGCCACCAATTCGACGTGAGGCGATTCGGGTTGAGCGTCGATGGTAATGAGCGCGGCGTCGACACCGTCCATCGATGTTCCCGACATCAATCCCACTGCTGTGAATTGTTCTTTGGTGAACAGCTCGCCCAGACCGGGCTTGGCAGCCATTATTTTTACCCCTGTTTTTACCCGTTCTACTTGGACATCCCCGACGTGAGCCCGCCGATGATATGTCGTTGAAAAACCGCAAACGCCGCCACCACTGGCACCGCCGATATGACGGCACCGGCCATCAAGTGGCCCCAGTCGATACTGTGAGCTCCCTGTGACAGCAGCGCCACGCCCACCGGAAGTGTCCGCATCGCGGTAGTGTCGGTCAGTATAAAAGGAAAGAGAAACGAATTCCAGTTAATCAGGCAGGTGTGGATGGCCACAACGGCCAATACCGGCCGCAACATCGGCATGACGACCCGGAACAGAATTGTGAGCTCACCGGCACCCTCCAACCGAGCCGCTTCCTCACAGTCGGGCGGCACCGAAACGAGATACTGGCGGATTAGAAAAATGTTGAACGGGTCGGCCAGAAACGGGAGCGTGAGCGCCCAATATGTATTCAGGAGGTGAAACTTCTGCATCATGATGTACATCGGCACCAAGATGACCTGCTTGGGCAACATGATCGTCGAGATGACCAAGAAGAACAGAATCTTGCGCCCAGGCACTCGGTAGCGCGCAAACGCGTAACCCGCCATGGCACAGAAAATGATGTTGCCGACGAGAACGACGGTCACCACAATGACGCTATTCAAGAAGTACCGATCGAACGGCCCCGCTTGCCAAACGTCCTGATAAAACCGAAACCCGACGCCCTCGGGCGTGCGGAGCGAAATCGACACCATCCACACCAGGGGGTACGCCATCACCACCAGTATGATCAAAAGCGCCGCCATCTGGAGCCATCGCTTCGCCGTCATCCCCCTGCTCCTCCCGTGGAGCCGCCAACGGTGTACGACGGCCGGAGCCGCTTGATGGCGACGATCGAAAAGATGCCGGCGAGGACGAACACCACATACGCGATCACGCTGGCGTATCCATAGTCGAGCCTTCGAAAAGCTGTCTCGTACAGGTACAACACCAAAGTGTTGGTCGACCCCAGGGGTCCCCCCTGCGTCATGACAAACACCTCTACGAATACTTGGAATGACCGGATTGTGTTGATTACCAACACGAAGCCGATCGCCGGTTTGAGCATGGGTAGCGTGACGTACCTGAGCGTCGCCCAGAATCCCGCTCCCTCCAGCTCCGCGGCTTCGTACAGCTCGTCGGGGATACTGGTGAAGGCGGCATAAAAAATAAGCGCGTAATACCCAACGGCCGCCCACACGTCCATCGCCATGATGGCGGGAAGCGCCGTGCGTGGATCGGTGAGCCAACCGTGGCCGGCAAGACCAACGGAGCTCAAAAACCCGTTTAGCGCCCCACTCGGCGCATAAAATAATTTGAACACGAGCGAAATGACCACCATCGAAAGAATCGACGGCAAAAAGAAACCTGCCTTGAAAAAGCCGCCTCCCGGAATACGGCCGCGTACGAGCAGCGCCAGCCCCAACGCAAGCACGGTGGTCACCGGTACCGTGCCGAGCACAAAAAACAGTGTATTGCGCAGGGCCTGGACGAAATCGGGGTCGGATACCAGCCTGGCGAAGTTGGCTGCGCCCACCCACTGGGTGTTGGCCGTGTTCAACGGATTGTACGATTGAAAACCCAGGACGAATGAAAAGACGAAGGGAAATACGTAGAACGCGCCGTAGACGACCGCCCAGGGTAACAGGAAGACCAACCAGGACGGGAGTCGGCGGCCGGAGCCCGACTCGCTTAGAGGTTTATCAGCGTGACGTTTGTTTTCGTTCAAACTTCGCTACGATCTCCTCGATATCTTCGGCAGCGCTTTTCAGGCTCCAACGTGGCGCCCGGCGGCCGTAGAGAACTTCTTCGATCGTGTCATTGATCACGTCCTCCATCTCGATCCACCCCGGGTGCGCTGGAGCAGTGCGGCTGGTAAACGACTGCTCGATGAATGCCCGGACTCTTTCGTCATTGGTGAACACGGTGTCCTCGAACGCTTTTTTGGAGGCCGGAAATACGCTACCCACGGCGAGAGACAGGGCTTTGGCCTGGGGGTAGTCGTGGAGGAAGCGGGCGAGGGCGATGCTCTCGGCTTTCATCTCCGATCCTTCGAACACGACCAGCATTTCCGCTCCCGCAAAGCTGGCGTGGGTACCTCGGTCGGCGGCGGGTCTGGGAACGAGGGCCACGCCATAATCGAGATTGGGCGCCTCTAGACGGTAGTTGCGCAGGTTCCACGCACCCGATATCTGCATCCCCAACTTGCCGATCTTGAAGTGGTGGTCGAGGATCTCTTGTTTCTCTTTGAGAGAGAACTTTGAAAGCTCGAGGTAGTATTCGAGCGCCTCCCGAGTCTCGTCGCCGTCGACGCGGACCGAACCGTGGTCGTCCAATATCCGCCCGCCGTTACCCCATGCGAACGCCATGAACTTCTTGTATAAAACGTATCTCTCTCCCAGGTTCAGGCCAAACCCCTCGACGTCCGAACCGAGGGCATCGATCGCTTGCGCCGCCGAGAGCAGTTCCGCCCAGGTCTCGGGTGGATCGTCGGGATCGAGGCCGGCCTGCCGGAACAGATCGCGGTTGTAAAACAGCGCCCGCGATCCCTGTACCCAGGGAAGCCCGTACACTCGGCCGTTCCACATGGCACTGTCCCACAGGAGAAAGCTGTCGGCGTACGCCTCGTATACCTCGGTCACGTCCGCCAAGACACCTTCGTAGCTAAACCGCGGCACCCAAGTAGAACCCAACTCGCACAGGTCTGGTTGCGTCCCCGACGCCAGCGCGGCCTGTATCTTTTCCAGCCCACTCTTCCACGTGAGCTGTTCCACTTCGACTTGGATTCCGGGGTGGTCGGCCTCGAATTGCTCGATCATTGGTTCGATCACGGCAACGTCCCAGAACTGCCAGAAACGGATGGTGTTCTGGTCGTCGTCAGCGCCGCAGCCGCCGATGGAAAGCGTAATCGTCACTGCTGCGGGAACGACGCCACGCCAAAAACGACGCGCAAGGTTCATGATCGCTCTCCCAGGGCTTTGGCGAGAAAACCGTCGGCGGACTCCAGCGCCCGCTCGGCGGCACGGCGATCGAGTTTCTTTTGCGACATGACGACGGCAACTTTGATGTTTCGTCCGGACGCTTCGAACACGCTTTCGGCTGCGGTGTAGTCGAGTCCTGTGAGCATCATGATGATGCCCTTGCCGCGCTCGATCAGTTTCTGGCTGTTTGGGCGCAGATCGACCATCAGGTTCTCGTAGACTTTGCCGAGTTTGATCATGCTGGCGGTCGTGATCATGTTGAGCACCATCTTTTGGGCGGTCCCGGCTTTCATACGCGTCGACCCCGTGATTGCTTCAGGACCGGGCACAATGGTGACGGCGGCGTTCACATCGGGCGCCGGGCCTTGATTGCAGCGAACGAGCGCGGTCTTTGCCCCGCGGGCGCGCGCCGCCCGAAGCACCCCCAATACATACGGTGTTCTGCGACTGGCCGTGATTCCAACGACGGTGTCGCGTTCGCAAACGTGTTTGGCAGCCACATCGTCCTCACCGCCAGCCTCGTCGTCTTCGATACCTTCTCGCGACAAAAACACGGTGTCCCGGCCGCCGGCTATTGCGCCCTCCACCATCGTGGGCTCGACGCCGAAGGTCGGCGGACACTCGGCGGCGTCGATGATACCCAGCCGGCCGCTGGTACCCGCACCGAAATACAGCAGACGCCCACCCGCTTTGAAAGACGAGACCACCATATCGACGACGCGCGCCACATCGGGCAGGGCGTCGCGCACGGCGTCGGCAATCCGACGGTCTTCGTCGTTGATCATTTCCAAGATCTCTTGCGTGGACGCCAAATCGATCGCTTGCGTGCGCGGATTGCGCTGCTCCGTCGTCAGATCCTTGATCTGTTCGTATACCTTGTTTTTCTCTTTCATAATTCCACGGCGAAACCCGCGGCAGCCGGCCAAAAACCCCGAAAAGGCTCAAATCCAGCGGTGTGTGCCGCACGGAGTCTATCAGATGGGAGAAAAATAGAACAAGGAAAGATCCCGGGGGGCGGGGGTTACTTCATACGGGCCGATTTGCCGTGGATGGTGGTGTCCTGGCCTCTTTGCGTCACCCGGATGACGTATAGATACACCCCATTGGCGATTTCGTCGCCCACCGCGTCGCGGCCGCTCCAGTAGACCGAATTCTGGCCCGGGCCGCGCGAATTCGGCGGAATATCCAATCGGATGATCTTCTTGCCGCTCACCGTGAATACGTCGATCGTACCGTTTTCGATTTCCACGTCGTTGTAGTAGACGAAATGCGTCCCGTCCGTAAATGGATTCGGGTAGTTGATGACGCTTCGGAGTCCGACCGTCGAGCTGACCAGGAGCCGAATCGCGTCTATCTGGGCTGTCCCAACCGTGACGACCAGCTCGTGCCAGCCGTCACCCAGAATTTTCGAGAATTCAATGATCCACGTTGTCGTGTCCGTCGGACTCGGGTGCGAAAACGTCTGATCTGCGACGTCTTCGTTGTCGATTGTGATCGCAATTTCCGACGAAGAGATGTAGTCCGGTAATCCCAGCTCGATTCGGTAGTCGCCCCGACCCGGAACTGTGTCGCCGTCCGATTTTGGCTGGCCGTTGACCGTGAGTATCAATCCGGCCTTCGATGGCACGTGAATGACGAACTCCACCGCCATATGAAATTCGCCCTTCGTCGTATCCGCCGCCTGCAGCGCCCGCAGCACAATATCGTATTCGTTGATTTGACGCAGGTGGGTAAAACGGACTTCGTAGGTGCGAGAGAGCGGAATGTTATCGTCGCCGATCTTGGTTATATCCAGTGTGCCCTTCCTGTCTTCTCCGTCGATCCACAGCTCGAACGCCTCGATGACGTTTTCGTCGGCGACACGAGCCACCACTGCGATCGTGTCGACAGTAGCGCCGACCGTGTATCCCGACTGAACCGGGTCACCGTTGACCGTCGCCTCGACCAATGGTGGACCTGCGTCGATACGGAGCAACGGATCGCCGAGAATGTGGTAGCGGTCGACCGGCTTGTCCTGCCCGATACCGACCGCCTCTGCTTCCACCAGGTACATCAGCTGTCCGAAGATCCAATGTCCCTCCGTCGTTTCGACGATCGACTCGTAGGGAGCGTTGTAAAACCACACCGACGTGAACAAATTCATGAAGTTGTTCACCTGCCCCAGATACTCGAAACCGCTGCTACCGTACGTTCCCACAGCCGCCTCACGATTCTGGAACAACAACTGCTCTGCAAACGCATCTCCGTTGGGAGGATTACTAGCTAACCGAGTCGCTTCAAATTCTCTGTGCAACGCGTAGTCGCTGAAATGGCACCCCATCCCCAATATAACGAACGGCTTGTCGCGATTGCCGATGCGAAGGTGGTCCTTGGTCCCCCCACTGCCGGGTACACCACCACCCAACGTCGTAAACACCATCTCGTGGGTCACGAGCGATCGGTTCATGTGCGCCTGCATCGTCACCAGCGTGGCACCCTGCTTCAACTCGTTCATGAACAACGGCGTTACTTCGTTCCGGGTATATATCCGCAAGTCGTACATGATCTGTTCGCAGTAGCCGTTTCGTGGGTTTTCTGGATGGAACGGCTCCGTGTAATCCGACATATAGAAACGAACCACATCGAAGCCGTTGGGATACGCCGATTCCATGACAGCTGCCGACATCTCCTGTCCGATTTCGAATCCCCTTTCGGCACTGCTGTAGCACGAATTCCAAGGATCTCCCGACCACGCATCGTCGGCCAATACGATCATCCGTCTCCGCCAGGTATCCGTCATCTGAGGTCGTTCGTACCGGTACAACTTGTTCAAGACCTTTTGCAATTCAGTGGCTTCCCCCACCGGGATACGGCCGATCACCAGGTCGGGATAGTCATCCACAACGCCTCCCGGCCCCGGTAACTTGACGAATTCTTTGTCGAGCGTGACCACTTCGTCTCTGTTGAATGGGGCGTATACATACTCGGATCTCGAGTGGCTGGGGATGAAGTCTGGGCCGGAGTCGGCGTGCACCTGCTTGTGATCTTCGCTGCCGTCTCCTACCAGCACGACGTAGCTAGCGTTTCCCAGCTCGAAGAAATGGCGTACGAACCGGTCGATGCCCCTGGGGCTGGGCACACCCCCGTTGAACTCATCGAAAACGTCCTCTACGTCCACCGCCAACATTCGATACCCCTGGGCGCGCCGGTATCGCAACCACCCCTGCAACCCGTCGAGAAAATCTTTGTGGGAGACCACCAGCACGTCGACTCCCGCCTCCGCTGGATCGCCAATGATGGCGCTTGCGGCGTCGAGCGCGATGTCCCCGGCCGGCACGTCGATCATCCGCCCCTCGGGCACGAGAATGTACTGTTTCTTCGACGCGATCGCATCGCGAAACGTGAGCGCGATGCTTCCGCCGTAGTCGGCAAACAGCCCGGAGGATAAGAGGCATTTGACGGGAGCGAACGGATCGCTAACGTCGAACAGCCACAGCTGGGCGGTGTCGCTGCCCAGGCCCGTAACGGTGATGCTGGTGTCGCCCGTGAGTGAGGCGGTGTCGAACGCGAGCATGTCGCCTCGGGCCCGGTACAGCGCCTGGTAGGATACCTCGAGCCAGTTCAGTTGGACCTGCGTTTTATCGTTTTTGTCCACACGATGGAAGTGAAACGTGTTCAGTCCCGCGACGAAAGCAGCGGCGGGGATATTGGACTGAAAATCGACGACGCTCGTGTTGTCGACACGGACGTCTGGATTGAGGACTACGTTCGCCTGCGCGTTGTCCAGCCGAACTTCCATGCTGCGCGTTTCACCGCGAAACGCCCCGTGGAGTTCCGCCAAGAGAGAAACGGAACTCGAGGGCCGTACTGCCTCCATCTCGAAGGGGAAATCGACCGCCAGGAGGTAGGCCGGATTGTGATAGTAAAAGTCCGAAATACCTTCGGGCGTTTCCTCTCGGAACCAAGTGTCGTCGGCGAAGCGCCGGGTGATGGAAAACCACGCATTGGCCGTGTCGTCGCTGAGAAATCCTGGTTGGAGTGTACGGTCTGCCATCACCGGTCCCGAAGTCGTTCCCAGCCAGTAAACATTGTGGTCGGAAAGATTCTCTTCCGGATCCTCCTGGGCAACGTCTTCACCCAGCCGAATCGCGTAGAAAACAATCGCGTCCTGGCCCTCGAACACGTCTTGCGTACCGGACGGGTGCTCGTCTATCGCGTACGCAACATTCGTAACCGTCTCCGAAAATGTGTCGTCGTCGTAACCGCGCTTGAACAGGTGGAGGCTTGTGATGGGTTGATTGGGTGGATAGCCGGCAGCCACCAATGCGTCTGCCGTGACGCGATGGATGCCGGTATTCTTTACCATGATCCTGACCAGAGTTCCGGTTGGGGTCAGCGCCTCCGCTCGCTGTAACATCTGCGGCCTCACGGTGGACGGTCGCCGCCACTCTCTAGCCTGGCCGGCATTCACCAATAGCCGCGAGAACACGTGCTCCCACTCGTCCTTTTCCGCTGCCGGTCGCGGCGGCTGCCGGCCCGCGTCACCCTCTCCCCCATCGACACCACCCCGGAAAGTGACGGTGACCTCGATCGACGTCGCCAACACCCCCTGCCCCGTCGCTGGATCGTATGTCAGCGGCTCAACCCACACCGGCAGGACGCGCTGGCGGCGGATCCACGCGGCGTCATCCGCCGATACCACGGGCGGCCCGCGAAAGCGGTCGTAGACGGCCGGGTCGATTTCGTACCGTTGCGTCGCGATCACGCCCAGGTCGGGGTCGGGACGCGCCTGGGGATACGGAACTGGCTCCAGCAGGCGCCGCTGTCCCAGCGGGACGCTCTCCAAAACCCGCCACGACAACGTCCACGCCCCCTCCGCGGGCAAGCCGACCAGAAACTTGCGCGCCGGCCGAGACGGCTCGCCGGGATTTCCCCGGCGAATGAATCGCGGCACCGTCAGCCGGTCGGTCCCTTCGAGCGCGGGTGAGGCCGATACCGTCCAAGGATCGAGATCGACCCGGAAAACCACCGAGCCGGACGAAGACGACAG
>CBDVBX010000097.1:0-12563 GCA_965372335.1 uncultured bacterium | reverse complement strand
TTCCCACTGGACTCGGATGCGGTATTTGGGATCGTCCGCCTTCGAAGCTCCCCACGCTGCCCCCAACGCCGACATCGCACCCACCAAAAACCACGTTGTGTCTTCGTCCCAAACACCGAGGGTGTTGGCTACCGCGCCGGCAAACAGACCCAAAGACGCGCCCGTTCCTACTCCCTCTAACGCGAGCTCTGTTGTTGACATTTCGTGAATTGTGAGCCCATACATGCGAGCGGTGTGGGTGGTGAGATACGCTCCCCCGGGAACGGCCGCGCCGGGACGCGTGTAGTATTCACGCAAGAAATCGCTGCTGAGCGTTTTATTTTCTCCGAGCAGCGCGCCCCTCAACAGGTAGTTTTCGAAACGGAATTCGACGTTCTTGGTGGTAAGAACGGTTTGCGCGTTCGCCGGTAACGAGAGACCGAGCGTCATCAAGAGAACGAAAACTCCGACGACTCTCATCCCACTCAACGTCCCTCGTTCCCGCCGTACAACGCTTTTATACGACCCCACGTCGAAACGTTGACCGGCGAGGCCACATCGGCCACCACCAGCGTCGCCACATAGTCTTCCGGGGGGATGGGCGAGTCGACGTAGGGATACGGCGCTATATCGACGAGCGTAACCTCGTAGTTGTGGTAGGTCACCTTCCACTGGAATGAACGGTGGGTGTGGAGGTCGTATTCTTTTTTCTCTCTCGACGGCAGTTTTGCCGACACCAGACCTGCCGCGTCACCCTCCCAGATGCAGTAGACTCCGAGCGGGCAGCGAGAATCGCCGAGTATCCTGGGGAAACCGATTGTGAGACCTTCGTTTCCCACGATCACCGTCTCGCCAACCTTGAGGTCGAACGGCTTGCCGAGGGACGGCTGCGCCGACGCCACCGCGGCACACGCGATGAGCGCCATGACCAGAATCAGACATGTCCTTTTCATGATATCGCCTCCCAACAGCTAGTATAGCATTCCGCTGCGCGATTGACCAACGATTAGGACGGGGCTCAAAGGAGATTCCTCACCCGCACCCACTTCACTTCGCTTTGCTTCCCGCCTTCGGTACCTCGCCCAATATGTAGACTGCTTGAGCTCGGGCTTCAAGCCGAATCTGTGCGAAGGTCGCAGGGGCACCCCCTTTGAGCCCCCGGTACCCGCGGCTTTCCGTTATAATGACTGGGGATACGAGATGATCTGGAACACCCGCAATCAACTTCCGGACGATCAGCGCGACGCGCGCGACGCGCGTTTCACGATCGATCCGTTCGAGCCGGCCTATCTCGGAACTGAGCGCGACGGCCACATCCCGGACCGGGTCCAAGCCGCGCTCGCCGAACTGGAAGACTGCTGCGCCTGCCCCCGTGATTGTCACGTCAACCGCCTGGCCGACGAATCCCGCGTCTGCCACACCGGTCGGCACGCCCGCGTGGCCAGCCACGGCGCCCACCACGGAGAAGAAGACTGTCTACGCGGTACCCGCGGTTCGGGCACGATCTTCTTTAGTTACTGCAATCTCCGTTGCGTATTTTGCCAGAATTGGGATATCAGCCAAAACGCCGCCGGTCCAGACCGTAACGCCTCCCAGATCGCCGAACTGATGATGCAACTGCAAGAGGCCGGTTGCCACAATATCAACTTCGTGACCCCTGAACACGTCGCCCCACAGGTGATCGAGGCGATCGCCGAAGCGATTCCACGCGGCCTGTCGATCCCGATCGTATACAACACCAGTGCCTACGACGCCGTTAGATCGCTCGAACTCCTCGATGGTCTTGTCGACATCTACATGCCCGACTTCAAACTTTGGCGACCGGCGACGTCGCTCCGCCTGGTCAAAGCCAAGGACTACGCCCAAAAGGCACGCGAAGCGATATTGGAAATGCACCGGCAAGTGGGACCGTTGAAATTCGGACCCGACGGCACCGCCCGCCGGGGTGTGCTCGTGCGACACCTGGTGATGCCCGGTCTGCTGGACGAGTCGGAGGAGATCTTTCGCTGGCTGTCCGAAAAGGTATCGCCGGACACCTACATCAATATTATGGCTCAGTACCGACCGGAGTACAGAGTGGGAACGCGCAGTCCCGGTCCCCACGGGCAACTTCGCTACGAAGAGATCGACCGCCGGCCTGGCCGCGATGAGCTAAGCGAGGCGTACCAACTGGCGCGTCGAGCGGGGTTGTGGCGCTTCGACGAACGGCGGTTATAACGAAGTTGACGGCAGTTACGTCGTCGGTTATTGTCGTCTCCATCGAGACCTCATAACATCGAGATTCCACAGTAAATAGAGAAAGGGGATCGTGGTGCGTCGTATCATCCCGATTATTATCCTATTTGTGATGTCGGCCGGCTTCGCCGGCGCCTCGTTCGCACAAGAAGACGAAAGAGGCACGGCGTGGTACCTCCGCGGGTCGTTTGGCGCGGCGAGTCAAGACCTGAGCGACCTGGAAAGCGCACTGTTGGCAGAAAAGGACGAGTTGAAGAATTTGGGAATCGACTTCAGCACGTACTCCAACAGCTTCGGTAACGTATGGGACTACCGCGTAGAGGTCGGCGCGATCATCACCAGAGGGCTTTCGTTGGGCTTTTTGTTCGACTATCAACCGCGAGAGACCGATCTATCGACGGGCGCCATCTCGCCTCAGAATCAGATCCGGATGTCGGAGAACATCAACATCAATTACTACGGTTTTCTGGGATCGCTCAGTTACTGGTTTCCCGGAACACACGGCTTTTTTCTGGGGGCGACAGGGGGGTACGGCTCCGGCAGGTTTAAGCAAACGATCACGCTCGTCGATCCCAACAACCCGCAATTCAACGCCGAGTCCAAGGCCGACTACGACGGAGGAGGCCCCGTCTACGGGTTTAACGGCGGCTACCAATTCACGGCCGACAGCGGGATATTATTCTATCTACAGGTGGGTTATGAGTGGAGAGACTTGGGGACGTTTACGGGCAGCACCCGGTCGACGGCCCCCCAGGCACTTCCGGAACAAAGCGGCACATACACGGTAGGCGGAGAGGAAATCAACTTCGACTTCAGCGGACCGTTTGTTGCGATCGGTTTCGGATTTACGGGACCTTACTAAAAATCACGATCGACTTTTCGGACGAGGCGCCGCACCGCGGGGGGCGTCAAGAAGCCTTTTGTGGTCGCGGCGCCGGCCTTTTGCGCCGCACCAGCGCCGACAGTTTTCGCCTGATCCAACCCTGCGTGTCTTCCAGAATCGTCGTCGTCGTGGGCAGTAGCACCGAGGTGAGAAACGTCGATACCAACAAACCGCCCATGATGACCAACGCCATCGAATAGTAGTACACCCCGCCGAGAGACGGTTTTTGGACGGCGATTGGAACCAGACTGACCAACGTCGTAATCGCCGTCATCAAGATCGGCCGCAACCGCTCGCGCCCCCCCTTGATCATCGCGTCATACCGCGCCATACCCTGCCGGCGATAGCTGTTGACGTGCTCCAGCATGACAATGCCGTTGTTGACGACGATGCCGATCAACAACAGTAACCCCACAGCCGCCGGGTTGTCGAAGTCGACGCCAGTGAACCAAAGGGTCCAGAACGCCCCGGAAACCGCGAACGGCAGCGCCACCATGAGTGCGACGGCCTGCGTGGGCGACTCGAACAACGACGCCATCACCGCAAACACCAACAGGAGCGCCAACAACAAGTTCACCAGAAATTCCATCGACTTCTCCCGCCGGCGTTCCTCCCACTTTCCAAACGTCCACGAGTAGCCGTACGGAAAGTCCATACTTTTCATCGCCTCTTGCACCGGCCCCATGTACTGCTCGCGCGTGCCCTCTTCGTAGCGCGCACCCACCCACACGCTGGTGAGGCGGTTGTCGCGATGGATGTTTTCGGCACCCAGCCGCTCGTGGAACGCCGCCATCGACGCCAGTGGGATCTTTTCGCCCTCGTCCGTCCACACCGGCAGGTTGCGGAGCTGCGATACCGTCTCGGATTCCTTTTCGTCCAACGTGAGGCGCATTTCGCGTTCGCCGTCTTCCGTGCGGAACCGCTGCAGGCGGCGGCCGCGGAAGGTCAGTCCGACGACCTCCGCCGGTTGTGTGGGCATGACCCCGAAACGGAACGCCAGCTCGCGATCGAGCTCGACGTGAATCTCCTGCCCGCCTTCTTCGTTGCTCGAAGACGGATCGACCAGGCCGGGTATCGCCGCCAGGCGTTCTTTCGCCTCCTCGGCCAGGTCGCGCAGCACCTCCGAGTCCTCGCCCACCAGCTGGAACGCGACCCGTTTGCCGCGGTCGTGTCGCCAGAACTGGCGGTTTTCCATCACCTCTAGCTTGAGCCCGGCGTACTCCGGCAGCACTTCGCGCAGCCGTCGCCTCACGTTGGAGATATTTTCTTCGTTAGCTTCGCCCTCGTGTAGATAGACGCGAGTCAGCGTCCAGCGGTCGCTCCAATAACTGTAAATCGAACGCGCCTTGAACTCGTCGCGGTAAGGCTCCAGTACCGCCTCGACTTTGGTGACGTAGTCTTCCTTTGTTTCCAGACTGGGCTCTTCGCTAAAATCATAACGCACCTGGACGAACATTTCGCTTTGGCTGGCGTCGAAGTTCTTGTCCACTTTAATAAAGGGCCACGCGGCGGAGGCGATTACCACCAGCCCGATCACCGGTGTTAGCCAACGGCGGCGCATCATGAACCCCAGGATGTTTTCGTATCTGTCTTCCACCCAGGCCATCGCCTGGGATCTTGGGCGCGGCCGGGTTTTGATGAACCACGAGGTGGCCATGGGAATGAGCGTTTGACTGATGAACAAAGACGCCAGCAGCGTGACGCATACCGTAATTGCCAGCTCTTTGAGATAGATGTTCATCTCGCTGGGCTTGTTGTAGATCAAGGGCAGGAATACGATCACCGAGGTGAGCGTCGCGGCCGTGACGGCGGTGGAGACCTCCTTCGCTCCCAATCGGGCGGCCTTCTTCTGGTCGTCGCCCATCTCCTGGTGTCGGAAGATGTTCTCCATGACCACTACCGCGTTGTCCACCAGCATACCGATACCGACGATCAACCCCAGCAGCGTGAGCGTGTTGAGTGTTTTTCCCTGCGCCCACACCAATCCGCAGGTGACGATGATTGAGAATGGGATACACATCACCGACACCAGTGTGGTCGACACTCGGCGCAGAAACAAGAACAGCACGATGGACGCGAGAATGGCGCCGAATACCCCGGTGAATATGAGGTCACGGAGCGTTTTCTTGATCTCGCGGCCCTGGCTGAACCACACCAGAAAATTGACCCCCTCCAGTTCGGAGTCGGTGTTCATCTCCGCGATGCGCGCTTCGATTGCGTCGCACACCTCTACCGTGTTGGCCAGGGCCTCCTGGCTCACGGTGATACCGATCGCGAAGTCTCCGTCGAGGTGACGGCCGTACTCGAGAGGTGGCTCTTCGTACACCACCTCGGCGACGTCTCCCAGCCTGAGGCCGTCGGAACGGATGGGGAGGTTGCGAATCTCGCGCACGTCGTTGAACGTACCCACCGTGCGCAGGGTAAACTGCCGATCGCCGTCGCGGATACGCCCCAGCGACTGGTCGAAGTTGCCCGATTGCAGGAGCCGACTGAGGCGCCGGATATCGACGCCGTGCGATTCGAGCTTGCTGAGGTCCAGGTTGATCCGAACCTCGCGCGGGTTTACTCCGTCGAGGCGCACCTGCGCCACGCCGGGAATACGTTCGAGCGGCTTGACGATTCGGCGTTCGAGGAGATCCCAGCTTTCGCTCAAGTCGCGCTTTGACGACAGCCTTCCCTCGACGATCGGCATGTCGGCCTCGCGCGAATCCCAGCTTGTGCTGACGGTGATATCGCCGATGTCCTCGGGAAGGTCTGTGCGGATGCGGTCTATGCGCTCCCACACGTCGACACGGGCAATCTGCATGTCCTGCGACCAGTCGAACTCCAGCCGGACCATCCCCCCATCATCACCGCACCGCGACCACATCTCCTTGAGGCCGCTGATCGAACCGAGGGCATCCTCGGCTGGACGAACGATCATCCGTTCGATTTGTTCCGGCGAGGCGTTCTCGTACGAGAACCGAACGAACAACTCGGGCTCTACGACCTCCGGCATAAACGCGAGCGGCAGCTTGACCAGCGCGACCAGTCCCAGCACCAACAAACTCACGATGATCATGAGGGTGGTCACGTGGCGTTTGATGGCCAGTTCGGGTAACGTCATGCGGGTGCTCCCTCGGTAGCTTCTTCCATATCGGCGACGGTAAGTGTGGAGACGCGCGTCGGGATCGCCATGTACGCTGCCGGAATGACGACCAGCGTGAGTAGGGTGCTCAGCGCCAGACCAGATGCGACTGTGATCGCCAGCGGCGATCGAAGTTCCGAGCCTTCACCCCACGCGATCGCCATCGGCATGAGCGCCAAAATGGTGGTGAGTGTCGTCATGAGAATGGGCCGTAGTCGCACGTGACCGGCCCGAATAACGGCGTTTCGCTTATCCACACCGGCCCTGCGGAAACGATTGATCGCGTCGATCAAAACGATCGCATTGTTGACCACGATCCCCACCAGCATGATTGTACCGATCAAAACGATAACCGTTATGGTCGTACCGGTGGCCAACAGCCCGGCCACAACTCCCACCAGCGCCAAGGGGATGGTGAACAAGACGATGAAAGGATGGAGGAACGATTCGAACGTGGCGGCCATCACCAGGTACACCAGAAAAATGGCCAACGCCAGCGCGAAGCGGAGGCTGGCGAACGACACCTGCATCTCACGGTTTTGACCGCCCAGCTCGCCCGTAACACCCGGTGGCGGCGGCGCGTCGGCGATAACCGCGTCGATGTCTTTGACGACGGCGCCCAGGCTCCGGCCTTTCAAATTGGCGGTGATCACCGCGACACGCTGCTGCTGCATACGGTGGATCTCCGCCGGCCCGCGGTCCAGGCGAACTTCGGCAACCGACAACAGACGAATGGGTTGTCCGTCGGGCCCGGGGAGGACGAGATTTCGGACGTCGTTAACGGAGGAACGGTTTGCCTCGACGTTGCGAATGCGGATATCGATCTGCTGGTCCTCCTCCTTGAAACGAGTCGGCACCACGCCCTGGACACGGTTCTTGAGCGTCTCGGATAGAACGCCCATGTCGAGCCCCAGACTGGCCAGCTTGGCGCGATTGAATACGACCTGTAATTCGGGGTTGCCCGCTTCGAGTGACGAGCGCACGTCGACCATGCCCGATATAGAAGACAGCCGGTTGGCGAGATCGATCGAGTAGTCGCGCAACGTCTCCAAGTTTTCCCCGTACAGCACGACTTCGACCGGCGTTTTCAAACTGAAATAGGAGGGTCGGCCAAACTTGACGTCCAGATCGGGGATATTGACGAAGCGGTCGCGCATGGCCTGGATCGCCGCCAACTCGCCCGCTTCGTCGGCACGATCGCGCATGACGGCATTCAGTTGCCCAAGGTGTTCGCCTTTGGTGTTGAGCGATATGCCGCCAGCCACCAGGCGGCTGCCCACCGTCGAGTAGTGGTGCGAAATCCCCCCGAGCTCGGCGGCGGCCGATTCCATTTGCTGCATCACACGATCGGTGGCGAATATCGAGGTCCCCTCTGGCATGTTGACTTCGAAATAAAACTCACCCTCTGACATCTGCGGAATCAGTTCTGTACCGGCGAATCGGATCGCCCACAGCGAAAGAAAGAACAGGGCAAAACCAGTCGCCAGCGTGAGCCAGCGGCGGCTGATGGCGCCTTTTAGCAGCCTGTCGTACGCTTGCGAGAACCACCCCAGCGTAAACACCGCTCCCGGACGGCCTGCGTCGAGGCCGATGTCCTCACCGGTGTCGACGACCTCGGCATCGGCCGCTGCGGCGTCTTCCTTACCCGCGCTCCCCAGCGGTCCCAGTTTCGCACCCAGCGCGCTCAACATCGGGATCACGGTGACCGCCACCACCAGTGAGGCGAGCAGACTGATGGTGACCGTCATCGCTTGATCGTTGAACAGCTGGCCGGCGATCCCTTCGACGAAGGCGATCGGGAGGAACACGGCGACGGTGGTCAAGGTCGATGCCACAACCGCCGGGCCGACTTCCGATGCACCGGCGACGGCCGCACGCGCCAGCGGGAATCCGAGTCGTTTTTTGCGGAATACCGACTCCAATACCACGATCGAGTTGTCCACCAACATGCCAATGCCTAGCGTGAGCCCGCCGAGCGACATGATGTTGAGCGAGATGTCGAACCGGTACATGAGCATGAACGTCGCCAGTACCGAAATTGGAATCGAGGTCGTGATAATGATCGTACTTCGGATATCGCGTAAAAACAGGAACAACACAATGATGGCGAGGATCCCGCCGATGACGGCTGCGTTTCGCACCTCTCCGATCGCCTGCTCGATAAAATACGATTGGTCGAAGAGGACGGTCAGCTGGTGGTCGGGCGGGAGTTTGTCCCGCCATTCGTCCATCCTCTCATGAACTTTTCTGGCGACGGTGACGGTATTGGCGTCGCCCTCCTTGTACATGGCGATCTCCACGCACTCCTGGCCGTTGACGCGCGTGATCTCGTCGCGCTCTTTCACCCCCATGCGTACGATCGCGACGTCTTTGAGTCTTACCGCCCGGTCCGACTCCTGCCAGATGATCAGTTCGCCGATCTCTTCTACGGTATCGAATTCGTTCAAGGTGCGAATCAGGTACTGGCTCACTTCGCTGCGAAGCGCGCCACCGGGGAGATTGACGTTGGAGACACCGACGACCTGCCGGATACGGTCGAGGGGGATACCCAATGCCGCCAGCCGCTCCTGGTCGACGTCGATCTGGACCTCGTCTTCCATGCCCCCCTTCACCCGCGCGGCGGCGATCCCCTTGATGGTCTCGAAATCCGGCTTGATCTTGCGGTCGGCGAGACGGCGCATGTCGTTGAGTCCGCCTGTGCCGGAGAGCGCCAGCCGCATGACGGGGTCGAGCGAGGGGTCGAAGCGCAGGACGATCGGGTCGTCCGCTTCCTCGGGCAGAATCAGGCGATCCAGCTTCTCGCGCACTTCCATCGAGAGCAGGTCCATGTCGGAGTCCCAGGTGAACTCCAGCGTGACTTCCGACACTCCCGGACGAGAGACCGAATGAACCGACTGCAGGCCGCGCAACACGCCCACTGCCTCTTCGATGGGTCGAGTGATGAGGTTTTCAACTTCCTGGGGCGCGGTGTCGGGAAAGTCGGTTTGAACAGTGATCGAAGGATAGGCAATGTCGGGAAACAGCTCCAGCGGCAGGCGCAGGTAACCGACGAGGCCGAATACGGCTACCGCCAACGCCGTCATGATGACGGTCACGCGGCGGCGGACTGCGGTGGCGATCAATCCCCGCATCAGGAGCCTTTCTGCCGCGGCGGCTTTTTGTCGGCGATGTTTTCCTTGGTTTCGTCCGCAAGAATTTTGATGGGCGAGCCGTGTTTGAGGGAGCGCTGACCTTTGACGACGATGAATTCGTCGACGGCGATACCGTTGAGGACTTCGGCGAAATCGTCGTCTTCAAAACCGATTTCAACCACTCGACGCTCCGCTGTGCTGTCGGCCGCCACGTAGACGACCTGCTCGCCGCGATCGGTCACCAGCGCGATCTTCGGCACCAGCGTGCGGCCCGCGCGCTGCTCGGTCACGATGCGCACCTCGGCAAAATCGCCGGGCCGGACGCCGTCCGGATACTGCGGGATTTCGATGGTGATTTTGATCGTTCCGCTGGAAGGATCGATGATCGGGCTCACCAGTTTGATACGGCCCTTCAGACGAGTCCGGTTGCTCTCCAGCACCAGCTCTACCGGCTGGTCGGGTTTGAGCTTCTTGAGTTCCTTGGAGGGTACGTGGACGCGCGCGAGCAACGGCTCGAAATCCGATAGTACGAACAAGGGCGTCCCAATATTTATGTTCTGTCCGACGTCCACCAATCGGGAGACGACGGCCCCCCGAAACGGCGCCGTCACGCTGGTGTAAGACAGCGTCAGCCGCGCCAAACCCTCCTCGGCTTCGGCCGCCTTGAGGTTGTTTGTAACGCTCTCGTACTCCTCGGCCGACACCAGCTCCTGCCGCTGCATCTCCTGCAACCGGTCGAACCGGGCGCGCAGGTCGGCGGTGTTGGCCTCCGCCTGGGCGAGACGATACTGGTACTCGTCGTTGTGGATGGTCAGTAGGACCTGGCCGGTGGTCACCCGGTCGCCCTCTTCGCACGCCAACGACTCGACGACTCCGGAGATGCGCGCCAGGATTTGGGCCTCTTTTTCGGCGGCCAGCGTGGCCGTGGCAGTGTAGTAGCTCGAAATGGTGCCGGCGTGCGCTCGTTCGACGGCGACAGGTATGGCGGGCGTCGCAGGCCGTCCGCCCGGCCCTCCACCATGAGGGCCGCTCCGCCCACCTTGGGCGTGGGCCGTTTGCTCGCCGTTCGATCCACCGCACCCCGTTATCACCAGCGCTGATACCATCATCAAGGCCGCGGCGACCGACCTTGCGCGGCGCCACAGCGGATTAGTCTTTGATATGATTGAAGTTACGATAAAATGTGGGGCATTGCGGCAACCGCTCCCGGTGCGCGCGGCGCTAGAAGGCGTGTAACGTCTGGTCATTTTCTGCTTACCTTTTTTGTAGAGTCAGATTTGTTTTTCGGGCCGGACAACGCCCGTCTATTGACACCGCCTGGGGCGGCGGAATGATAATTTTGGTACGAGAACGATGCCGGTAATGTTGCTAGAAAGTAAGTTACAGCGAAGTCGCCGGTGACGCAAACCCTAGCGGAGCGTAGGCCGTCAGTCTCGCAGGCTATAATCCTCGCCCTGGGCAAAAATCTTTCCCAATTCCTCCAACATCCAATCATGGAATTTGCCGTTCGTCGCCACCACGTGACCATCTTTGAGAAACCGGTCGCCGCCGTAGAAGTCGGTCACCCGACCGCCCGCCTCCTCGATCAAGACTACTCCGGCGGCCATATCCCACGGCGATAGCGTCAGTTCCCAGAATGCGTCCAAGCGGCCGGCGGCGATGTAGGCAAAATCGAGCGTCGCAGAACCTCCCCGGCGGATACCGCGGGAATTGTGGAAGAAGTACTTGAACGACTTCAGATAGATGTCCAAGTATTGCCTGGAGCGAAACGGAAACCCTGTTCCGAACAATGTCCGATTCTTCTCGCAAACGTCGCTGACGTGCATCCGGTTGCCGTTGAGCCACGCACCGGCGCCGCGCGCGGCGGTAAACATCTCGTCGAGTAGTGGGCCGTATGTTACACCGACCGACACGCTCCGATCGACGTCGAGCGCAATGCTGACGGCGAACATGGGATAGGCGTGGATGTAGTTGGTTGTGCCGTCCAGCGGATCGATGTACCAACGTCGGGGGCCTTCCGGGTCGAGCCCTTGGTTGACCTCCGGTGCGAGTACCTCTTCGGCCACGATGTAATCGTCTGGAAACGCCGAGCGAATGTGCCCCACCACGATCTCCTGCGCCTTGATGTCGACGACGGTGACCATGTCGTTGGCCGCTTTCTCGCCGACATCGCCGTCTTGCAGCTTGGCGTACGATTGGCGGATGATCTCGCCGGCGTCTCGCGCCGCCGCCTGGGCGGTTTCCAGTTCTCTCTCAAAGTTGGACATCCAGGCTCCTGTTTTATTGCACGTCTATTCCAGCACTTCATCACCGGGGAACTTGGCTTTGACCATGTCGAGGAATACGCGCGCCGGGGGGGAGAGCGACTCCTCGTGCCGGTACACCATGCCGATCGTCCGCTGAAACCGGACCGGCCCCAGCTGGATCACTCGCAACGCTCCCCGCCGTACCTCGGGCGCGACCACCGGCCGGGGCAGGATACTCGCCCCCAAACCGGCCTGCGTCAATCGTTTGATCGCCTCCGGGCTGCCAATCTCCATGGTGGCATTCAGAGACAGGTCGTTTTCGATGAACACCCGGTCGATGAGTCGCCGGGTAACCGCCCTCGGGGGGTAGGTGATCAGCCCCGCCTCCACCACGTCGTGCAGTGTAACACGCTTTCGCCTTGCGAGCACGTGTTTTGGATGCGCCACCAGCACCATCTCGTCGCGATAAATTGGGAGACTGTCGAACTCACCGGCGTCGATGGGGAACGTCGTGGTCGCCAAATCAACCTCGCCCCGTCGTAGCGCGGCCAGCAACCGGGAGGTGTCGCCGACGATGATCTCGATCTTGACACCGGGGTACTTGCGGTGAAACGACCGGTACAAACCGGGGAGGACGTAGACGCTGGCGGCATCGATGTTTCCCATACGAAGATACCCGCTCTCCGAGCCCTTGAGACCGGCCATGGCGTCGGCCAGCTGGTCGAGGCGGCGGATCACGAGTTCGGCGTGCCGCGCCAACAGCCGTCCAGCCTGCGTGGGCGCCACCCGCCTCCCGCGCCGTTCGAACAGCTTCTCTCCCAGCTCCTCCTCGAGTTTTTGTATCTGGAGTGTCACCGCGGGCTGTGTCACATAGTTCGCTTCTGCGGCGGCCCCAACGCTGCCCCGCTGCACAACCGCCAGAAAATATTTAAGTTGCCGTATCTCCATCTCCACTCCTGGAC
>CBDVBX010000096.1:0-12634 GCA_965372335.1 uncultured bacterium | reverse complement strand
CTGCTAAACGGTGCCTCATACGCAAAATGGGTCGAACGCGTCTCGTTGCCCCAGCGAAAACTGGTAGACACGTCGGCTGGCTTCGAGGACCCATACATCGTCGTCGAGGATGCCGTCACCCATAGCCATGGGCCGACGGGCGAACACGCGCACACGGGTACGGCGTTCACCACGTGGATCGATATGTCGCAGGCGGCTGAGCAGGCGCGGGCGATCGCCGGGAGTTTTTCGCGCGCGTGGCCGGCGAACAAACCCGCCTTCGGCGCGAACTACGCCGCCTTGGAGAAAGACCTTTTGACCTTGGACGAGGAAATCCGGTCGATCGTGGGCGACAACCACCAACCGATGGTGGCCTCACACCCGGTGTACCAGTACTTCGCCAGGCGTTACGGAGTGAATCTCCGCAGCGTGTTGTGGGAACCTCAAGAACCGCCGACCGAACCGCAGTGGGCGGAACTGGAGAAGATTCTGGCAGGACACCCCGCGAAGTGGATGATTTGGGAGGACGTACCGGCGAATTCCTCGGTACAAAGGCTCGAAGCGATGGGCGTGGGGAGTATCGTTTTCGATCCCTGCGGCAACCGGCCGGAGGGTGGCGATTTTGTCGACGTAATGCAAAGAAATACAGAAAACCTGAAGCAAGCGTACCCATAGGCCATCCGCTATCCGGATAGGGGTACGAACAAGTTGGTATGGAGAGGTATTGCCGAGGGTGTATCGGAGGAAAATATCACACCCGAGAAATTGGACAAATCGATTAACGATATGATTGGCAAGCTGTTAAAGAAATACCCCCCGGGCCACCGGAGCAGACGCGGCCAAGTGGGGGCCCGCTGTTGAGTGGATAAGTATCGCTTGCATCCGTTGACGCCCGTTGTTAATATGCGGTGGATTTTTGGGCCGCCGCCCAGTCACGGACCGGCAGGTTCGGCGAGTCGTTCAACGAAATGGAGATCAATATGTTACGAAAGGGGTTGCTACTGACACTGGCGGTCGTGCTGGCTTCAACGTCCGCGATGGCACAGCGTCCGGCCATCGAGTTCACGCCGGAGGCGAACTATCTGTGGACGAGCAGAATATCGGCGACAATTCCCGACGCAAGTGGTACCCTGCGTACGGGCGACATCGACATCAAGGACAGCGGCGCCTACGGTTTCACCGTCGATATCGAGGTACGTCCGGGCACGCAGCTCGAGTTTTTGTACCTTCGGCAGGACTCCGATCTCACGTTCAAGCCTTTCAACGGGCCGGAAGAAACTTTATTTGACGTGGCAACCTCCTACTACCACGTGGGCGCGTTGCAGGGATTCAAGCGGGGGAATGTGTTGCCGTTTACCGGCCTGACGCTGGGCGCCACGCAGTTCAGCTCCGACAACTCGGAATGGAAATTCTCGCTCGGCTTTAATGCCGGCGCCAAGGTGTACCTTAGTGAACGCATCGGCTTGCGGCTTCACGGCCGTGTTCTCGCCAGCATGCTGGATACCTCGGCCGGGATTTGGGCCGGGACTGGCGGTGTGGGGCTGACCGTCGGCGGCAGCGCCCTTTGGCAGTGGGACCTCGGTGGCGGTCTGGTTATACGGTTGTAACAAGTTAATGAATGGCAAGGCAGGTAGTTTTTAGTCCTAGTTAAGGAGGATGTTACATTGAAAAAGCGAGTTGTTTTGACAGCGGTTTTGTGTGTCTTGGTCTCTGCCGCCGCGGCGAACGCCCAGATGGATTCGTATTTGGAGATGTTGCGCACTGACGTGCGCGCCGAGAAAGTCGCCGTCATCACCGAGGTGATGGAGTTTTCTGACGAAGAAGCGGGGGTATTCTGGCCGATATATCGCGAGTACGAACTCGAACTGGCCAAGCTGTTCGACAAGCGTCTGGCGCTGATCAAAAACTATGCAGAAAACTTCGACAAAATCGACGACGTCAAGGCGGACGAACTGATTTCGACGTCGTTCAAGATTCGTGAAAATCGCACCAAGCTTCAAAAGTCGTACTACAAGAAGTTCAAGAAGGCGTTAGGCGCCAAGCGCGCCGCGCAATTCACGCAGCTCGACAACCAAATCGGCCTGTTGATCGACTTGCAGATCGCCGCTAATCTGCCGTTAATGGAATAAGCGTAGCTGACCAGACAACACGATAAAGGGCGGCGCAGAAGCACCGCCCTTTTTTTTGCTGTGGATTTACGTTCCGTTATGCGTTCTTCCGCGGTTTCGCCGCCGTATGATACAGGAAATATGCCAAAAGGGCGAACATGACCGCGGAGACGATCTGCCCCATCCAATCGGCTGGATAGACGATCTCGAAGAACTTGGGTCGCTGCGACATGATCACCGCGATCACGGCGATCACCACCCCCATCAAACCCTCGCCTGCGATAAAGCCGGAGCCAAGCAGTACACCCTGGTCCTTTCCCTTATGCTCGTCGTCCGCCGATTTGTACCGATTGTCGACGTAGTGTCGCAGCAGGCCGCCGATGAACAGGGGCGACATCGAGTAGAGCGGCAAATACATGCCGACGGCGAACGCCAGCGGCGGAATCTTGAAGGCCATGACCAATATGGCGAACGCCGCGCCGACTCCCACCAGGTCCCATCGCAGATCGCCGCCGAGGACGCCGTCGAGTACCGTTTTCATGAGCGTGGCCTGCGGCGCCGGTAGCTGCTCGGTGCCGAAACCGTACGCTTTTCCCAAGTACAGGACCGACAGGCAGACAAAGGCTGCCGCACCCGTTGCACCGATTAGTTCGGCCAACTGTTGCTTTTTGGGCGTGGCACCGATGAGAAAACCGCTCTTTAGATCCTGCGAAATGTCGCCGGCGATCGATGCCGAGACGCACACGATGGTGCCGATGGTGAGCGCGGTGATCTTACCCGTCATATCGGTCCACCCCAACAATTTGAATACCAATCCGATGCCGAGGAGCGTGACAATCGCCATACCCGAGGTCGGGTTTGACGACACGCCGATGAGCCCCACGATGCGCGATGAGACGGTGACAAAACAGAAGGCGAACAGGGTGATCGCCAGCGCGCTGAGAAACCGCATCACCAAAAAGGTTCCTTCTCCGATGATCCCGGGGATAAACGTCACGGCGGCGATGATCAGCGTTATGCCGAGGAACACCCATTTGAGGGAGAGGTCCTGTTCGGTGCGAAGCTTTGCCTGCGACAATGCCGCCGCACTGGAACGGATCTCCTTCACGCCGATTTTCAATGATGCGACCATTGTCGGCATCGATTTTATGACGGTGATGATACCGCCGGCGGCAACAGCGCCGGCGCCGATGATCCGGATATAGCCCTCCCAGATCTGTTTGGCGGTCAATTCGCCGATGGTTGTGACGGAATGGTCGAGGCCTTTGGATCGCAGGTATTCCAGCGTGGTGTCCCAAATGACCGTATCGCCGTAACGCCATGCGATGAAGGGGATGATCAACACCGCAGAGATCAAGCCGCCGCCCACCATGATCGTGCCGATTCGACGGCCGAGGATGTACCCCACGCCCAGGAGAGCGGGCGTCGTCGAGACGCCGACGACGGCCTTGGGGAGGATCGGCAGTCTGAATCTGACGACATCGGGCCACAGGTAGAATAGTGAAAGTAGTGCTTGATAGACAGCGCCTATCCCCATGCCAACAAACACGTTCTTCGCCCCCGCCCCCACTTCCGACGCAGCGATCAACACGTGAGCGGCGGCGGTGCCCTCGGGGTAGGGGAGGTTCCCGTGCTCGCGGACGATCAGGTACTGCCGTAGCGGAATCATGAACAGGATCCCCATGGTGCCGCCGCAAATCGCCAGGAGCGTCACCTGCAAGAGACCAGGCTCGTAGCCCCAAATAAACAACGCCGGAATGGTGAATATCACGCCGGAGGCAATTGACGAACTGGCCGAACCGCCGGTCTGAGAGATGTTGCACTCCAAAATGGTCGACCGGCCAAAAATCGGGGATAACATCCGTAGGATGGCCACGGAAACAACCGCCAGCGGGATCGCCGTACTGATGGTGAGCCCGACGCGCAGTCCGAGGTAGGCGTTCGCACTTCCGAAGATGCCGCCCAGAATGACACCCAGAACGACGGTTTTGACATTGAAGTCCCTCATCTGGACCTCGGGCGCAACGTGCGGTTTGAAATCTGCCATATTGGAAACCTTTCTGAAGAATTCAAGCGTCCCGTGGGTCCATCAACGAATCCACGGTTTTTTGCGGCGCTCCGTGGGTCCGTCGACGAATCCACGGTTTCTTGCGGCGCCCCGTGGGTCCGTCGACGAATCCACGGTTTCTTGCAGCGCCCCGTGGGGTCCATCGACGAATCCTTTGCGCGGATCCGCGAGGCCGAAGGTCCGGTGCTAGCCGGAAGCCCGCCGAAGGCGGGAAGCCGAGCGTAGCGGGCGCAGGTGAGGAGATGGAGCCTCACGGGGCGCTTTAGACACTACTTACCACCGATCGCTTGTTTTCGGTCATGAGGAAAGAGAGCCGACCTTGTTTTCGACCGCGTCCAGGATCTCGCACGACTGCACGAGCGCTTTCATCTTTGTGTGGTCTGTGTACAACGGCCGGTCCTCGTCGAGAAATTCGACGTGCCGGCGGATCGTTTCCCGCGCCACTTGTACGCCGCGACCCGGTTGAAAGTCGCGCAGGTCGAGCGCCTGGGCGGCGCCCATGAATTCGATACCCAACACTCCGTACGCATTGTCCAGTATCTGCTCGTTTTTGATCGCCGTATTCATACCCATGGAGACAAAATCTTCCTGGTCAGCGGCGGCCGGTATCGACATCGTCGAAGCGGGCGCCGACAGGATTCGCTGCTCGACGATCAGACTGTCGGCCGTGTACTGACTGAGCATCATGCCGCTGAACATTCCCGCGCCTTTGGTGAGGAAATCCGGAAGCCCCGCGCTCAAGGCCGGGTTGAGCATGCGATTCAAACGCCGTTCGGACAGGACGCTTATCATCGTGATCGCCTGACCGGCCATTTCCATGGGGAGCGACACGGGCGTTCCCTGAAAGTTGGCGCCGGTGAGCATCAGTTCGTGTTCGGGAAAGAAAATGGGATTGTCGCCCACGCCGTTCAGTTCGATTTCAACCTGGCGTTTCGCCCACGCAACCGCGTCGTGCGCCGCACCGATCACCTGTGGACTGGAGCGCATCGAATATGCGTCTTGAACCCGTGTTTTGTATTTGCCGGACAACAGATCGCTGCCGTCCATACACTTCATGATCGCCGTGGCGCTGCGAACGGCGCCGCCGAAGCCCCGCACCTCGTGGAGTCTACGGTCGTAGGGTTTCATGTTGGCCAGGAGCGCTTCCAGCGTCATGGCGCAGGCGATCTCGGCCTGACGCAGCCATCGGTCCATGTCGTAGACGTGGAGCGCGCTCATCGCGGTGAGGACGTTGGAGCCGTTGATTATCGCCAGACCGTCGCGCGCCTCCAGACCCGGCGGCGTGATGCCGGCTCGCCGCATCGCTTCGGCACCGGACAACAACTCGTTCTCATACCAAGCCTTTCCCTCACCCATCATCAGGAGCGCCACCTGGGACATCGGCGCCAGGTCTCCGCTCGCCCCCACCGAGCCTTTTTGGCAGACGAAGGGGGTCACCCCCTTATTGAGCATTTCGACCAGCGCGCGCGTGATCTCCGCTCGGCAGCCGGAACGGCCGTGGGCGTGGACATTGATCCGACCGGCCATCGCACCGCGGACGTATTCGATCGGAGCGGGTTCGCCGATGCCGGCCGAGTGGTTGTAGATCAGGTAACGCTGGAAGTTCTTGACCTGTTTGTCGTCCAGCACCATCTCGGAAAACTCGCCGATCCCCGTGTTGATACCGTACATGATCTCGCGGGCGGCGAGTTTCTTCTCTAACATGGCGCGGCATTTTTCTATACGGCCAACGGCATCATCCGGCAGTTCGACCTTTTCGTTGTGTCGGGCGATCCGGGCCAGTTTTTCGGCCGTCAGTCCGGATCCGTCGAGGGTGATAGACATTTGTGGTCTCCTTACCAACTCCGATTCGCCAGTCTGTATTTGATGAAAAACGGGGACGTGCGCTCGCGCGCAGATTTGCGGCCGTTTGCGGTTATTGTACATGAAACGCCGTTCGCCCAAAACCCCAATCCTTTGGGCCCAATGGGAGGGCAAATCGGGCCCGAAACGGTCACTTTGACCGTGGCGCTTGCGTGGGGGAATATGCTAGTATGTCGTCGTCCGGCGGCCCGCTGCCGACGGCGGACCTACCCTCGGCGCCCCGCAACCAACGGGGCGCCGCCTTTTGACACCGAGCGAAAATGTTCGAATTCAAACCATTCGAAGAGATGACACCCGAGGATTACGCGACCATCGGTTTGCGGTCCGGGTTGGAAGTCCACCAGCAACTTCACACCGAAAAGAAGATTTTCTGCCGTTGCCCGGCGGGTCTCTACAGCGATTCGTACGACGCCGAGATTCTGCGTCACATGCGCCCGACGCTCTCAGAGCTGGGGGAGTACGACGGCACCGCTCTGATGGAGTTCAAAACCAAGAAGGAGATCATCTACCGCATCAACCGCAACTCCGTGTGCACGTACGAGATGGATGATACACCGCCCTTCATGCTCAACGAAGATGCCCTCGACATTGCCATCGAGGTGGCGATGTTGTTCAATCTGAACCTGGTTGACGAGTTACACATCGCCCGCAAGCAGTATTTGGACGGCAGCATTCCCACCGGGTTTCAACGAACCACCATAGTGGGTGTGGACGGTTGGATACCTTTCAAGGGTCGAAAGATCGGGATTTATCAACTGGGTTTGGAAGAGGACTCCTGCCGGGAGGTTTCCGACGTGGGGCACGAACGCGTTTTTCTGACCGACCGGTTGGGCATGCCGTTGATCGAACCGGTGACCCACCCGGACATGCGAACACCGCAAGAGGTCGCCGAGGTGGGGGAGGTAATTCGAAAGTTACTGCGGTCGACGGGTAAGGTCCGGACGGGACACGGTGCGACCCGCCAAGACGTCAACGTTAGCGTACGCGGCAGCACTCGGGTCGAGATCAAGGGGGTCCCCAGCCTCAAACGGGTGCCGCGGCTGGTATATAATGAGGCGCTGCGCCAGTGGAACCTGTTGCGTATTCGCGAGCGCCTCGCCAATCGCGGGGTGACGACCTCGACATTCTCCGCCGATATTCGCGACGTCACCAAAACACTCAAAAAAACCACCTACGGTCCGATACGACAGGCGCTGAAAGAGGGCGCGGTCGTGAGGTGCGTGCGCCTGCCGGGATTCGTGGGGATTTTCAACGAGCAGACCCAGACCAACACGGTGTTTGCCGGCGAGTTTTCGGATCGCGTTCGTGTGATCGCCTGCTTGACGCGGCTTCCGAACATGATTCATTCGGATGCCACGGAAAACACCCCCGCTGCGCGGGTGTGGAAAGCGGTACGCGCTCGCGCAGGGGCCGGGCCGCACGACGCCGTGGTATTGACTTGGGGCAATGAAGTGGATGCCGACTGCGCCGCCAGAGAGATTGAGATTCGCGCCCGCGAGGCGACCGAGGGGGTTCCCAGCGAAACGCGTCAGGCGAAGTCGGATGGGACCAACGGTTTCGAACGGATTCTTCCCGGGCCGGAGCGAATGTACCCCGATACCGACCTGCCGCCTATCACTTTGGCGGCGGAGCGCGTCGAACGTCTTCGCAGTGGGCTTCCGGAACCGGTATGGAACCGGGAGGAGCGGTTGGAAAAGCTCGGTTTGTCACCGGACGTCATCGACAAACTGGTGATCTCGCCCCGATTTCGGCTGTTCGACCGTGTGATTCGCGAACTGGACGTCGATCCCAAGCTGGCCGGCGAAGTCCTCGCCCGCTGGCTCACGGCACTACGTCGCAGGGGGCTCGATTCCGGCCGGCTTTCCGACGATGTAATACAAGAGACTTTTGCCGCGTTTCAACAGGGGCGATTGACGCGGGAGGGAATCGTACCGGTGCTGGAACGGCTGATCGAGACGTCGGGCGATGACGGTGCGGCCGTCACCGAGCCGGCAGAGCGAGTAGTGACGGTGTTGCGGTCTCTGGGACACGAGCCGATTTCCCGAGATGCGCTAGAGCGCGAGGTGACGCAAACGGTCGTGGACTTCGACATGGCGACGATGCGGAATCCGGATAAGACTCTAAGTCACCTGATGGGGATACTGATGGACAAATTGATCGGACGGGCGGAGGGGCGACGGGTTGCCCGTTTTTTGGAATCGGCATTGAGTTCGACCAAAGAGGCGTGACATTGTCTGGTAACGGCGAAAAATACAAGGGCTATCGGGACCCGGCACTGGGCGTCTTGAAAGAAAACGGGGTGTCGGTGTGGAGCGACGTCGAGTTGGAGACCGACGCGGGACGCTACTCGGGCATCATACTGCCCCGTTCGGAGACGGCGGATCCCGACTACATCGTTTTGAAATTGGCCAACGGTTACAACATCGGCCTCGTCGCCACGAAGGTGGTTTCGATGACCGAGCGCGGGCGGCGTGAAGCCAACTACAAGATTCCGGAGAAAGAGTTTCCTTACGACCCCGCAAAGCCCAACGTCAAGCTGTTCGGCACCGGTGGCACCATAGCCAGCCGCCTCGACTACCGGACGGGCGCGGTAATACCCGCCTTCTCGCCCGGCGAGCTATACGGATCGGTGCCCGAATTAGCCGATCTGTGCAACCTCGACACCGAAAAGCTATTCGGCGTGTTCAGCGAGAACATGGGCCCGCAACAATACATAGAGACGGCCAGACGGATTGGCGAAGAAATCGAGAAGGGAACGGACGGGATTGTGATCGGCCACGGCACCGACACGATGCACCACACGTCGGCGATCTTGAGTTTTATGGTCCAGAGACCGCCGGTACCTGTCGTGATGGTGGGATCTCAACGATCCTCCGATCGGCCGTCTTCTGACGCCGCGCTCAACCTTATCAATGCGGTCAAGACGGCGGCGGAGGGAGACATCGCCGAGGTAATGGTGTGTATGTTCGGGCCAACGTCCGATCAGTACGGCTTGCTTCACCGGGGAACGCGGGTGCGAAAAATGCATTCGAGCTATCGTTCCACGTTTCGCACCATCGGCGACACGCCTCTGGCGATGGTGGACAAAAACGACATCACTCACCTGCGAGACGATTATCTCCGCCGGCGGGATGACCGAAACTTCGTGTTCAATACCGCCTTTGAGGATAAGGTGGCTATCCTCTACTACTATCCCAACATGCTGCCAGACATGGTCGATGCGCTGGTGGACAATCAATACCGGGGGATCGTGATCGCCGGCACGGGACTGGGCCACGTCAACAAACCGTTGTACCCGGCAGTGGCGAGGGCGGTGGAAGCGGGTGTTCATATTTACATGACCGTGCAGACGCTTTGGGGTTACACTCAGATGTACGTCTACGAGACCGGGAGAGAAATCATGAACCTGGGGGTGGTCCCCGCGGGCAACATGTTGCCAGAGGTGGCGTACATGAAGCTGTGTTGGGCGCTGGGCCAATCGGACGATCGTGAAGAAGTCGAAAAGATCATGCTCACGCCGGTCAACGGAGAAATCACCGAACGGGAACCGTACGACGGTTACTTGATCAGTCAAGGCACCATCCCGGAGGTGCAAGAATTTCTCAGAAAAATAAAACGCTGAGATCGTATGTTATTCACATTCCGGTCGCGGTGGTGTTCCTGTTCGCAGTTGTGGTGGGTGTGCGGGGTGTCGATTTTGGATATCACTGGGACGAAAACAAGATCCTCAAATCTGTCGCCAATTCGATCGAAACGGCGACCTTGCTTCCAGGTTGGTACAATTACCCCTCGTTGAGCTACGGAATTGCGTTGGCCGCCGTCGCGCCCGAAGCTGTCTCGTCAATGGCTGAGGCTCGCTCCGTCATCGCAACAGATGCCGATAAGAACCTGAAAAAGGACCGCCTGGCAGCACTTTCGGGCGACTTGGCCGGTGTCGCTTTCGCGGATTACTACAAGATCCGTGTGAGAACGATTTTCCTGGTCCTGTCGATGCTATCGATCATCTGGGTATACGTTTTCGTGTACATGTGGCGCCGGCGGTGGTGGGAGGCGCTTGTGGCCGCGATTTTTGTGGGGACCTCGTGGGAGGTCGGCTATCACGCGCGGTGGATTGCGCCGGATACCATTCTCATGCAGTTCACGGCGCTTTCGTTGGTGACCCTGTTTTCGGCGCTGCGGAGCCGCAGGCGGCGGCTATTCTGGTTGTGCGCGTCGGCGGTGGTGGCGGGGCTCGCCTGCGGGACAAAGTACACCGGCGCTCTGCTATTGGTGCCCGTGCTGGTGGTGTCGGCGACGACGGTTCGGGAAGATGATTTCGAAGCAAAACGAGCGCCAGTATTTGTCTGGCCGGTGCTACTGTTCGCCGCGACGTTTCTGCTGACCACACCAGGAGCGCTGGTGCAGCCCTTCAGGTTTTTGTACGACATCTTGGGCGAGATGCGGCACTACCAAACCGGACACGGGGAACATTCTATCTCGCCGGGCCTCGTTCACGCCTATCGAATGGGGGAATATCTGTCCTTGGCCGCCTTTTCGAGGTATTGGCCGGGGGCGGTGCTCGTGTTTGTGCTGGCGATCGTTGGAGGGTGGGCGGTGGTGAGATACCACCGGCGCATGGCGGTGGTGTTGCTGTTGGTGCCCGTCGTGTATTTCGTCTACATGTCCGCGCAGCGGGTGATGGTAGTCCGCAATCTGATGGTCTTTTTGCCGTTTTTGGCGATATTGGCGGCACGCGGCCTGGCGCTAATCGTCGAAAGAGTCCCGGGGCGGACCGCGCAGATCGCCGTGGGAGCGGTCGTCTTGGTTTTGACGGCTGCAAACGGTGCGTGGCTGTTTACGGCGGCGAAATCAATCGCCGAACGCGGCGAGATCGATCACAGACGAAACATCGCGCGCTATCTGCTGGACAACCCCGATCAACAATTCTTTCTGTCGTTCGGTGCCTACGACACGATTCACTCGTCAATGGACGACTACCCCAATGTCACACTCGATCGCGGCCAGGCGGATCGAATTCTGATACTGACGTCCGATCTGGGGAAGTGGTACGGAAACCGGTGGGGAGTGTACGACGTGGTGTCGGGTTCGTTCGAGGTCAACCTCGAGTACTATCCATCGTGGAAGGGCGACGCCAAGGTGTTCGCCGTGAGCCCACGAGCGGCGGACAAAATGTGGTTCGAGCCGCCGTCACCCGACGAGGCGGTCGAATGAAAAGGCCCTCGCTGGTCTTTTTTGTCTTGCTCATCTTGGCAGTGCTGTCCTCGATCGCCGTCTTACTAAGATATCCCGCGATGTACATTGTATCGTTCGCGGCGTGCTGTTATGTTTTCGCCTTCCTTTTGGCGAGGTGGATGGTCGTCCGTATATTGCCAGAGCGGTTGACCAGACGATCGATCGTCTTCAACATCGGCCTGCTGGCCGGTCTGGTCGCGTTGTTCGTCGTTTTTTTCGCGGTCCGTTCGCTGTTTGGAATGCTGAGTGATGACGGCGACGCGATCCCTGACAAGTCGGCGCTCGATAACCTCCGTTCTCTGCCTTATGTCAACTGGGTTCCCGCCGACGATACGATGGGCAAATCGGGTGTGACCCAATACGAGGCCGACCTGGCATACGGCGGCATGAGTATTTATGCGGCGAGATCCGCGCCTCTGGCACACCTGATCGATATGTCTGGTGGAGAATTGCATAGGTGGAAATTGGACCCCACGGCGCCTGGGCCGAAAATTGCGCCGGTCTGGCCGCTGGTCGAACTTTGTGAGAATGGTGATCTGTTGGCGTTGTCGGTAGACCACATGATGACGCGAATCGACTGGAATTCGGAGACGAGATGGACAACGAGATTCCGAGCGCACCACGATTTTTGCGTGGCGGACAACGGCGACGTCTACGCCCTGGGTCGAGAAGATGACATTGTGCTGTTGAAAGGTGTGCCGGTGCCAATCCTTGCGGATTACATAGCGGTGCTGTCTCCCGAAGGATCCATCAAGAGACGAATTCCGCTCTATCACATATTAAAAGACGCGGTCCCATGGAAGACGATCGCGGTTATCTATAAGAGCATTCTCAACCCGAAGCGCGTTGCGTTCGTTCTGTGGAGGACCATAAAGGGCCAGTATTCCTTCGACAATGGGTCGGCGTTCGATGTCTTTCACTTCAACGCGTCGCAGTTGATAACCAAAGACATCGACGGTATCTGTGAGATAGGGGATCTTCTGATATCCGCCCGCAATCTGGATTGGGTGGGGATACTGGATAGTCGGGGAGTGGTGGTGCGATGGGAGTGGGGGCCGGGTGAGATCAGCGGGCAGCATCACCCCACCCAGTTGGAAAACGGAAACATACTGATATTCGATAACGGGTTGCACGGGAGTCATTCGCGCATTATTGAACTCAACCCTCGTGACAACAAAATCGAATGGGAGTACCGCGCCGAACCAGCAGAAGAATTTTATTCTCGCATCAGAGGCTCCTGCCAACGGCTACCCAACGGGAACACGCTGGTAACAGACAGTGAAAAAGGTCGCGCTTTCGAGGTGACGCTCGGGGGGGGCATCGTATGGGAGTTTTACAGTCCGTATACGAGTCGTGACGGACAACAGAGAGCTCCGATTTACCG
>CBDVBX010000095.1:0-12722 GCA_965372335.1 uncultured bacterium | reverse complement strand
AATCTGACTAACGATCCGGTTCTTGCGCCGGTCGAGGACAAAAACCGCCGCGGCGTCGAACGGAATCAGTCTCTCTAGATTTTTCAGAATGCGTTGGAGTACTCCCTCGAGAGAGAGCGACTTCCCCATGTCTGCGCTCACCCTGGCCAGAAGCGTTGCTTCCAGCCCCAGCCGCTCCGCCCGTTCGAACAGCCTGGCATTGGCCAAAGCGATGGCAATGTGCTCGCCCAGCGTGATCGCCAGCGAGAGATCTTCTTCGGTGAACGGTTTGCGGCGCTTTTGGTTGATCGCCTCGAGAACACCGATCAGCTTTCCTCGGCGCAACAGCGGAATCGCCAGTATCGACCGCGGTCTCAGTCCCAGTTTTTTCTCGAGAACGAGCGATATCCTTTCGTCGCCGGCCGTGTCGTTCACCACCAACGGTTTCTTCGTTTGCGCGACCCGGCCCATGATGCCTTCGCCAAAGGGTATCGATAGCCCACGAACGGCCTTGTCCCGGCGTCCCCTCGCCAACTCGAATACCAGGTTTTCACCTTCCTCATCGGCCACCGACAGCGACACGGCCTGCACGTTCAACGCGTTCTTGACGATCTTCATAATGACCCGGAGCAGCTGGTCAAGATCGAGCGTGGCGTTGAGCATCCGGCTCGCCGAGGTCACGAACTCGAGGTTTTTGATCTTGTCTCGGAGTAGGTCGGAAGTGGACACGTTTACCTCACCGCACAAACGACGACGTTTCCCGAAGACCAGGGGCCACCAAAGAGCGTCGGCGGTAAGTAATACAGGGGTATATCATTGGGTCGTCATCCTGCGGGACAAATCTCGCGAACTTTGTCGGCGATCTGCAGAAACACATGTGTGACCGGCGAGTCCGGATCGAATTTTACGATCGGATTTCCCCGGTCACCGCCCGCCCGCACGGCGGGGTCCAGCGGCAGCTCGCCGAGAAACTCGGTCTCCAGGCGTTGGCAGATCTCCTTACCCCCGCCGTGGCCGAAAACATCCGAACGCTCGTTGCAGTGCGGACAGACGAAGTAACTCATGTTCTCGACAATACCCAGCACCGGCGCATCCACCGAACGAAACATCATGAATCCTTTTTCTGCGTCGACCAGAGCCAGCTCGCTCGACGTGGTTACTATGATCGCACCCGTCAACGGCACCGTCTGCACCAGTGTAATTTGCGCGTCGCCCGTGCCTGGGGGCATATCGATCAACAGGTAATCCAATTCGCCCCAATCTACGTCCTGGAGAAACTTTTTCACCACGCTCATAACCATTGGTCCCCGCCAAATAACGGGCGTGCCGCGCTCGGTGAGAAAGCCGAGCGACATCAATTTCAGACCATACTTCTCCACCGGCGCGACCTCTCGGTTCTTACCTTCCTTCGGCGGTCCGCTCACGTCGAGGAGTACGTGAATGCTGGGGCCGTAGACATCAGAATCCATGATGCCGACTTTGGCACCACGTTCCTGCAGCGCCAATGCGAGGTTTACGCACACCGTCGATTTGCCGACGCCCCCCTTGGCAGACGACACGGCAATGATGTTTTTGACACCCGGTATAGCGGCCTGGTCCTCCCACGGATCTCCGCTCCCGCCAGGCTTCTGCGGGGCACTATCTGCAGCGGGGGCAGCCGCCAGCCCCTTTATCATGATCATCACGCCCACTGAGTTGTCGATGGCCTTGACCGCCGCGCGGCATTGGTCCTCCACGGCGCGCTTGATGTCGACATCCTCGGTGGGCAGATTGAGGGTGATCATCACCGATCCGCCCTCGACGGCGATTTTTTCGACCCGTTTTTCTGCAACGATGTCACCGTCGCCGATGATATCCTTGACGCTTCTGAGCGCTTCCTCGATGCTATCTTTGTTCAACACCGCAATCCTCCTCAACGCAGCGGGGCATATCAATGACATGAGAATTTTGGTGAATATATATCAACGGGGAGCTTGCCGCAACGGAATTGAAATCGGGCCGGCATAGCCGGCCTAGTAGCCTTTGGGAAGGCTGTTCTTTTTCTTGAGTCGGTCCAACCAGGCGTCGGTTCCTTCGGCCTCGGCATAGCGTTTCACTCGCCGGAACCCCTCACCGTAGATGTCATTCTCATCGCCAATCAGGCTGGTAACGACGTACTCCGACGACAAGCCGTGGTAGTTGCTTAGAACCAGGTATGAAACGTAGTTGCAGCTGCCTTCCGAAAACGCCTTATCGTTGTTCAGCTTCCCGGCTCTGAACTGCCACACGTGGGCGAGTTCGTGAGCCAACGTGCTTACCACATCGATCCTGGGCATACCGTAAAGCAAATAGACGTCGATCCTGCGGGTGGCTGCTATTCCGAACAATGACTTGCTTTCCTCAAAATCGGTAAAGCCTGTCAGCCGATAAGACCCCCGGCCCAACAGTTTCTGCATGGCCTGAAGTCCGACGATATGCAGGTTAACCTCTCCAATATTGACGTCCATACCGAATCGGCCCATATACCGAGCTACTTCGGCCATGACCAGTGACGCGTCGTTCCGGTCGGTTATGGCCGATTTCCGGCAGATGTTACAAATGATTCGACCGTCGCTGTAGCGAACTCCACCGCCTGTTGTTTGTGGCGCGACAAAACGTCCACAGTATTCACACGCCTCCGATTCGGCCCGGTGGGTCAAGTGGTATGCGTTTCCCCAAAAATCAAATAAGTATTCACCCTCGATGAACCCGTCACAGAGCGAGCATCGTTTGGCGACGTTGTCTTTGAAGCATGGGGTATGGTAGTTTTTGCCACGATAGGTTGTGTACTCACCCTTGATCGGCGTAGCGCAGTATTCGCACTGAAAACACTGCGAGTGGTAGTAAAATCCTTCCGTACCGAAATATGATCCCGTAATTTTCTCGCCGCACTTCTTGCATACGAGCTTCTCCGATTGCGGTTCACCGAGCGCGCCCGATACGCCAACCGCAATTACTACCAGTAATACTATTCCAACGATGATTTGCTTCATTTCGATTCCGTATAGCTATCCGTCGGACGAATTCAGATGCGCATCGATGATACGCTCGAACTCTTTTTCGTCTCCTTCGGCGAATCCCACCTGGTTGTACAAAACGACACCGTCGATACCAACGATCACAAACGATGGGATTTTCTTGATCCCATAACCGGCGACCACCCCCCTGCCGTCGGCGATAATGTCGTATTCGTATCCGTCGCGTGCTTTGTGCCCTTCGGGATCGCCCTTGTTGTCGTAGTGCACTCCTATCACCGCTACGCGGGGCTCATCGCGGTAATGTTCGTACAGCGACTGCATCGCCGGCCCGGATATTACGCAGGGCGCACACCAGGTGGCCCAGAAGTAAAGCACTAACACCTTGTCCTCGTACGTCGCCAGCGAGACTTCCCGGCCGTTGTCGTCGATCGCGGTAAACGACGGGGCGCGACTACCCGCCCCCGGACCCGATGCGCAGCCGCCGGATATCGCGAGATACCACAGCGTCAATATGATTCCCGACACAAGACTACGGCTCGATCGCACGGACGGTGTCCTCCTTCGTCGTTAGTAGCAAGGAGTGAGCCCCTAATCGGCTTTTTCGACAGCGGTCGGACGGATGAGCGCCAGACTGACCGTGTGGCCGTGAAGAAAGTTTTTACCGCCAATAGGACCGATCTCGCCCGCGCAGAAAAACCCCGCAACCGGCATGTCCTCGAAGAAAGCGTTTATGGCTGAGATGTCTCCATCGGCGTGGCCGTACAGGTGGGTACCGCGACCGTTGCAGGAAAAGAGCACGCCGCCGCTGGGCTTTCCGAACAGAGATTGCGGCGTAAGCATCATCTCGAGGTCCTCCTTGGCGGTGTCTGCATCACGGAGATGAAACTGCACGGTCTCCCCGGTTTTGACAAAGTCGCCGACCGCGATCGCCCCAGTCCGACGGTCCATGTCGACGACGCCGCGGACGAGAAAATCTCCTCGCCCGAACAGCTCTTTGGTCGAGTCTATCGCTCTTCCCAGGAACAAACCGTTCTTGAGGAGCATCTTGTCTTTTTCGGATAACTCCTCGATGAGTTCCTGAATTTGCACGAGCGCGGGCTTGTCGTCCAGGCGGGTGATAACGTTGACATCCGAGCCGGTCACGGTGAGCAAGGGACCGATGGGTCGGCAACCCTGCGAGACGATGGTATCGACCTGGATCGGACCCGCCATCGCTACGCAAACGGCGCCCTGGCGGTAGGCGAAGTCGTTTAACAGGAGCGCGGTCTCACCGGGCGAGTGGGCGCCGCTGGCCATGCCGCCAATCACCGGCACGCCGGCGTACTCGGCATTGAAAGCGCGCAGCAGCTCTTCGACGTTGGCGGAGAAGGGATCGCCCAACATCACGAACACCTTGGTGTCCTCACCGGCGCCAACGAATTGCTGTAACTTCTTGGGAACCTCAGCGATCTCGGCAATCTCGGCGGGCGAAAGTGCGAACGGTTGAAGCCTTACGCCCGGCATGGACGCGGCGACGACTGCAACGGCGGCCTCGCGTTCGATTTCGCTGTCGGGGCCGATAACGCTCTCCCCGGTGCACCCCACGAGAACCCCGGGCGACAGGACGTCTCGCACGTGGTCCAAAAGGTCGTGCGCGGTCCGGGAAAAGTGACTCGACGGAAAAAGGATCGCGAGGTCCACTGGTCTGTCGGCCAATTGTTTTTGGATTGCGTCGCCGATCTCGCCTGCGGCTTTTCTGACGTCGGATTCAAAGGTGAGTGCGGATGCGAAACGCAATTGCTGTGTCATCAAAATGCTCCAGTCTGGTGCTGTGTTCGGCTAGGCTAAGTCTCATATCAATTATGAAACCTCACACCGCGCGAGTCCACACTAATCGGCCGCCGAGTCGGGTCAGATGTAGTTAGACGTGGCCGGCCGTCGTGGGTTTCACTGGCACGCCTCCCTACGACCGACCTTGCTCATAGCATCTTCGTCGTGGACGGTCGGCTCGGTTGTCGGCTCGCGGATTGGCACCTCTCATTCTTGCTCACCGACAAACGGCCTGCTCAACCCAGCGGCGGCCGGCCATTGCACTCTCACGAGTATGTCTATGAGGAGCAGTGAGCGAGATCGTTATTGAAAAGATCAGGCTTCCTGTGGCGTTTCTGTGGGTGTGGTCTTTGGTGATCGTTTGAGTTTGCGCTTCAGCCACTGGAAGAAAATCCTGAATGTCCAACCCGTCCGCACACAGTAATAGTAGAGCGGTGGCATCACCAGAATGAGCAGGATCGTGCTCGCGACCAGCCCACCGATCGAAGCCAGCGCGAGGTTTTCCCAGATGTCTTTGTCTTCCGTCTCATTCAAGTGGACCAGCAGGGGCGCAAGCCCCGCGACCGTGGTGCCGCTGGTAAGCAAGATCGAACGCAATCGAATGCGGGTGCCGCGCGCGACCGCGCGACGCAACAGACTCGCCCGTTCCGTTTTAGGTAAGTCGAACAACTCGCCGCCACCCAGCTGCCTGCGAAGACCCTTGAACAACGCGGCACGTTCTGCCGGTTCTCCGCCCTGTTTGACTTTCAAGATCAGCTCTGCTTCCATCCGGAAGCGGGTAATCAGCAGGATCGCGTTGTTTACCACGATACCGAACATCAGGATCAGACCGATCTTCGCCGAAGAGTCAAATGTGGAGTTCGTGAGCCAGAAAATTACAAACACTCCGACCAGAGCCATAGGCACCGACATCAACACCAGTAACGGCAGAGTGATACTTTCGAACAATGCGGCCATCACCATAAAAATAAACACCAGCGCCAGCCACAGCGCCTGGTTCAACTCCTCTTCCTCTTCTTCCGTCAGAAACTCCCGAGTCGATTCTTCAACCGTATAACCGTACGGCAGATCTTCTTCGACGCCGGCAATGATGTCCTTGATATACCTCGTGCGCATCTGATCCGTCCCCACGTACTCCCAGTTGACGTACGCCGTGTACCTCTGGTCGGTGCGCGTGATCGACCGCGACATCTCCCGTTTCTCGATATCGATCAAATCACCCAAACGCACCTGCTCGCCGTCCTGGTTGCGGATGACCTTGTCGGCGATGTCCTTGTATGAGATGTCGTCCGAATCATCATAGGAGAGCTGCAGGCGTTCCTGTTCGCCCTCTATCAGCATCGTCCACGGAAAGTCCACGCCGAGGAGCCTTTGGACTTGGGATACCAGGTCCTGGACTGTGAGCGCGTGCGCGGCTAGACGGTCACGGCGGATCGTGATGACCATCTCCTGCTGCCGGTGGCGATCCCACTGGCCTCCAGTCACAATTCTTACGTCGCGTACACGTCTGCTTTTCGATGCGCGTGCCTGTGCCCTCTCGGCGATTTCGCTCAGCTTCTTCGAGTTGTAACCCGTAATCTTGACCAAAGAGTTGAGGTTGGATCCGCCGAACGCCCCTTTGAAATACGGGCGATCGGAAAACCCCCGAATGAACACCGACGCCCCTCCCGTCTTGTCAGCCTTCTCTATGAGCAGCGCCCGGTAGTTGAGCGGTATGGTGGTCTTTAGCAGCTCATCCTCGAACTCGACATTGAGGAACGCCTGGTTTCCCCATGCCCTCGCCGTCATGCGCGCGCCTTCCGGGATAGGGAGCAAGAGTTTCTCAAACGCGTACAACGTCTCGGACGTCAGTTCGACGTCAGTACCCGACGGCATCTCGACATAGCACAGCAGCTCTTCCCGGCTGGGAAACTGCCAGAAGCCGCCCTTGTTTACCTTGGTATCGTAGACGTGCCATCCCCACCAGAACAGAACCCCGCATATCGGGATCATCACCCATGCGATCTTCTGCTTGAGATAGAACATCTTTTCGAACAACGGCAAAGGCGCATCCAGATCGGGCACGTCTTCCACAAATGTTGTCAGCTCCTCGGGATCGTCGACTTCGTTGGGACCGTCCGAAGAATGTCTGACCAGCGGCCGCGCCCACCACCGATCAAGCACCATCGGCACCCAGCAAAACGCCACAAAGAGCGACGCCAGCATCGCCGTCGCTACCGATATCGCCAGGGGCACGTAATACAAAGCCAACCGGCCGGAAAGAAAGATGAAGGACGCGAACGCAACCATCGTCGTCAGCGTCGTTGCCAGAATCGGAAATAACACTTCCTTCGTCCCGCCGACGATAGTCTCGGCGGCGATTTTGAATTTGGTCTTCCGCGACAGCCCCGCTTTTTCTGCTTTTTCCAGCGCATTGAGACGTCTGTGAACCGAATCGAGCACCAGGATACTGTTGTCCAGGATCAATCCAAAGCACACCGTCAGGCCGCTTATCGTGATGAAATTGACCGAGATGTCGAGGAAGTAAAACAGGCTGAGAGAGATCACGATGGCAAATAGAATGGAGGCCGTGACCACCGCCGTCAGTTTGACCTGGCGAAGCGTAATAACCAGCAACATGAACAGGATGCCCAGGATGATAAAGGACCGGTAGACCAACTCCCGCAATTTATCTTCCAGCTCTTGTCCCTGATCCTCATCGATATAATAAGTAACCTCGAACGGAAGACCTTCCTGTATCCCGGGAAGCGCCTTTCGAAGCGTCCGGCTCACGGTAACCGTGTTGGCACCGCTCCGTTTGTCGACCGAAACTAACACGATGTTTTTCCCATTGGCGCGTGGGAACCAAGTCGGGTCTTCGTGGTCTAGCCTGACCTCGCCCAACATTTTTAGTGTAAAAGTCTGCCCGCCGCGTCTGGCCACGACCGCGTTTTCCAGCTTTCGAATGTCAACGGGTTCTCTAAGGGCGACCAGTTTTTCCGTGCCCCTCTCGAGCACCACACCTGCTCCGATGAAGTCGTCCAACCGGTCGAGTGAGGCGTACACCTCACCTGCGCCGATGCGATATAACTCCAGCTTCCGCCTATCCAGGACGATTTTGATCAACGGATCAGCGCCGCCCATGATGTTGGCGTCGGCCACGCCTTCCAGCGCCAACAATTGAGGGACCACCCACCGTTCCGTCAATTCACGAAGCTCGTTGGTGTCGAGGCCGGACTCCAAACTAAAGGTGAAAAAATCCTCGGTGCGAAACTCCTCCGGGATGTTCACGGTGATCTCCGGCTGCCCGGCCCCCAGCGGGAGGTTTCGGCGGACCGATCCCAACTGTTCATTGAGATCCATTCGGGCAAAGTCAATATTGATCTCGCGCCTGAACTTTACGGTGACCTGCGACCACCCCGGATTGCTGCGCGACTCGATCTCTTCGACGCCGTGAACGTTTCGCGCCGCCTCCTCCACCGGTATTGTGATCGATCTCTGGATCGCTTTTGGAGAAGCGCCGTTCCAGCGCGTGAACACCCTTAATTCGGGCAGGTCGACTTCCGGCATCGCTTCGATTTGAAGCTTGGGCAGCGAATAGATTCCCAGCACCACGAACATGGTGAAGATCATCCACGTGGTCACCGGGTGTCTTACAAAAAACCGTGTCACGACACTGGCCTCCTGATTCGGTGCGCAACCATGTAAAGGATCGGCGTATAAAAAAGCGTCAGCGTGGTGGTCAAAAACAGACCGCCGATTATCGTGAGCGCTAATGGGCGCTGGAGCTGTTCGCCGCTGCCCAACCCAATCGCCATGGGAACCATTGCCAAAATCGTCGTAACGCTAGTCATTACAATCGGCCGCAGCCTAAGGTCGCTCGCGCCCAAAATCGCGTCGTAGCCCGACTTGCCTTTGGACCTCAGCCGCCGAATCGTGTCCAACTTTAGGATAGCGTCGTTTACGGCGATTCCCGTCAGGGCAACCATACCGATTAACGACAGAATGTTGACCGTGTTGCCCGAGACCGCGATCACCAGGAGCGAACCCGCAATTCCGATTGGGAGGACGGCCGAGATTAGCAGCGGATCGACAAACGATTCGAATTGCGCCGCCAGTATCATGTAGACCAGCGCGACCGCCAGTAACAATGCCCACAACAGATCGCGAAAACTTCTGACCATTGTATCGCGCTCACCGCCCGAGACGATTTTCACATCCGGCGGCAGATTCATCTGCGAAACGATTCGTTCGGTTTCTTCCCAGACTGCGTCCAATGACGCGCCGCTTACGTCTCCCGAGATGGTGACCATGCGGCGCTGGTTGGCGCGTGACAACTCCCTCACCGGTCTTTCTTCCCTTAACGTGACGAAATTGCGGATCGGCACCGTTTGGCCGCCGGCGAGCTCCACCGGTGAGTTCAGTACTTCGGATAAATCCCGCCGCAGCTCTCGTGGAAACCGCACCGCGATATCGATCCGCTTTTCCACTTCGTTAAACGTGGTCGCTTCGACGCCGGCGATCCGGTTGCGCAAGTCACGCGCGATCTCTCCTGGATCGAGACCGGCGCGCAGTATCTCTTCTGTGTCGAGGTGCACGACGACGTTGGGCGTACCGATCACCCTGTCGACCTGCAGATCACGCAGCCGCTTCGACTCCGACAGCCGGTCGAGCAATCGTGCCGCCGTTTCCACGGCAGTGACAGGGTCGTCGGATACCACGCCGAGGCTGAACGGCGCCCCACCTGTCGACAGGATCTCCGTCAGCCCCACGCCTACTTTACGAAACGCGTACCGGACGTCCGGCGAATCACCCAACCGCCCGGCGATCGCCAATTGGACCCGTTCGGATTCCCGCCGCGCGTTACGGCCGGGTTTCATGATGATCCTCAATTTGGCCGTGTTGGGAGCCGTGTATTCTTTGAGGGCTGACACGGTGCGTTCCGTCGTACCCACTTGAGTGAAAACGTGCTCGACCGCTTCTTCGAACTCGATCCACTCGGCGAGATCGGCCGCCAACGCCGTCGTCTCTTCCAATGGGGTACCAGTCGGCAATTCTAGGTCGAGACGAAGGTCGCCGCTGCTACGCTCGGGCATAAAGCTCCGATCGATCGTCGCTCCCACAACGCCGGCCGCAATCAGCCCCACGGCGAGCCCGGCGAGCATTGCCTTTGGCTTTCTTAGAGAGCGTACCAACAGCCCGTGATAAAAGCTGTGAAAGCGGTCGAAAAGATTGCCGAACAGCCGAAACGCACCCCTCGGCGGGCGGTCGTGGGCCTTGAGCACTCTCGCCGAGAGCATCGGCTGCAGCAGGAGCGCAACGGTGACGGAAACCATCAATGAAAACGTCACGGTGAGAGCCTGGTCGCGAAAGAACGCGCCGGCGATCCCTGGCACGTACACTACCGGGAAAAACACGGCGATGGTCGTAAGTGTGGCGGCCAACACAGGTCGCGCCACCTCCCTGGTGCCGATCTCTGCACAACCCGCCAAGGCTCGTTTGGCCTCGATTCCCTTCGGCAACGGTTTTGCCTGTTGATCACCCTTACGCTTCCAGCCGAATTTTTCATCGATGTGACGGTTGATGTTTTCCGAAACCACAATCGCGTTGTCCACCAGCATACCGACTGCCAGCGATAGCCCGCCCAGGCTCATCAGATTGAGTTTGACGTCCCCGAAGTAGAGGAGCGTAAACGTGGTGACGATCGAAACCGGGATCGATAATCCCACGACGATGGGGCTACGCATGTCGCGTAGAAAGAAAAACAGAACGATAAACGCCAAGCCCCCGCCGACGATCAACGATTGTAACAATCCGCTGAACGACGCCTTCACGTATTCGGCGTCTCGATAAACATAGTTGTATTCGAAGCCACCGTATTCTTCTGCGAGGACGCTCAAAGCAACCTCCGCCTCATCGGATACCAGAATTGTGTTGGCTTCGGGTTCCTTGTACACGAGCAGCGACACCACTGGCTCAGCCCCCAATAGCGTCACGCCATCCGGTTCCTTGACCGTGTCGATGACGCGCGCGACGTCGCCGACCCGCACCGGCGAATTCCCCGGCCGAACAATGTCCGTCTGTTTGATCTCGTCCAAATTGGTAAACTCGCCGTCTATCCGCAGACTCATCTGCAACGGTCCCTGCTTGATCCTGCCTCCGGGAAACGAGATGTTGCTGCGGGCAAGCGCGATTTGGATCTGCTCTACCGTGATGCCGTAGATGGCCATCTTACGCGCATCTGGCTCCACGAGGATCTCTCGGATCGAGCCGCCCACGACCTCGGCCTTGCTGATGCCGTCTACCTGTTGAAGCGCGGGTTTGACGACCTCTTCGGCAAACTCGGTCACTTCTGGAATCGGATCTTTCCCTTCGATCGCCAGAATACTGATCGGCCGCGACGTTGGATCCCAGCGGAGTATCACCGGGCGTTCGGCATCTTCGGGGAAATCCTCACGATACGCAACCCGGTCGACCGCTTCGCGCAGGTGGAGGTTGGCAAAATCCATCTGGGTTCCCCATTCGTACTCGACGGTGATCATGGATACACCCTCGCGCGTGCGGGAGGTCACGCGGCGAACGCCTGACAACGCAGTGACCATCTCCTCGAGGGGTTGCGTGACCAGGCGCTCCAAATCTTCGGCCGGGATGTTTTCGTAGGTCGTGGTAACCGTGAGCCGCGGATAGGTGATGGAGGGCAAGAGGTCAACGGGAAGTTTTCGAAAACTCAGCGCGCCCAACAACACCAGCGCGAGGAAAAACATGCTGATGGCAATGGGGCGCTGGATTACGAGCCGGATCATTCCTCTTCCCTAACAAATGCGACCCACGGATCCTTGTTGGGAAGGGTCTTTTTGACCTTAACCTTGGCCTCGTGCGTCAACGTCAAATGATCCGAAACGATGACTTTGTCACCCGGAGCGAGTGGCCCACCCTGCAGGACTTTGGTGATTTCTATGAGATCATCGTTGCTTTCGCCCAATTGGACGTACAGCCATTTGGCCCTGTTGTCATCGACTTTGAACAACAGTGGGCGGTCGTCACGCGTAAGGATTGCTTCTCTCGGCACCAGCAAGCGATCGCGAAACGTCTCGCCGGCTATCAGCGCGCGGACGAACATTCCGGGACGGATCCGGCCAGTCGGGTCTTGGAGACGAATAAGCACCTGGCAGGTACGCGATTGGCGATCGAATTGTGGACTCACCACGTCCACCTGAACCTTTAGCGTCTCCTGGAGCGCGGGTACTGCCAAGAGCGTCGGCTTGCCCACTTCGACGTAACGCAGGTCGGCCTCCAAGACGCCCACCTCCGCCTCGATATTGAGTTTGTCTACGATGGTGCAAATGTTCTCGCTGACCGTGACCTGCTCGCCGGGACTCAACGTCAATCCGGTGATAACACCGTTGAACGGGGATCGGATTTCGGTCCGTTCCAGGTCGAGGCGGGCGCGTTCCAAGGCGGTTCGGGCCTTTGAAACGCCGCTTCGCGCCGCCGCGATCTCGACGCGAAACTTGCCCTCCTTGAGCGCCTTGACGTCCATCTCGATCTCACGAGCCTGACGTTCCTGTGCGGTAATTTGACCCGATTTCTCCAACTTTTGGAGGTCTGCCAACTCGTCGCGCATCTCCTGCGACATCGATTGGGCTTCGAGCTCGTCATCCTCTATGGCCAGCAGCCCGAGGGCCTGCAGATAGCTGGCCCTGGCTTCTTCGCCGGCCACCTTGTACTCACGGTCGTCCACCTTGGCGATGATCTGGCCCCTGCGGACTGATTGCCCCTCTTCGACATAAACGCGCGTGACCTTGCCGGCGATCTCCGGGTGGATCTCGGCGGAATGGCGCGCGCGAATCATTCCTTCGGCAATGACCGGCCTGACGAGGTCACCGCTAAACACCAACGACGCCCTAACGGACGTCGATTTTTCTTTCTTTTTCTTCTTTTTCTTTTCTTCGCCTGATT
>CBDVBX010000094.1:0-12845 GCA_965372335.1 uncultured bacterium | reverse complement strand
CTATCAATATTCGGCGCAGGGCTAGTGCCCTGTCCCAGAAGTCCCCTGTCTTTCGCGCGCGGGTGGCGCCGATGGGCCCCCCCGCCGGATTCTCCGCGGTGGTGACGCCGAGTTGACTGGAGGGCGGGAATCGTGAAACCTTTTGACCGCTAGTGGCGTCTTAATAGTATACAAAGCGCGACCTCGTTGCAGGACTGTGAGACCCATACATTTCTATATGCAGAAAACCTCCGAACTAACTTGTATATCATGGCTTTACATTTATATATTAGAGGCAACCGGCACAAACGGACCCCACGCGATCACGAAAGGGGCAGGGAGATGAGAGCGGCGACAAGAACGGTTTTTCTCGTAGCGGTCTTGTTGGTAATCGCGATCGCCGGCGCTGCGGTGGCAGGAGAGTCACCGTACAGGGCGTTGCAAGGAAACCAGCTCTTCAAAAAGGGCAGCGATTACACCGAGTTGATCGACGTGCTCTTCGACGTCACCCAAGGCGGAGAGTTTCTGCTCGGCACAACGAATGGATCGGTCAAGATCAAAACCTGGTCGAAGGATCAAATCCGCCTGGTAATTACAAAGACGACCAACGCGGCCACCCCGTTCAACGCACACTCCATCCTGGAAGATTTCCTGGTTCAGACTCGGCACCAGGGTAAGACTTTTCACCTCCTGGCAGAGGCAAACACAGAGGCGTGCAAAAATTCGGTGGGAGTCAGGTTTACCGTCTGGGTCCCAGAAAATTACCGTGTGAACATCGAGACGGGAGACGGTAACGTCGATATTGGCAAACTCACCGGTACGTTTAGTGCCAAGACGGCCAATGGCAAGATCACGTTCGAGTGCGATCCCAATGGTATGGACATCGAAGTAGAAGACAAAACTGGGGCATCGGCCAAAGACAAGCCGTTGACCGAAGGCAACGCTGGGAATGTCGAGCCCAACGACGAGAAGCCGGATCCTCCTTTGCAAGACAAAAGGGTCGGCGATTCCGCTTCGGGAAGTTAGTAACTCGAGCAACGCTTGACCGCATTGTTATCGATCATATCCCTTCGAGCGACGGGCCACCCTTGGTCCGTCGCTTGCTTTTTGGTCTCCGAAGTTGTAAATTACTGTTCTCAGTTGAGTTGGACTGACTGCCTTCTATCCGCACGGCATCAGACGCTACGCACAAACCCGCGGAGCGGCAAACCCCAGTAGTCAGCGGGAAGTATTGATATGACGACTCGGATCAATCAACGTTGTCTGGTCGCGGGAGTGTGCCTCATCGGGCTCCTCGTGTCGTCGTGCGCCAAAAAAGGTCTGGTGTCCGAAGAGTATCCGCCGGAGTTCTACCGCATAGAGGCGAAAATCGACGAGGGACCGCACGACAAAAACCCTCGATTCCTGGCGTACGGGGATACTCAGTCCGGCGTGCGCATCAAACAAAAGTTCGCCCGCAAAGAGGTGTGGTGGACTTGGAAAGCGTTCATCTTTCCGTTTTATTACCTGTACAACGTCGGACAGGGAATCGTCGGCGGCGTCAATTGGCTCCGTCACACGCCGGACTACGGTGGAAAGGAAAGGCGCTTGGTGCGAGACGCCGTGTACGCCGAGGTGTTGGAATCGCGACCGGACTTTCTGGTGGATCTCGGCGATATCTGTATGTACGACGGTAGGCGCCCGTCGCACTGGGAGAAGTTCATACAGGAAAACCGATTCGATGTGCCGCTGTTGGACGAAGTCGCGTTTGTTCCGGTGATCGGCAACCACGACCGTGCCAACGACGAGGAGTACGGTTACCCCAATTTTCGCGCAGTGTTCGATTTTCCTCGCTTCTACGTTCTCGATTTTCCAGACCTGGCGCTGTTTGTGCTCGATTCGGATTTTCTTCTCGATCAGAACCAGCATATTGACGACGAGATTCAAGACAGATTATTCGAGAAGTGGTTCGTCTCCGCCGAGGGAGCGAGCGAGCCGTCCTGGCTGGAAAGCGAACTGGCCAAACGCGATCAAAAGTTCAAGATCGTGGCCATGCACCACCCGTTGGCCACTGTCGGCGTTCATTTCTTCGACTGGACAAATCCCGACTACGGCAGTAACCTAATCGAGAAACGCCGACTGTTGTTGGAGCTCCTGTTCGACGAGGGGGTCCAGCTATTGCTAGCCGGGCACGAACACCTTTACCAGCACAACGTGATCGGACGTCCCGCGCGTGATGGGGCCATCCACATGCTGATTACCAGTGGCGGCGGCGCGCCGATCCGATCGCTCCCGGACAAAGAAGAGATTGCGAAACGACTCGAGTCCTTTGGCGAACAAGGGTTCGAGGTGAATAACGTCACGAATTACTTCGTCCATCATTATTCGATCGTCGAGATCGACTCCGGACGGCTGATCATCCGCACCGTCGGCGTAGACCCCAAAATTGCACGGCCGTACCCTGTATTAGACACCATAACCATCGAGGCGAACTAACCTCGCCTTTATTCGAGACGTGATTAGACGATTCATTACGTCATTTATGGACATCCGAAAGGGTGAAGCGACGCTCGCCCTTTTGATGTTCTCCTACTACTACCTCGTGCTGGTCACCTACTACCTTCTGAAGCCAGCTCGAGACAGCTTGTTTTTGGTAAAATTGGGTGCTGCCCAACTGCCTATCGTGTTCATTCTAACTGCGCTCATTATCGCGCCCATCACGACTTTCTACGCGCGCGCCAGTCGCTCACTCAAGCTAACCCGTTTGATCTACATTACATCGGCAGTCATTATCGTGAACCTCCTCGTCCTCAGATGGCTTCTGGAGCTAGAAGCCCCGTGGGTTTTCTATTTGTTCTATATATGGGTGAGTATTTATGGAGCGCTGGTCGCGTCTCAGTACTGGCTTTTTGCCAACGCGGTCTTTGACCCTGCGCAGGGAAAAAGACTGTTCGTTTTGCTGAACTTGGGTGGAATCCTGGGGGCAATGACGGGCGGTGAGGTAACCCGATTGATAATCAAGCACCTGGGTGTGGCTACGGAAGATCTGCTGTTCTTTTGCATTGCACTTGTTGCCGGTTTCGCGATTCTGGCGAGATTGACGTGGCGTATTGTCCTCAAAGACCGCAGAGAAGGAAAATCGCCAAAGAAGTCGTCGGTTAAGGAGGAGAAGAGAGAAAGCTTCATCGAGATTTTTTCTATGCTCAAGCGGTCGCGACACCTCCTCTACCTCGTGGGTATCATCGGGTTGACCATGGCGGTGGCTTCGTTCGTGGACTACCAATTCAAATCGGTATCGGTGAACTCTTTTCCCGGCAAGGAAGAACTCACCTCGTTTTTGGGAACGTTTTACAGTCGTTTGAGTTTGGTTTCGTTGGTTCTGCAGGTAGTTTTCACCTATCGGATTCTGCGCGTATTCGGCGTTACGGGGATCATCATGGTCCTTCCCCTGGGACTGCTGTTTGGATCCGTTGCGATGATCGTCGTTCCTGGAATCGCGTCCGTAATACTGCTGCGTGGTGCCGACGGCGCGCTCAAGTACTCGATGGACAAGACAGGCAGAGAACTGCTGTTTCTGCCAATTCCTCTTGAGGTCAAGAAGCGCACCAAGGTTTTTATAGACATGTTCGTGGACCGTTGGTCTCGCGGAGTTGCGGGCGGAGCCTTGTTATTACTCACCGCCGTTTTCGGCATGACAATACGTCAGCTGAGTCTGGTGGTCATCGTGCTATTGGCCGTGTGGGTCACACTTGTAGTTCTTGTGCGCAAAGAATACGTCAATACGTTCCGGATCGCGCTCGAAAAGCGCGAGATCGACCCATCTGAGTTGACCGTTAATCTCACGGACGCCGCAACTGTACGCACGCTCAGGGAATCTCTGAAGAGCGACAACGAGCGAGAGATTGTCTATGCGTTGGACCTTTTGGCTTCCGGTGGAGACGAGTCTCTGCTCGAGGAACTGGCCCCGCTCTTTCGGCACCAGTCAGCCGAGGTACGCTTGGGAGCGTCACGAGTCGCTCTCAACGTCGGTGCGGAATCCCTTACACCCTTGATCGAGCCGCTAGTGAACGACGATGACCCGAGGATTCGGATCGCGGCATTGCGCTTCGTCGTAGACAAGGAAAATCGAGATCCGGTTGAGTTGTTCGATGCCAATTTGGACGAGGCACCTCGCGTAGCTGCCACGGTTTTGCGATACATTGGTGAGTTCGGTACTGCCGACCAGCGTCAAAGTGTCAAACCGGAGGGTGTCGCGCGGTTGCTAGAGCAAAGCCGTGGTGAGATTCACGGCGAAGAGATCCGCATCGAGGTCGCCCGAGCAACGGGCGCGGCGGCGGGCGCGGTGGGCGACCCAACAACCAAGAAAACGATTCGAGATTTTCTCTACAGCCTGCTGGATGATCCTTCTGCCCACGTAGTCGGCGAAGCCCTGCTGAGCATGGGTAGGTCGCGTGAGAGAGAGTACGTGCCGACTCTAGTGAACAGCTTGAAAGATCGGCGTCGGAGAAAGTTCGCTCGCGACGCGCTGGTTTACTACGGTGACAGCGTTGTGGGCACGTTGAGCGACATATTGGGAGACGATCGATCGGACGTCATGATACGCCGCTACCTCCCGGTGGTCCTCAGCCGCATTCCGACGCAGAAGTCCGTCGACGCGTTGTCTTCCAATCTCACAAGCGTTGATGTATCAGTTCGTTTTCGAATTGTTAAGGCGCTCAACACACTTCGGCGGCGCTACCCCGATCTCGAGATTCACGGAGAGGCGATCGACGGCGCGTTCGTTGGCGAGACCAAGATCTACTACGAGATCCTCCGGATTTATTCGTTGTACAAAAACGCAGCACAATCACAATCAGAAGCGGACGCGCTGTTGACGCGTGCACTCAACGAGAGATTGACGTTGAATCTCGAACGTATATTTCGTTTGCTGGGGCTTCAATATCAGCCGGACGATATCTATAGCGCCTACCTCGGGATAGTGAGTGCGGAAAAAGACCGCCATGCAGGCGCCATCGAGTTTCTGGACAACGTCGTGGGCAAGGATGTCAAAAAATATTTGTTTCCCATCGTCGATCGGGTTTCTGAATCGGTCGCGATCCAGAGAGGACAAGAGTTGTTTGGATTCGAGATCGAAAACAGAGATCAGGCGCTGCTGAGGTTGATTCGCGGCTCGGACGCGTGGTTAAAGTCGTGTGCACTGTATTGCTTGACAGAGTCCGACTCCGATGATGTCAAGCAGGCTGCGAGCGAGGTGACCAAGGATCCCGATCCTCTGGTTGTCGAAACTGCCCGACTCGCGCTCTCTAGGATTGGTTAGCGTGTTTATCCGGAAAGGTTGATCGAATGTATACGACTATTGAAAAAGTGATATTTCTTCAGAACGTCGACGTGTTTTCGGAAGTGCCCACCGAACAACTCGCGTATGTAGCAGCGATTGCCGAAGAGGTTTCGTACCTGAAAAACGACGACATTTATGAGACCAACCACCCATCAGATGCGTTGTACCTGGTACTGGAGGGGAAAGTGAAGTTACACCGAGACGGCGAGGAGATAACGACGGCGGGTGCGAAGGAAGCCTTTGGCACGTGGGCGCTCTTCGACGATGAACCGCGAGTGACAACGGCATCCGCGGTGGAAGACAGCCGTCTACTGCGGATCGATCGCGAAGATTTTCACGACCTTCTGTCCGACCACACAGAGATCACACAAGCCGTGCTCAAGAACATAGCGGGCAGAATCAGGGGACTGATCGACCGTGTCGGCACTGGCCCCACCCGTTCCCCCCGGGGGTCTCAATGAGCACCGCGGCAGCGATACGTAGTTGAGGAGCGCGTAATGAACCAACGCGACGGGATTGCATGGCTCATTGAATCCCTCCAGAAATGCCGGATGATGATCAAGCACGCCGGCAATGCCATATTTGCTATCGATCCCGACTCCGGCCGCATACTGGAAGCCAACATTAGGGCCGAGGAGATGACGGGTTACTCAGAAAGCGAACTCCGAGGCTTGGAGGTTTGGGATCTCCACCCCGAGGGCGAGAAGGAGACCACCAAAGAACTGTTCGACCGCGTGGTCTCCACCGGCAAGGCTGAAGAATGCGATATGAGTTTCGCCAGAAAGAACGGCGGTGTCGTTCGGGTAGATATAAGCGCTTCGATGATCGAATTTGGCGGGACGCGGATAATTCAACGGATCTGCAAAGACGTTACAGACCGCCGTGAGCTGGAAGCGAGAAACGAGGAACAACGTCGATACTACGAACACATTCTCAATATGATGCCGGTCGGCCTGGGTGTGAGGAAAAATCCAGACGAAAACCCGAACATCGAATTCGAAAACGAATCGCTCAAGCGAATGTTTCATGTTGAGGGTGAAGATCCACGACACGATCACTGGCGGACGGTGGGACTGGAGGAATCATCGGATGCGTTTTTTACAGGCGACGGTTTTGTGGCCGAAGAGAGACGACAGCCTGGCGGTAAGGTATTCCAGTACCGGTCCAGCTATGTTCGCGACGAGTACGGATCGTGGAGCGAGATACAGGTCGTCGAAGACGTCACTGAGCGCGCGCGGCTAAGAGAAAAACTACTGCGAGCCAACGAGGAGCTCGAACGCAGGGTGCAAGAACGAACGCGTGAACTGAGGGAAAAGCAGGCGCAGCTAGTCCAATCGGAGAAAATGGCCGCTCTCGGTAATCTCGTCGCAGGGGTTGCGCACGAGATAAACACGCCACTCGGGGCCCTGTACAGTAACAATGATGTGTTCATCCGCTCATTCGACAAGATAAAATCCTTGTTGTCCGACCCATCCGTTCCGCGGGAACTGCGCGAAGACCCCGATCTCAAAAAGCTGTTTGATGCGATCGACGATCTTACCACGGTCAACCGAACAGCCACTCGTCGGATTGTAGCGGTCGTCAACAGCCTTCGAAATTTCGCGAGGCTGGAGGAGTCTGAGCAGAAAGAAGCAGATCTCCACGAAGGCCTGGAGAGCACGCTTACGCTCGTTCGTCATCAGCTCAAAAACCGGATAAAAGTGGTCAAAAAACTGGGAGATATACCATACATTCGATGTTATCCCAACCGGCTAAACCAGGTTTTCATGAATCTGCTGGTGAATGCCATCCAGGCGATTGATGATAAGGGCACTATCACGGTGTCGACATACCTGCGCGACCCGGGCGACACGGTGGTGGTAGAAGTACAAGACACCGGCAGGGGGATCGAGCGCGAAGATTTGGCTCGAATCTTCGACCCGGGCTTCACAACCAAGGGCGCCGGTGTGGGAACCGGGTTGGGGCTGTCGATCGTCTACCAGATCATCAAAGACCATGACGGGGCGATCGAAGTCGACAGCGAAGTTGGAAGTGGTACTTCGTTTCGGGTCGTGCTGCCCGTGGGGCGGTGATGGCAACTACTTTTTGCCCGCTTCAAACCCGGGGGTCTTGATTTTTTGCTTGAGGAACGGTAATTTTTGCGACTGGATAACGACTCAAAAACAGGAGTGATAAATGGAATCGACGGATAGCAGGGACGCAATTGTTCTTGTCGACGACGAAGAAATGGTGCTGACCAGCCTGCGTTCGATCCTCTCGCTGGAGACGGATTACGAAGTGCAGACGTTTTTGTCTGCAAGGGAAGCGCTCGAACACATCGGAAAAAACGAGGTCGACCTCGTCATATCGGACTATCTCATGCCCGAAATGGACGGCATCAGCTTCCTGGCAAAGGTCAGAGAAATCAAGCCGGAAATCCCTCGTATCATTTTAACCGGCTACGCCGACAAAGAGAATGCCATCAAAGCGATTAACGAAGTCGGCCTTTTTCAATACATCGAAAAACCGTGGGACAACGAGGACTTGATGATCATCATCCGCAACGGACTCGAAAAGCAAAAGTTGCTGAAAAACTTGCAGGAGAAGATTCAGGAAATTAACGCCGCTTACGGCGACCTTCAAACGATGCACAAAGAAATCCTCAAGACATTCGTATAAACAAGTGAGGTCAAACGTAAGCCGGTTGCTGGCGACACGGAATCACACAACCACGGTAGTGGTGGCGTTATGGTGCCTAGCCGCATTCGCGCCGGCCGCCCAACCGACCGATCTCGGTAATCCCCGCCTGAAAACGGACAACTTTATCTTCTACGCGCAGGAGACGGTGTCCGACGCCGCACTCGAGGACACCGCCGCACGCGCCGAGGCTCTAATCAATACCGTCCAATCGTTTGTCGGTTACCAGGGTGTATCCACGCGGTTTCGTTACAACGTGTTTGCAACGATCGAGGAAAAGGGTCTTGCCACAGGCTACACGCTTCCGGCCCACGCGCTCTACGGCAGCGGCGAGATCTTCGCCGCCGTGGAGGCCGGTTTCGAGGGCGAGGCGGATCGGGTTCTGGCAGGCCTGGTAGTCCGCCGCGCGTTGGGCAAGACAAAGGTCGAGCTGCTCGAGACCGGTATTGCCATGTACTTCACACACAACTGGGGTGGGAAAGGGTACTTACACTGGGCTGCCCGGATCGGTCGTATGCCGGGAACTGCCGATTTGGAGACGTTGCTCGACAACGATCGAATTCGCGCCGAATCTCGTCTCATCGTGAAACCGCTTGCTGGAGCGTTCGTATCCTACGTAATCGAGAAATTTGGTAGGGAAGTCCTTGTGGAGAAATACGCAGCGTGGGAGCCCACGGCCGCAGAAATTGCCCCGCTGGAAGCGGAATGGCGCGAGTACCTGTCGAAATTGTACCGATCGTACCATGACTCCATCACGAAGACGCGCAGCAAAGATCGACCGCTAACACCGTTCCAGAAGGGCTTTTGTCAAGCGCACGAGGGATACCAAATCCACAACGGTTACGCGTCGCTCCGCTCCGACAAGGCGCTGGAAAAGCTCGCGTCTATTGGGGTAAACGCGGTGTCGATAACGCCCTTTACTTATATGCGGGATCCCCGGGCTGCGGCACCGTTACCGTTCATACGACAAGCGGGAGCGGAAAACGACGAAAGCGTGATCCATGCAACGCTCGTGTCGCAACAGCTGGGCATGGTCGTTATGCTCAAGCCTCACTTGTGGATTCACGGCGGCTGGCCGGGTGATATCGAAATGTCGAGCGAGGACGAGTGGGATCGGTTTTTTGACTTCTACTGGTCTTGGATCCGTCACTACGCGTTGCTCGCTGAGATGTACGACATCGGTTTGCTTTGCGTCGGAGTCGAACTGTCGGCTACGACTGTCGGCCATGAAGCTCGGTGGAGGGAGGTGCTCGAAAAGGTGCGCGTGATTTACAGCGGCAAGATAACCTACGCGGCGAACTGGGGAGAAGAGCTCGAAAAAGTCCGGTTCTGGGACAGTCTTGATTTTATCGGTGTGAACTTTTACTACCCGCTGAGCGACGAAAACTACCCGAGCGACGACCGCCTTCGCGAGGGAGTAGAGAGGGCGCTGGCGAAAGTCGACGCAGTAAGCCGCCGACACGGCAAGCGAGTGATCATTACCGAGGTGGGATTTACCAGTTCGCCAACGCCATGGATCGAGCCCTACCGCCGGGACCGGAGGGCAAGGGCGGACGAGGGGGCCCAGGCGCGTTGTTATGAAGCATTCATCGCGGGCCTGCGGGACCGGTCAGAGTACGCGGGCGTCTATTGGTGGAAATGGCCTAGCTTTCTCGAGTACGGTGGTCCGGAACATTCTGGTTACACCCCTAACGGTAAGATCGCCGAGAAAATTGTGGAGCGGTGGTACAATGGTAAATAACGCGATCGGCTCGAGGCGAGCGGTGAGCCATCGCGTCAGCGGCTGCCCTTGGCCTCGATGTACGTGACCGCAAACGGGTACTCGCCAATCGGAAACGACTCTAACGGTTCCATGGTGACGAGATCGATAACCGTGATCGAGGGTTCGCCGTTATTTGCGGTGAACGCGCGCTTACCGTCCGGCGTGATGTCAATCCCTACCGGCCCCGGTTTTGTGGCTACCGTGGTGATCTCCTCGTGACTTTTGGAGTCAAAAACGGTGACTCTATTGGCGGCGGCACAGGTCACCAAAGCGCGCTTCCCATCGGGCGTGAATTTTATCCGCAGCGGGTAGCCCCTGCAGTCGATCTTTTCTTTCACTTTCCGGGTCTGAGTGTCGATTATAGTGATCGAATCGCTCCGCCGGTTGCCAGCCCAAACCTCACTCCCATCCGGAGAGATTGCGATCGCTTCGCACCCCGGTCCCGACGGTATTGTGGTTTTGAGTTTGCCGGTTGCAACGTCGATGATGCAAACGTTTCCACTCGCCGCGTTGGCGGTGTAGATCGTCTGCTCATCGGGTGACAGCGCGAGCATATGGGTGAGCTTTTCCCTCGTTTTGAATGCCCGCGTTACTTTGTCTGTTGATAGACTCATTTCCACCACTACGCGACTCGCCTCGCAAGTCACAAACATCTTCTTGCCATCGGCCGTGATGGCCATATCGTGTGGTTTATAATATGGCTTCGGTGTGATGTCCCTTATCTTCACTAGGTCGACCAAATCAACCAGCATAATGGTGTTTTTGGGATCGTTATGGTTGGACACGTAAGCCGTCTTACCGTCCGGTGATACAACTATTATCTGCGGCTGCTCACCGGTTTTGATCCTGCCGACCAAATCGAACGTCTCCGCGTTGACGAAATAAAGCATGTTCTCGTTTCTGTCGGCGATCAACAGCAGAGGCTGCTCGTAAGCGCCGAGATCGGGTGCCAAGATGAACACGAATGTTATAACCAGCAGTATGATTGATATCTTATGTTTCAACTCATTCCTCCGTGAGAATTTTCGATAGATAGAATGACCATCGAGTTGCCGGGCGTGAAGTCAAGAATTGTAAAACAAATCCGGCGTTTGCTCAAGCGCCGGATATTTAACTTATACAATTAACGGAGGCTTTTGATCCAGATGGTTCGACGGAACCCCAGTCCCGGAAGCCCGGTAATCGCCACGCGTCAGCAGTGACGCGACAGGAGCGACGTGAGTAACCAATTGTATTATAATATGATAGAGGGGGAGGACGGCTCACCTGGACAAGACCACGGCCACCACATACGTCGTTCCGGCAACGGTGTTCTTTCCTTCCAGGGTGTGGATTAGCTCTGCGCCGATGCCGAATCTGGGCGTAATGGAGAAACCGACGGTCGGGATGATCTTGAGGACGTCCAGATTGGTGGTGGTCGTCGTCGAGCTGCCCTGCGGCGGCGGAGTCGACGCGCTGTAGAGGCCATCGAGCGTCGCTTTGAGTAGCCAAGGGCCTGGCGTCAATCCAAACTCCAATTGGAACAGGAATTCATCTGCAATCCCCGTACCGCCTCGTACGCGGTACCCGAACTGGCCGGTTAAATAAGCCGGCACCGGGTACAGGCTCGCGCCCGCCAAAATAAACCCTTCAATGTCGACTTTGCCGGAACCCAAGGGAGCACCCTGGTCGGGCGGAGATGCATCGTAGCCCAGCGGGACCTTCGCGCCCGCCTGGAGCGAAATGGGTACCGCGCCACCATTGAGCAGGAATCTGCCAGAAATGGTGAGGTCGGATAGACCACCGCTTACGACCTCCACATTACGGAAGGGATCTCCGGGGTTAAGAACTTCGGTCCGTTTGGAGGTGATGATTTTAAAAGGTAAGTTGGAGACCAACGTTAGACGTTCGGTTACGCCGTATTCGAGGTAACCGGTCGCGGTGACTTCTTGGTACGAAGTGTTCGTAATTCCTGGTTCGTCCTCGCGTATTTCTCGGATGTTTCCTTGGTTATCGTATTCCTCCGTGCTGTAAAAGTACGTACCGGAAAGTTTGAAAAAGTAACCATGTTTTTTCTGGACCCAAGCGCCGGCATGAGCCGCGGAGAGCTGAAGCGCGAGGACGAGCGCCGCCACAGACGATGCCGTTAGCAATTTGACAAAAGCGGACATGGCTCTACCTCGCGAGCGATTGTGATTTCGAGGATCATGGGATGATTACGCGAATCCTTCCAGGGGGTAGATCTCGTACGGAAATTAGTTCGTTCAAATGGGCGCTGCATTACGAAATAATTTTCGGGTACGGATTCTTTTGACGAAGTCAGTCGGGTATACTATATTGCTACGGCGCAGTCTGCACTGCAATATTGATGGGTGCTGTAATTGTTGTACGAGATGTAATTGTCTGTTAATGATGAGAACACTATTGAGGTGACCCGGTATGATAACGGTTACGGACAGAGCGGCCGACGCAATCAGGGAATCGATCACGGTGGAAAATCAGGCGGTCGCGGATGCCTATCTCCGCGTGTCGGTCAAAGGCGGCGGATGTTCGGGCATGACGTACCATCTTTCCGTTGACTCGGAAAGGCGGGACGGAGACACGGTCGTCGAGTTCGACGACGTCAGAATTGTGGTCGATACCAAGAGTAAGTTGTTCCTCCACGGCCTCACGCTGGACTACACTACGGGTCTCAACGGCAAAGGATTCGTGTTCTCGAACCCGAACGCCAAAAGCACCTGCGGTTGCGGCGAGTCTTTCAACGTCTAACCCCCCTCTCTCTCCTCTTTCATAGTTGCGTGCGTGGTGGTCATAGCACCGACGGCAGCGGATCTTCCGTGGTTTTTGGGCCGGCCGCCGGCGAGCTTTCGCGGTTCTGGGGCGCATAGCTGGGGGGGCACTCCCGCTCGGGCAGTGCTCGCTAGCCGCCCTTAATCATTGATATGCGGGCGGCTGCTCCCTACACGCGATCTTATTATAGCGTGTAGGACGCAAGCAGGCGCACTCGCTGTCGACCCCCACCAGCTATGCGCCCTTGACTTTCAGAGGTCAGAGGCCGGCCGACCGCGGGATTGAGCAGGACCTTAGTCGGCGAGCATAAACGAGGGTCCAATGGGCGAGCCGATTACCTGG
>CBDVBX010000093.1:0-12896 GCA_965372335.1 uncultured bacterium | reverse complement strand
GTGTCTACCAATACAGTTTTGCCGTGGCCTCTCGCCAGCAACAAGCGCATCGCCATCGGTATACGATTCATTTCATCGGGCGGCAATCGTTTTTCCCACAACGCCTTCGGCACCACTCCGAACATCGCGCCCCCGTCGAGGCCAAAGGTCCCCGCCATTACTGACTCGACGTCCCATTGTCCGAACTTCATCGTTCTCCTTTATTCGAGTATTGTGTCGGCTGCCACGCTATCCGTCGTTTTCCATGACGACGGCAGTTCCGTAGGCGAGCAATTCCGAGGCGTGTTGCATCACGCTGGAGGTGACGAACCTCACGCCGATAACTGCGTTGGCGCCCATCTGCGCGGCGTTTTCTCGCATCCGGTCGAGGGCTTGCTCGCGCGCCTCCGCCATGAGCTTGGTGTACTCCGTGATTTCCCCACCTGTAATGTTCTTGAACGTCGCCGTCAAGTCCATACCGAGGTTGCGCGCTCGAATAGAGCTGCCTTGGACCAGACCCAACACTTTTTCGACGCGCATACCGGGACATGTGTCGGTCGTCATTAAGATCATCGCTTTACCCCTCTGTACGGATCGTTCTTGCTCTCGTGATACCGTTCTCTTGCCACAGAGACGAAGATCACCACGAGCCCGACCAGAATCACTGTGACGCTGATCCCTTCGTACGTAAGCAGTCTCGGTGATGTGACCGCTTTGAACACACCGTATAACAACACGGCGAGAGCGCCGGTGATCACCAAGAAAAACCCGAAGCTCCGTTCGGACCGACGGTACACACTCTCCCAGTATCCATCCCAAAATTCGTCGTCGGGCACGCGGAGTCTGAGCTCGTCTGTCAATGTGACGACGCGGCCCAACGACTCCAGCTCGTGGCGGCAGTCGTCGCATTGGCCGATATGTGCTTCGTACTGCGATTTTTCCTCCTCGGTCAACTCGCCGTCGAGAAGCCTCATTCCGTCGCTCTGGAACCGATTGCATTCCATCTATACCACCTCCCCCGTGGCGGGGTTGTGTTCACCCAACAGGGTGTCGGATTCGGGGAGCCCTTCCGATTCGATTCGTTCGATGAGTTCCTTGAGAGACTTGCGCGCGTAGTACAGACGAGACATCACCGTCCCGATCGGGATGTCCAGAATGTCCGAGATTTCCGCGTACGAGCAGTCTTTGAAGTTCTTCAACACGATGATTTCGCGATGGTCTTCGGAAAGCAGCTCGATCGCCGCTCGCACGATCCGTTTGCGCTCTTTGCGTTCGAGGTGTTGGAGCGGCGTGGGCGTGGGCGAGGCAAACCGCTCGCGGTCCGGGTTGTCCTCGTAGTAAAGCGAGCCCCCTCGTCTGGAGGCGCGTTTGATAAAGTTCAGACAGTGGTTTTTCAATATCTTGTACAGCCACGGATAAAAAGGTCTGTTCGAGTCAAAACTCTCACGCGCTTGATACGCTTTGACGAACGCGTCCTGCGACAGATCGCGCGCATCCTCCGAGTCACCCACGAAGCCGTACGCAATCAGGTAGGCGTCCGTCATGTAGTGCCGCACGAGCAACTCGTACGCTTTCTTATTGCCATTTTTCCATTCGATGACGACGTCTTTTTCGTTATCGAGCACCTCTACAAACCTCATCCGGGCGTGCTTCCCGCTCCTCCGCGCCCCTTCCCATAGCCCCTTTATTATCAATGAGTCAGGCTCGCGTCTGGCCGAGGCTCCGGCTTTCTCACGAGCCACGTGACTCCATATACAGCCTCCGGGGGGATTTATTCGACGACGTTATTCTACACGATCGAGACAGAGTGCCGCCACCCAAACCAGCCGCCGCATCCGCCTACCGGTGGCGTCGTTCGCGCACGGGAGTGCGTGAGGAGCTACACAGCTTGACCCAGCGAAAACCGCCGACTTACAATCAAGTATGACGAAGTACGACACCAACTGGCGGGTGGCGGCCGTTGTCGCCACCCTGTTCGCAGTCGAGACGTTTCTGTTCATCGACTGGATTCCCGACGACGCGTTCATCTGCTTTCGCTATGCCCGTAACCTGGCCGACGGCTTGGGGCCTGTATTTAATTTCGGCGAACGGGTAGAGGGAGCGTCAAATCCGTTGTGGACGGCGCTTCTCGGGCTCCTGACGGCGGCTGGGCTGGATACGGTAAAAACAGCCGTAACGTTGTCACTGGTCTCTTCTCTGTTGTCGGTACTGCTCGCGTTTCGGCTATTCGACCTGGTGCTGGCCGCTGCTGACTCGGATGGGCATCGAAGCGCCGGGCTCGGGCGTTTCCTATGCCACAAAACGGCGCTCGCGGTCGGGCTCATTGCCTCGTTGCCCATGGTCTTCTACGCCACCTCGGGCCTCGAAACCCACGCCGAATTGGTGTTTCTCCTCCTGGGCGCCATCCTCCACCTCGAAGCGCGAACGGACAACGACCCCCGACGATATTTCGCCTCCCAGTGCTCGTTTCTGGCGGTGGCGTTGATACGACCAGAAGGTGTTTTGTTTCTGATACTTGGAGCTGCTTTTGTCGTGTTCGGTCGCCTGCGCGGAACCGGCGATGGGAGACGTGCGGCGTGGGTCGCTGTCATCGTACCTTTGGTGATATATATCATATTCTTTTCACTGAAGGCGTCTTACTACGGATCGGTGGTCCCCAACACGTACTTGGCCAAACCCGGAGCGGGAGCCGGTTATCTGAAGCCTCTGTGGCGTGGTTGGACTTACATTACCCGGTTTTTTGTCGTGAGTGGTTTGGTATCGACCCTTCCCTTTTGCGTAATCGCATATGCCGATAAGAGCCGGAGGTACACGTGCGTGTTTCTGGGAAGCCTCGTCGTCGCGCAACTGGCGTTTGTGGTGTTCGTGGGCGGAGACGTGCTCCGGTTCGATCGGTTTACGGTGCCGTTCACTCCATTGTTGCTCGCCGTCGCGCTGATCGGCTTTGTTCGGCTAGCCACGACCAAACCCATACGATCGAGGGGATTTTCGATGGCCGCGGCGCTGGTTTGCGCTGCGCTGATGGCCGGCCTCAATGGTGGACGTGTACAACGGGTTTTGAACAAGGCTTGTTATCACGATTGGATGCACGCTCAGGTGCACAGACGGATCGGCGCGTTTCTGCGCGAGGCGCTCCCCCCCGATGCGAGCATTGTGGTCAACGAGGTTGGCGCGATTGCCTACGAAACGGGGATGATCACCCACGACATGATCGGTTTGACAGACGCGACTGTGGGACGAATTCTCTATGAGTCTTACCACCGGTACGGCGTATCCGGGAGCGAGTGGAGTGTACCGCGAATCGCCGACTACCTGCTTTCTAAACAACCGAACTGCGTCATTATCCCTTCCTACAGCCCAATCGAACCCGATGTACACGAAGCAGTTGGCCGGCGAATGCATCCGATTTGGGAAGGGGTATTCACGCACCCGGATATGACCCGGCATTACCGCTGCGGATTGTCGATAAGAATTCACGACCGTAAATACTGGTATGTTTATTTCCGCGACGGTTTTCAAGCCGCCAGCGCCCCGGGCGACGCCCGTTGTATGGAAGTCCGCGAATACCCCGAGCAACGATGAACGAATCATCGATGCGGTCCGGCCGTTCGAATTGATTTGCATCGATCGGCGTTTAGAGGTACAGTTCTCCAGTTACTTCGAGCACTACAAGTCCTTTTCCATGTCGCAACAACTGTTCAGACGTTTTCTCGATACCCACATCTCGCGAATCGAACCATTGTCTCGCGAGACGCAGCTCGCCTACTGGGATGCCACGATCTCGGGACGCGAGGAGGATTTCGTACGGTACGCCGAGCTGGAAGTGTCTTACAAGAAGATTTATGCCGACCCGGAGGCCTTCGAGTCGCTTCGCAACTGGCGCGAAAAAATGACGGTCACAGACCCTATCGACCGTCGTCAACTCGATATTCTCTACCGCCAGTTTCTTCGCAACCAAATCCCGCACGGGTTGATCGAGCGCATAACACAACTCTCCAGTGCAATTGTCAACAAATTCAACGTCTATCGTGCCTGCGTGTCCGGTGAGGAACTAACCAGCAACCAGGTACGCGCCGTGCTACGCGCGAGCACGGACTCGAGCTACCGGCAAAGCGTGTGGGCTGCGGACAAAGGTGTCGGCACAATCGTCCGCGACGAGCTTCTCGAATTGGTGAAGCTCCGCAATGAAGCGGCCGAAGCGGTTGGTTTCGAGAACTACTACACGATGTCGCTCGAATTGGCCGAGCAGGATCCGAACGAGATCATTGAAGTGTTCGACGACTTGGACCGGCGAACCCGGGAGCCTTTTCGCGAACTCAAAGCAGAGGTGGACGGGATCCTCGCCGGCCACTACGGTGTCAAACCGGATGCTCTCCAGGCCTGGCACTACCAGGATCCGTTTTTTCAAGAGGCTCCGCGAGTGTTCGACCTCGATTTGGATCGTTTCTACAGCGACCGCGACGTCGTAGAACTGGTATCCCAGTTCTACGAAGGCATTGGCTTGGATGTGCATGGTATCGTGCAACGCAGTGATCTGTACGAAAAACCCGGCAAAGAGCAACACGCATACTGTATGGACATCGATCGCCGGGGTGACATTCGGGTGCTGGCCAATGTTCGCCGCGACGAAAACTGGACCGGCACAATGCTGCACGAGTTAGGACATGCCGTATACGACCTTTACATAGACCCGCAGCTCCCATTTGTGCTACGCGAACACGCGCATATCTTTACTACCGAAGCGATCGCAATGCTGTTCGGACGCCTGTCCAAAGACGCCGATTGGATTCAACGGGTAGCCGGATTGAAAGACAAAGAGAAGACTTCGATCGCCGAAACAGCCAAGCAACATCAGAAACTGTCCCAGCTGGTATTCACGCGTTGGTGCCAGGTAATGGTCCGGTTCGAGCGGGCGCTCTACGCAAGTCCGGACGCCGACCTCAACGAGCTGTGGTGGGACCTGGTCGAAAACTACCAGATGGTCCAACGCCCGTATGGCCGCAACGAACCGGACTGGGCGGCCAAGATCCACGTGGTATCAGCCCCCGCCTACTACCACAACTATATGTTTGGGGAGTTGCTCGCGTCACAACTTGACCACTACATCCAGACACGAGTTCTAAACGGTCACGACGGCCGCGATCCGATGAACGGCCGACCGGAGGTGGGAGACTATCTGGTGGAGAAAGTGTTTCGTCCGGGCAAGCGACACCATTGGGACCGATTGATCAACGACGCGACCGGCGAACCGCTCACTCCCCGCTTCTTCGTCGATCAATACATAAGCGGCGTATAGTATGTGGCTACAAATGCCGATGTGAGTCTTCCCGGCGTTACGGCGAGTCGTATTTACCGATGAACTCTTCGACTTTTTCTACCAATTCGCGGTTGCCCATATAAACCGGCGTACGCTGATGAAGCGCCTCCGGTTCGACTTCCAGGATCGGACCAGTACCCGTCGACGCGTACCCGCCAGCCTGCTCTATCAGATATGCCATTGGTACCGCCTCGTACAACAGCCGCAATTTGCCGTGGGGCTTCTTTGGATCTCTGGTGTCGGCCGGATAGTAAAACACACCGCCGCCGAACAACGTGCGGTGGACGTCGGCGACCATCGAACCGATGTAGCGCAGCGACAGCGACCGCTCCGCACCTTCTTCACCTTGGAGCCAATGCGTGTAACGGCGCACGCCTTCGGTCCAGTATTTATAGTAGCCCTGGTTTACGCTGTAATATTTCGGTTTTCCCGGGAGCTTCACGTTCGGATGCGACAGGAGAAACTCGCCGATGCTGGGGTCTAGCGTAAAACCGTTGATTCCGCTGCCGGTGGTGTAAACCAGCATCGTGCTCGATCCGTACACCATGTAGCCGGCGGCAGCCAAGTCCGAGCCCTTCTGTAAGACGTCTTGCAGCGTGCCGGGCCCCGACTCGCTCTTGCGCCTGTGAATAGAGAAGATCGTACCAACGCTCACGTTGTAGTCAATGTTGGACGAGCCGTCCAGCGGGTCGAACGCCAAAACGTACTTTCCCGCTTCGTAATTCTCCGGTACGGGTATGATATCGGGATCCTCCTCCGAAGCCATTACCGCCACCCGGCCTGTGTGTTGATTCAGCTGGCAGATCGTGTTGTTCGCGTACACGTCGAGCTTTTTGACCTCTTCGCCCTGGACGTTAATGTGCCCCGCCGAACCCAGGATATCCGCCAGACCGGCCCGAGTGGTCCGGCTGGCGATTAGTTTTCCCGCCAACGCGATATCCTGCAAGAGGTGGGTGAGCGTTCCGGACGCGTCGGGGAATGCCGCTTGCTCCAGTAACATGTGCCGTTCGATCGTTATTACTCCACTCGGAGTGGATGTCTCGGTCGCCATTTCAATTCTCCATCGGTTTGGTGATCGTACCTGGCATAGGTGTTGTGGATTTGTTCAACGATACACTCCTATTCGGATGGCAACGGATTGGGTCGTTTCCTCCTCGGTAAACCCGACGTTCCACACCGCTTCGAGAAGTACGCCGAGCGACGGGCTCACCGGAGCTTCCAGGCCACCGCCCAACGCCAAGGAAAACGCCGATTCGTTGTTGCGATCCAGTTTGTCCCCAGTATACGTGATGTCGCCGGGACGCAACCACATCCAACCCACGCCGCCGGTGAGGTACGGCCGGGCCACGGTCGAAGCCGTCAGCGGTATGACCGCCAGAGCCATTATCGAGTGAACGGTCGTGGGACTGGAATCGACGGGGTCTCCAGGGTCGAACGAAGGGTCTTGCGCTTTGACGTATTCAGTCACGCCGGTTTCATCGACGAACATCCGGCTGAACTCATACGCGGCAACGAGGCTTACCCCCTTGGAGATCCGCGCCCCCACTCCGGCCTGCGCACTCAGGCCGGCGCTGTGGACCTTATCGAACCACTCCGGCGAAACCGGAATCGACGACCCACCGGCCAAACGCCACGTCCATTGGACGTCGGTAAGAGCGTGTGCACCGGAGGTTGGGACCGTTGCCAGAATCGCTGCCGCGAGTAACCACCCGACCCGCGTTGCGCGTATCGGGCGCATCGCGCGTTTCTCAGGTGTCATCGTTCGCCTCCGCCGTCCTTCGTTCAGATCTTCAAAGTGATTCCGAGGACGAGCGCTCCAAATTGGAGGTTGTCCCCCTCCACCGGCGGGTCATTCGGCCTGCGCACGAGATTGCCGGGCGCGAACTTGTCGCTGAAACCGATGTAGTAGTTGAACCCAGTGAATACTTGCCAAGTCTCGTTGATACCGTACTCCATAGTCAGGGCCAACTGCAACACCGGCCCGCTTGCGTCCTCCATGCTGTTGGTGTGAACGGTCCCAACCTCGAGATCATTCGCTGACGCTTGAAACGCCCCGCCACCAATTTCGAAGGTGGGCTGAATTCGGCTATTGGGCAACGGGATTAGTTTGGCCGAGGCGCCATACAGTAATGTCGTAATCGTACCGCCCTCGACGTCGTGTACTCCCCCGATGCCGATCGCCTGCTGAGCCGGTATACCGTTGATCCCCCACGATGCGAACGTGATCCATCCCCTGACTTCGACGTGGGGAATCACAACGTACCCGACCGCGAAAGTCGTTGGTAGCGATGAATTCCACAGGTCGCCGAATGCCGCGGGATTGAACGGCATGCCGATTCCCGCGTCCAAGGAGATGGTCACTTTGTAGGGGAAACGGATCCACTGTTCTTCATCTTCTTGCTGCGCGAAGGTGGTGTCAGCAAACGGCAGCAGCATGAAGGTTGCCAGTAACAATACGATCGTCAATCTCATTATTCGCTCCTCGACATTTCGTGCGTCCGTCACAGACGCCGGGTGCGTACCCAAGTCGTTTTGATATGTTTTATCACAGGGGAGTACCTTCGAAGTGGGGTCTCCGAATCCGTATCAAGGCGCTATCATAACGCAAATCAGGCGGGGTCGCAACTCAATCCCTCGGGTGTCAGGCAGGCACGGTAACAGAATGAAAATAATTAAGTTACGAGAATAGATCAACCTTTGATTACCCCGACCGGCTTCATCTTGACCACCTTTCGCAACAGCCCCGCGCCATGCATCACATCGACCACTTCGGTGACGTCCTTGTACGCTTCGGGCATTTCTTCGGCCAGCGTGCGTTTGTTCCGCGCCGCAACACTCACACCGCGCCGCTCCAGCTCACGGACGATCGACCGCCCGTGACCTCTGCGAACCGCGGCGCGCCTGCTCAACCGGCGACCGGCTCCGTGACAAGAACTGTGGAAAGGGTGTTCCCCGCCCGTCTCTGCCCCTACACACAAGTAGGACGCCGTACCCATGTCACCCGGAATGAGCACCGGTTGTCCCACCGTCCGATAACGTGACGGAATGCGGTCGTCGCCGGGGGGAAGCGCACGGGTGGCGCCCTTGCGATGTACGCACACCTTCTTTTTTCTGCCCATTATCTCGTGCGTTTCGATCTTTGCGATGTTGTGCGAGATGTCGTACAACAAGCGGAAATCCAATTGTTGTGGCGTCGTCCCGAATGCTTCGGCGATTGCGCGTTGGGCGATTGACATCAAGGTTTGCCGGTTGGCCCACGCGTAGTTGGCCGCGGCTGCCATGCCGGCCAGATAGTCGCTACCGACGCTGGACTTCAGCGGGGCGGCGGCGAGCTGGCGGTCGGGGAGCGTGAACGGAAATGTAGACGATTGCGATGCTATAGACCGCAAGAAGTCGGTGCACACCTGGTGACCGAGTCCTCGCGAACCGGTGTGAATAAGGACGGTTACGTCACCCTCTTCCAAGCCAAAAATACCGGCCGCGCTCGGTGAACATACCTCCTCCACGTACCCCACCTCCAGAAAGTGATTGCCAGATCCCAGCGAGCCCAACTGGCGGCGTCCCCGCTCGACGGCGCGTTCACTAACCACGTCGGGATCGGCGCCGGCCATACAGCCGTTTTCTTCGGCGAATTCAAGATCGTCCTCGCCGCCGAACCCTCTCTCGACGGCGAACCGGGCCCCCTTGAGAAACACGTGTCGCATCTCGCTGGCGCTAAGGTGTCCCATCCCCGATTCGTGCGGGTTGGCGCCACAGGGCACATTCTTGAACAGGTGGCCGACGATCTTGTCAATCTTGGGAACGATTTCGTCTCGCTTGAGGTCGACCGTCATCATTCGCACGCCACAGTTGATGTCGTACCCCACTCCACCGGGCGAGATGACACCTTCATCGTTGTACTCGGTGGCCGCCACGCCGCCAATGGGAAATCCGTAGCCCAAGTGAACGTCCGGCATGGCCCACGAGTAACCGACGATTCCTGGTAGGTGGGCGACGTTAATGACCTGTTCCACGGCAACGTCGTCGCGGATCTCTTCTAGCAGTCTTTCGTTGGCAAATATCCGCCCGGGCACCCGCATGCCGCCCTCACGCGGTATTTCCCACAGGTATTCGCTCTTTTTTATCAGTTTCATGGCTGCGGGGGTTGCCGACTTGGTTTCTATTGGCTCAACTCGATCTTGATTGCTTCGGGTACGCCCGAGGCGCAGCGATCGATCGCGCGTCCCCTCGATGCCGCGATTTCGATCCTGTCCCAGCTATTGACGACGGCCATCAATGTTCCTGGCGGATGTTGCGAGTAGTGGTTGCAAAGCGTTCCTATTGCGTGCCCATCGACACCGACCTGGATGTCTTCCGGCGCCATGTCTCCAAACGCCGACCGCAGGTGAGCGCCTGTGATGCCGGTCAGGATGTTGCCGAAAGAATCGACGTAGCGCCCAGCCGTTGCCACCTTTCCCGGACCGACGTTCACCTCGGCAACCTCGACAGTGGCAAGCGGCCCATCGGCGGGTACACCGAAGTCGGATGGCTCGCGACCCGAGGCCAACGCTCCCGCCGTCGGCGCCAAGACGTCTCTACCCAAAAACGTTCGTCCGACCGGAGAGCGTGCGCGCAGACGCTCGATCTTGGCCTCGTCTATGACCCACGCTCGGGCACCGCCGACCCTCGCAATAACCTCCGTGAGTAGTCCGTTGTCGGGTCCGACCCAGTACCGGTCGCCGATCAGCGCTGCCAGGTTCCTGCGCTCGCCACCCACACCGGGGTCGACGACGGTGAGGAACACCGATCCGGGCGGAAAAAAGTCGAAGATGGTATCGAGGACAAAACTCCCCTGCGCGATCGCGTGCGGGGTGATCGAATGCGTCACGTCCACGACGTTGCAACCGGGCGCGGCGTAATAGAGCGCCCCTTTTATCACGCCAACGTAGAAACTATCGACTCCGAAGTCAGAGACGACCGCAACAGTCCGTGTTGGTTCCATTGTTCAACCGTGGTGCTTTTGGAACAGGCGCGACCAGATTCCGCTCCGCCGTTTCAACGCTGTCCGCAATTCACCGATAAGCGCCTTGGTTGTATTATACGCTATCTCGATGGTTTTGTCCGAACTGTTGAAATCGAATGAGCTGAATCTGTCGAGATTGGGGTGAATGAGGAAATCGGCCTGGCCCATCGAACGCACGTAGTTTTTGCGCGCCATAAGCCCCATTATCTGCATGACGAGGTGGAGGATGTGATGTGGCCGCCGATAGACGGGTTTGACGGGTCCGAGGTGTGAGGCGATACAAAAATCGCACCCCATGCTGACCAGCGATTCGACGGGCAGATACTCGGCCATCCCTCCATCAACGTAGTATTCTCCGTCGATTTCGACCGGGAGGTATATCTGCGGAATGCTACAACTGGCCCTCACGGCGACGGCGACCGGGCCGGTGCGAAACTCGCGCTTCTCGCCGGTAACCAGATTGGCGGCGACCACCGTCGTTGGAATCATGAGATCCTCGAATTTGATGTCTCCGATCATCTCCTTCATGAACTCTTCGATACGCTCGCTGGAGATGAAACCAAGCTTGGTGAGTTTGATCGATGCGAGCTTGAGCCAACTCATCGTCGTGGCGGTGTGCTCCAGCGTGGAAATCGGCATCCCGGAGGCGAACATCGCGGCCACTAAGCTTCCACCGCTGGTGCCGGCGATATAGTCGATGGGGATGTTTTCGTCGATGAGGGCCTTGATCACGCCGACGTGGGCGACGGACTTCGCCGTTCCTCCGCTCAAGGCGAGTCCGACCGAAATACGGGCCATACTCGTGATTCTCCTCTGATCCGGGGTGGCCAGACCTAACGCTCACCTTAGCAGATAAGCGATCAATCGCCCACCCAGCCGTCGTAGATCGTCTCCAGACTGGGCAGTATCTCGTCGATAATCCGGCCGTCTTTTTCCATCTCGGCGGCCCGGGTCCGTCGATGGATCAGCGAATTCATCCCTGAGACCCGCCGGGAAATCTCGCCCGCGTCGGGGTCGACCGTCTCCATGAGGAACTGGATGATGCTACGGCATTTCGCGAATCTGGCCAAGATGTCCGGCGGCAGCCCGCCGGCCTCTTCGCCGACGACCTTGGTCCCGATGCGGTCTCGGATACCTCTCAGTTCGTCGAATAGCCGATAGTACAGAAACGGCAGCAGCTTCACTGGATCGGCCGGCTCCTCCCCTCCCCGCAGGTGAGCCAGCTCGGCGTTGAGATGTTGCATGGGTAGTTTATCCATCGCTCAACCTTTTTGTTTCACGCCTCAAAAACGGGTATCGACAACGTCAAAACCGAATCATGAGTCCGGCGGCGTACTCGGTCTGCTTCAAACGATTACTGGCAAAAATGACGCTGTATTTGAATTCTCCGAAGGCAACCAAAGGGAATCCGGGAGCGGAGATCTCGAGTCCGGCCACGCCCTCGCCGCTCATCTTGCCGGTGTTCTCCATCAATGTGAACGGATTGTCGGCGTCGTCCGGCGAAACGGATTGATCGGCAAGCGCCATGGCTACCTCGGTGTTGATCATGTGATACCCAACACCGCCGCCGATGTAAATCGACAGCGGCGACCCCGGCGGGGAAAACAAATCCTTCGTGAGGAGCGCCGTCATGCCCACATCGTGGTATTCAAACGACGCTTCGATCGGTTCGCCGGCGAATTCGTAGCTGAACTGGAGGTCTTTGGTAAAATAGCTGGCGCGCAGTTGGAAGTCGACCACCGGGACAGTGCCGAAGGCGAGGATGACGGTGTACGTGGTTCCCGTCCCCAAATCGCCGCTGCCCGGGAAAATATCGCCCCGATAATCGGTTATTCCGACCTTCCCGCCAATGGAAACACCGACGAGGGCCGACGCCCAAGCCGGATAACTGATTGCAAATACACATATTATAAATATGGCCTTGCGCATGATACGTCTCCTTCGACCTATGGCCACCGGTATACCGGCGCCCGATGCTCGCGTTATCCAAGGCCGCCACCCTGCCGCTGGCAGGTCTCACAGGCGAGGGAGCAAAATCCGATCCACGTGGAACTCGGCCGCCGGTATTACGTACATATGAAAACAAGGAGGAATGATGAAGCGTCCCCTGATGTACGCGATCTGCTCGGTCCTGTTGATTTCAGCCCTAACTTATTCACCCACTGTCGCTTGCAAGAGCAGCCAGAAATCTGACGATGTGGCGGTCGTGGCAGTATGTGAGGTCATAACCGCGGTCGACGTAAAAGCGGTGGTGCGAATCGAGCATGCAGAAATGGATTCGGTCGGACGGCTGACGACGGCCAAGTCGTCTTTGCGAGCGGGTGTCGCAGTTGGCAAGGCGATTGGCCGGGCGGCTTTGACGCTGGCGAGCTCGATGGCCCTTACCGCTCGTCACGTGGCCACGGCGGTGATCCACTCGGCATACGCGCTAACGTAGAAGCTTCGGAAAAGGAATTTGCGGGGTTCGTACGTCGGGTCGAATCCCACTATCGGTCAAGCGAAACCCACCCCCTACCCTCCCGGGTAGGGGGCTTCTCTTTCCCCCTCACTACAACACGACGACGTCAAACCCCTCGGCGCCACGGTCGCTAGGGCCGC
>CBDVBX010000092.1:0-12950 GCA_965372335.1 uncultured bacterium | reverse complement strand
GACCGTTCGGCGAGTGCAGGTCGACGAAGTAAACGCCCTTGGCCACTCGATCGCCGTTGTCATTGCTCCCGTTCCACGGCAATCTATGAAACGCGGCTGGCAGGGTCCCGTTCTGTAACGTTTTGACCCGAGCACCGGTGACATCGTAAATCACGATTTCCACCTGTCCGGGGGCGGTGGTCTCGAACGCGACCGACGTGACCGAATTGAAGGGATTCGGCGACACCACCAACGTGGGCATCGGGCGCACCGAGCCGCGCGTCTTGTCTCCCAATATCCAACCGTCCGGGTCGAGGCTGACGGCCAGAACCGGCTCGGGCATCGAAAACCGGTAATTCCGAGCGGCCCAATCGTTCCATACGGTGATCGACGTATCTCCAGAGGCCAGCGTGAATCGGACCTCCAACGGCATTTTATAGACGCGTCCCTTTTGGACTTGGTTTACCCACAGGTCCACGCTGCGGCCGCCCGATGAGGTCCGCCAATTGTACTCGTAGGTCGGTTCGCCCACCCAATTGAGCCACTGATCGAAAAACCAGTCGAGATCATCTCCGTAATATTCCTCGCACACCTCTTGGAACTCGGCCGTGGTCGCCGTTTGGTAAGAAAAACGGTCGTCGGCAGCGTACGAACGCAGCGCCTCAAAAAACGCCGTGTCCCCCATCACCCAACGAACCATGTGAAGAACCCACGAACCCTTCCAATAGACCGTTACACCGTAAAGATCTACTGGGTCGTATACGGTCCCGAAGAATGGCTGGTCCAGGCGCCGGATCTGCATGCGGTCAAAGTATGCCTGGCGACCGTCCTGGCCCTCTATCCACAGCGCCTCACAATACGTGGCGAATCCCTCGTTGAGCCAAATGTCGCGCCAAAAGGTCGGCGTGATCATGTCTCCCCACCACTGGTGGGCGAGTTCGTGTGCCACCACCCAGTCGGCGCTATTGTTTCCCCGGATTAAGCGGCTCCCGTAACTGGTGCAGGTCTGGTTCTCCATCGCGCCGCCAAACCGGATCTCGGCCATCCCGTATTTCTCGGAGACAAACGGATACTCGCCGAACACATCGGCGAAGTATTCGATCATCGATACTGTGGGCGCGAAGTCAATAATCGCGTCGGCGAGGTCCTCGGGGTAGACGAAGTAGGCCACCTCCATCGAGTCATCGGGCGCGTACCGGTAGTAGTCACTGAAAGTCGCATAGTTCGAAATGGCCACAGAGACCAGATACGTGGTGATAGGATAGGCCTCGTGCCACACAAAGCGCCGTTTTCCGTTTCCCAGGTCGGTGTTCGCTTCCAACAGCCCGTTGGACGCCACGATCAGCGTATCGGGTACGGTCACGGCGAGTCTCACCGACGCCTTGTCTTCCAGAACGTCTTTGCACGGCCACCACGCCCGCGCGTAGGTGGGCGCGCTGAAGGAAAAGATCAACAACTCGTCGTCTCCGTGCGTATCGAAACTGAACGCGGGCACGTTGACTACGCCGTTCCGGGTGTCCGGGCGTCCGGAGTAGTCGATCGCCACATCGGTGCGTTCCCCCTGACCGAGCGGCGGCGCGATTGTTACCGTCAACAGATCGCCCACGCGCGAAATAGCCGCGGCGTTCCCTCCGACGCGGACCTCCGAAACCGACATACTCTCGACCAGATCGAAAACCGCTTCGTCTATCGCTGTCATCGCCTCGATACTGGCGGTTAGCGTACCCGTTATCGATTGGCTGTCTGGATCGACGACCAGGTTGATGTCGTAGTGGAGAACGTCGTATCCGGTCTGATCGACCTGCGCCTTGACAATTCGGTCCCGTTCCAGTTGGTCGCGGAAACCCAATCGCAGCGCCCACTCTTCCTGCGCAAAGCGAACCGGGTCGACCGGCGCGTCATTCTGCGCGAGTGCGACCGAAACGATTCCGCACAAGGCGGAGAAACCGAGATGGGCACTCAGGAACAGACGAATCAACATGGGTTTCGAAGTGGTTATATTGAGAGTCATATATAAAGACCGATCAGGGGCGGGATATTTGTCCTACTCTTCGTGTCTGGCATCCAGATATATGTGGAGATACACCCACCACTCTCGCGGAGGCTTTCTATTGGCAAATCGCACCTGAAATCCCCAATACCACGCAGGTCTTGTCGGCGCCTTGATGAGACGCAATCCCGCCTCGTCCGGCGTGAGGCCGCCCTTTTTGCGGTTGCACCGCACGCAACACGTGACGATGTTGTTCCACTCGGTCCTACCACCCTGAGATCGCGGAATCACATGGTCACACGTTAGCTCATCCTGAGAGAACTGGCCGTTGCAGTACTGGCAGTGGTATTTGTCGCGCGCGTAGATGTTTTTGCGCGAATACTTGGCGTCCTTCCTCCTGAAACGAACGAATCCCATCAGTCTGACGACCGATGGGACCTTAATCGACACCGCGATCGAGTGAACCACGCGGTCGGACTCCTCCAACACCTCGACCTTGTCCAGAAACACGAGCTTAATCGCCCGCTTCCAGTTGATCACGTTCAGCGGCTCGTAGGACGCGTTGAGCAATAGGACCTGTTCGAAGAGTTATCTCTCCTTTCGGACACGAGGGGAGAAAAACGAATGTTTCCCTATTTCCGTGTAATAATAATAGATCCCCACCGAATCATCAATTATTTTATCCAGCCGGCGCCGCCCTTCTCTCGGCCCGTCAAGGGCTAAATTTCCAAAATCGCCCATTGACGCCCCGGCTCTTTCCGTTAACATAGCAATTAAAGTGCCGTCCGCATCGAAGGTCATGTTTCCAGCCCTCGGGAGGCGTATAACATGCTACGCAGTCATATCGATCGCCGGCGCCCGGCAGTCCGATTTCAACTCGCCGCTTTCGCATTTGCTCTGGTGCTGTTTTCACTCCCAAGCGCAATCGCCCAGGAAACGGCCACCGAAAAAGCCGCCGAGAACGATACGCAGTCCGCGACGACTGTCGCTGCACCCGTCGTGGTCGGCACCATCGACGGGGCCATCGGCCCGGTTACGCGCGACTACATCAGACGCTTGATCGCACGGGCGGGTGAACTCCACGCCGTCGCCATCGTGATCCAAATGGACACGCCCGGCGGATTGTCGACTTCGATGCGCGACATCATCCAGGACATCCTCGCCAGCGAGGTTCCTGTCGTTGTTTATGTCTACCCCAGCGGCGCGCGGGCCGCCAGCGCGGGCGCTCTCATATCACTCGCCGCGCACGTAGCCGCAATGGCGCCCGGCACGAATATCGGCGCCGCCCACCCCGTCTCTATCGGCGGGGGTGGCGGAGAAAAAGACGAAACGATGGACGAAAAGGTCACCAACGACGCAGCCGCCTACGCCAGGAGTATTGCCGCGCAGCGGGGGCGCAACGTCGAGTGGGCCGAAAAGATCGTACGCGAGAGTACCTCATCCACCGCCCAAGAGGCAGTCGACGAGGGCGTCGTCGACCTGGTCGCAAAGGACCTCGAAGAGTTACTGAAAGAAATCGACGGCCGCCAAGTAGATACCGCCGCGGGGACCGTTGTACTCGCCACCGCCGAAGCGGAAGTGGTGGAGGTCACCCTTTCTTGGCGCGAACAATTTTTGACCCGAATCTCGGACCCAAACATCGCGTACCTACTCATGTTACTCGGCGTGTTCGGGATCATATTCGAATTGCAAAACCCTGGCGCGATCTTTCCCGGCGTCATCGGTGTCGTTTCGATATTACTGGCAACCTTCGCTCTCCAACTCCTGCCCATCAACTATGTGGGGCTTGCTTTGATAGCGGTGGCGATCGTACTTTTCGTTATGGAAACCCAAATTGCGTCGGCGGGGTTATTGACCGTCGGAGGAGTGGTGTCTATGCTCATCGGTTCTATCATGTTGATCGATTCTCCTCTTCCCTTCATGAAAATCTCTCTGAAAGTGATTATCCCGTCGGTCATCTTCACGGCTGCGTTCTTCACTTTCGCCGTTGGCCTGGGACTGCGCGCGCAGCGCCGTAAAGTCAGCACCGGGACCAGCGGACTCATCGGAGAGATCGGTGTTGCCAAGGGCAACGTCCACCGCGACGGTTCTGTGTTCGTGCACGGAGAATTTTGGAACGCCTATAGCGACGCAGAGATCGCGGAAGGCTCAAACGTACAGGTCATCGCCGTAGAAGGCTTGAAGCTAAAGGTCCGTGAGACCAACGGCAAGGAGGTTTCTTAAAGTGCCTATACCACTATTAAGTATCATCATCGTCATTGTGATGCTCTTGGCCACTGCTATCCGGGTGCTCCGCGAGTATGAGCGTGCCGTGATTTTCCGCCTCGGCCGCCTGATTGGGGTCAAAGGCCCGGGACTCATTATCCTCATTCCGCTAGTCGATCGGATGGTCAAGGTGAGCCTTCGGGTAGTAGCAATGGACGTCGCGCCCCAAGACGTGATCACGCGCGATAACGTATCGATAAAGGTGAATGCGGTCGTGTATTTCCGCGTGATGCAGCCCGACAAGGCGATCACGGAAGTCGAAGACTACCTCTACGCCACTACGCAGCTGGCACAAACAACGCTCCGGTCGGTGCTCGGCCAGGCCGAGCTGGATCAGCTTCTGTCCGAACGCGATACCATCAACCATCAACTCCAACAAATCATCGACGAGCAGACCGACGCGTGGGGCATAAAGATCTCGCTGGTCGAAGTAAAACACGTAGATCTTCCCACCGAAATGCAGCGCGCGATTGCCCGTCAAGCGGAGGCCGAGCGCGAGCGGAGAGCCAAGATTATCCACGCCGAGGGCGAGTTCCAAGCTTCCGAACGTCTGCTTGACGCTGCCGAAATAATGAGCAAAAACACGACGACGCTGCAGCTAAGGTACCTACAAACGCTCACGGAGGTCGCCACGGAGAAGAACTCCACTATCGTGTTTCCGCTTCCCATCGATATCGTGGAGCCATTGCTGAAGAAGTTGTCGGAGCCCTCTAAACCGCCAGACGAACACCGATAGAACGCGACCAGAAACGCCGGTTTCGTATGAAGGACAACTGTCCACGACACGGAACCGGCGTCGGCCGGGCTGTTCCTTTTCCCTCAGTTCCCAAGCGATAACACCCCCGAATTACGGAACTGCGCCTGAATCCGCCGCCTAAGCGCTGCTTTCGCCGTCCCCAGGAACCCGCGTAACATCGTGCCCCATATGTGACATACCGCTTTGTAATCCGGGCTCTTCCCCTGCACCGGCTCCTGGTACGATCGTTGCGTGACACGATTTGCACCATGAAACCATTTTACGAAAATAAAGTGATTGCGCACTTTCTCGATGGCAGCCTGATAAAGGGCACCACACTTGACTTCTTTCCGACAAAAGACAAATTCCACATTTCCGAATCTTGCGGAGACGTGCACGAGGTTCACGTCAACACACTCAAGGCGATATTTTTCGTCAAGAACTACAACGGCGACGCAGACTATACCGAGAAAAAGGGGTTTTTCACAAATCAGACACACGGCAAAAAGGTAATGGTGGAATTTTTCGATGGAGAAGTTCTGTTTGGTTACACGTTGAGTTATTCCACTCGCGGGCTTGGGTTTTTCATGTTCCCAGGTGATCCCGAGTGCAATAACAACAAAGTCTTCATCGTCCACACGGCCGCAAAGCGGGTGAGGGTGAAGACGTTTCCCACCACTTATTCCCTGCGTCCGGTTTCGGACAGCTTCCGTTAGTTTTTGGGAGTTAATATCCCCAGCCAAGGCCGACAGATATGTAGTGGTTCCACGTCTCGAGCTGCCCGGGGTACATTCCCAACGCTTCCCCGCTGAATGCGTATTCAAACTTCACTATCTTGAACATGACCCCTAGCCCAGCGGTCGGATAACCCTGGTGTAGTCCTGCTCGCAGAAGCATCGCATTTGCGAATCGTGCTTCCGCGCCAAACAAGAGCTTTTTGTATATGCTCATATCGCTTGACGTCGGAGATTCCACGTCGAACGCCAACTTCAGTCGGTCGAGGAGCCCGGGAACCTCGAATGAAGAGTCGTACGCAACTCCGATTCGCATGCTTCCGTCGACGGTGCCGTCTGGTCTTCTAAAACCCTCCGGGGGTTCCTCCCCGGTGTGCCACCGTATCTTTGGATAGTTGAGGTCGTAGAAACCCGCGCCGAACGACCACCGGCCCGTTTTCATCAGCAAACCCGCGTCAAACGCCATCGTCCATCCGCGATACACGTGAACGTTGTCGATCGTTTCCAATGCCGGCGCCGTTTTTGACTCGATGGCCACGGCACGATACAAAAATTTCGCGTTCCCGCCAAAAGACAAGGCCTTTCCGAAGAAGGTATCGATGGTCGACGCCCCGCCGACAATTATTTCTCCCTCTGCCACAGCGTCCGCTTGTATCAACGGGAGAGATGACGCGCCCTCGCGCATGTCGTACTTCACCGTGGCACGCTCGAAGACGCCGGCAGAGAACCCTGGTCGAACGATAGATAGTGGCGCCATTCCCTGGAAGCCGAATACCGTTTCGTCACGAGCGGCGTCGAGCATGTCACTGTAGAACTGGGTACGTTCGGCGGTCGACAAATCGTCAAAATTCTCGAATTCGTTCTGGTGGTCTTCGTAAAACCCGTAGTGCTTGAAGGTATTTCCGTTCACCATCGCCTGTACTTCGACGAGCCGGATAAACGTACGGTCGATCTCTGTGAGCAGCGCAGGATTGAGAAACACCGTGTTGTCTGGGCCCACCAGCGCGACTCCCGTCCCTCCCATTCCGACGGATCGAGTCGATTGGATCATGAAACCGTTACGCTGGGCCGTGGCATGTGAACCCGCGAGAAACACGATCGCAAATATCGCCGTCCACACGGTCTTCTTCATGGCGATCCCGCTCACAGATCCTCCTTTTCCTCGTACAACATTCTGACACCGTCATCCACAAAACCGACCATCGCACCGACGGCGTTGCCTGTGTCCAGTTGCTCCGGGAGCTGCCCCGGCGGGTCGGACACCGGCTGTGTCCATATGACCTCATTGACCACGAACTGGTAGTACAGAAAGAGCGCACGGCGTCCCTGTACAAAGTGATCCCAAGAGCGCTCGATCGCCGTGTCGACGATCTGATCGAGTTCTGCCGGCGGCAGAAAGATATCCTCTATCCCGATATCGAACGAAATCGGTGTTTTCGTGATGGTTAGCCGACGATCGGGAGAGAATTCGTTTGCCGTATCGTCGTTGTCGATGACACGAAGCATCCCGACGATGGTCTCGGCCACGCCGTAGCTCATGAACACATCGTCCGTCTCCCTGAGTTCTTTGTACTCGCGACCACTTTGGGTTAAACCCTCGACCAGCGGTTTCAAGTCGGCGCTAACAATCCGAAAGGCTTCGTAGAGATTCTCCAGTTCCGCGTCACTCATAAAAAGAACGCGCTCGCTGGTGCTGTCGACGGAAAAACCCCCATCGGCGGGTTGAACGATAGCCACAACGTCGTACATGTCGATGTCTCTCGCTTTGACGGCGGTGACCGCGTGCAGATATCGAACTCGAGGATCGTTGGGCGCAATGCCCATCGCCTTATCCATGAACGTCATGGCCTTGTCATAGTGTCCCTTGTCCAGAGCTTCGTACGAATCCGAGAGCAAAACGTCAACGTCGTCGCTAGATCCCGGAGTGTGAAACGGCTCAAATACGCTGCAGCCAATAGCGCAGGCGAGCAGCGTTGCCACGATAGTCAATCTCGATATTGTTGTTTTCGGGGTGCGCATAGCCTGACTCCCGGTTTTCATATGGTGATCTACTGCCTCTCAGCGCTGAAAAGAGCAATTCAAGGACCAGGCCACGGCGCACAGGCCCTTGTGCCAAACCGGTTTTACCCATCGCCGTAACTACTGCCCATTTTCGGGAATGACTGTCCGCGACGACGACACAGCCCAGCCCTCGATTGTTTGACACGGTTGGCGGCCTCCTGTATGATCGTGACCGGAAATAATCGGGGGTAGCCAATGGTGAAGCGAATAGCAATATCTTTGACCGCGATTTGCCTGGTGACGGTGGCTTTGTCAGCCTGCCAGGACATGGCGATTCAATATTACAACATGGGGATAGATGCGATCGAGGAAGGCGACACGGCCTCCGCCGTCGAGTACTTCGAAAAATCGCTCGGAATTCGAGAGAACGATCCCGACGCCCACATGAACTTAGGAGTGGCACTCTACGGGGTCGGAGATTACGACCGGGCCCTGCGCGAATTGAGAATCGCGGCGGAGGACTATCCGAGCGACCCGGTGCTCCACTACAACATTGCAGAAGTCTACGCCGCCTTGGGACAGTTCCAGGCGGCTACCACGGAATACGAATACGCGCTGCGACTCAGCCCCGATTTCGTCGAAGCCCACAGCGCCTTGGGAAAACTGCTGATGGACGGCGGGCATTATGCCGCGGCCGAATCCCACTTTTACGACGCCCTCGCGCTGGTGCCGTCTCACAGCGATACGCAACTCCGCATGGGCTGGTTGTATGTATACATCGGCAAATACAACGAAGCTACTCACTATTTCTATCGGGGACTGCAAAAACAACCCCGATCGGCGTACGGCCGCTTGGGTTTGGCGATGTCCCAGGTCAAGCGCGGCGATTACGAGGAAGCGCTCAAAGAATACAAGAAAGTTTCCAGTTGGGATCGACGCAACGCAGACGCGCTGTTGGGCATCGGCGTCTGCCAGCTCAACCTCGGCCGTCTCTCGCAGGCGCAAAAGGCGATCGAGAATTCCATCGAAGTCAGGGCCGACAATCCGGAGGCGTACAAGACACTGGCCGATCTTTATGCTGCCCAGGACCAATATGCCGAAGCGATCGCATCCTATCGGATGGCCGTTGTGCAGCAAGAGGACTTTGCCGACGCCCATCTCGGCCTTGGCCGCACCCTGGAAACAGTTGGACACTTGACTGAAGCGGAAGAAGCGCTTCAAAAAGCTTTATATCACGATCCCGATAACCCGCAGGTGCTGTACCGGCTTGGCCAATTGTACTTGTTGAAGGACGACCGTGGTCTCGCGCAGTCATATCTGGAAATGGCGATGGACAAGGCTGCGGGAAATGTGGAACTAGAGAACACCATACGCAACGCTCTCAAGTCGCTCTCGGAAAGAGAGTGAATCGATGCCCGGCGACCCACGGCCGGATGCGGGTCATTCTACTTGATACAGCTTGGGCTCGCCCATACGCAACATCCCCTTCTTGATCCCAACCCGCAATCCAGTCGTCTGATCCGGATGGATCCCGACGGTTTGGAACTCCAGACGTAAATCGAGAGGTCCCTGGTCGAACGCTTCTTTGTAGGTCCCGGCCCCCAAGTTTCGGATTACCACTACGCACTGATACACGCCCGGCTCAATCGTGGCCTTCATGTCTTCCAGACGAATCGTGTTCTTGTACAGCTTCTCGTGGCCTTCGTAAATCGTCTTGTCCATGGTCGTGTCGACCCGTGAATAAACGGTGTCCCGGCCAATGATCAGCAATTGCTCTATCCAGTTCGCCTTCAACAGTTCTGGTGTGTTTTTCTTGGTCTTCTTCGTTACCTTGATCTTGCTGGTGAGCTTGTCGTCCTTGAAGCTTACCGTCAAAACACCGGGACCCGTCGGCAGCGCTTTCGTAGCCGCCATCGTGCGGGTGTCTTCGCTCTCATCGAACACGATTTTTACGACCGCGTCCCGGTGGACACTGATACGTCCTCCGTAAGACGGCGCATAAACCAGAGTGTCGCCGTCGAACGAAACCACTCGACCGGGGACACGCGATCCGTCCTTGAGATACAGAATCTCGCTCAATAGAATCGATGGCGCGGCCAACAGCACCAGCGCGCACGCCCACACGATCAGTTTCCAACTAAACGCACCGCTTTTCATAATGGGGAGTCTCCTGGAAAAGCCAACGGTCCGACGCCACTGCGGCATGATACGACGGCTGCACAACCCCAGGCAAGGGCGTTGTGACCGTCTGCCATCGGATCCGGCTCGAAGAAATCGACAGGCGAACATTTATGCGCCGATTCACTTAACTCCTACGATATCAATATAATACACGCCGTCCGATCGATTCCCGATTGGCACCGATGTCCATTGTCGCATACGGACGGGAATTTCTGCCTTTCTCGTGTCGACACGCTGGGGCGCGTTGTGGTATAATAGGCCATCTGATGGAACTGCGCGGAGCGACCCTATTGGCAGCGGAACTATCTCAATTGCAGCCAAATAGGATGTGTATCTCGCGTGACACTTGAAATGCAGATCGCTCAGATAACGACCTGGCGTACGTGCATCATCGAGTTTTACACCCACTAAGGAGGTCTATCATGAAGCGGTCCATATGGACACTGACAACGTTAGTCGTCGTGGCGTTGGTGGCGTTACCCGTGCTTGCCGCCAACCCCAATGCCACGAAGAGCGTTGCGGGAAGCGAAGACGGCACTTCAGTCCTGGTGATTCGCGTCACCGCTTCTTCCCAGTCGATTTACGGTGTTACGATCAAAGACGCCAGCGGATCGATAAAGGACATCGGAGCGCCAAAGGGCTGGGTGGGGATCAGTTCAGGTACGGACGTCATCTTCCGTACGGACGAAAAGCCTATTCGTGCTGGTAGTTCCCTGACGTTCAAGTTGCACACCACGAACGAGGATGGCCAGCTCTCGATCTCTTTCCGGGACAAGGACAGTCCCATTGGGAGTGGCAAAACCATTTAGCAACCCTTAGATTGAGAGCATGTGCGAGGGGGACGACGTTGTCGTCCCCCTATTTTATTGCGTTACGACTTCTCATCGACCGGTCAGTTAACTACCTCTGGCGAACATGCCTACTCGAGTTCTATTATTGTAAAGCGTTAGAGAATGAAAACAAGCGGCAGATCATCCCCCCGGGACGTCTTTTCCGCCGTTGGTGGTGGTTTCTCCTTCTGTGTCGCCCTCTAAAAACACCTTGATCACAAAAAAGGCGACGAAAACCGACGCGATTACGAATATCGTCACGTCTCTCACCAGGTGTTTTTTCTCTTCTTCCGGAAACTCAAATCCCGTGGTATCGGGCTCGGTGTAAGCATTGTCCAAAGCAAGCCCAAAACGCAGCGGAAGCTGCACACTCGATCCTTTCGGCGATTCATGCTGCCATGATGCAGCGGCGTTCGCCGACGGTTGTCCGGCGGCGAGCAATTCTGCTTGCGGTGCGTGAACAGGAATCACGTACCACGCAAACGTCAATAGAACGAAAATCGCCAACTGTTTGTTTAGTACCCACCCCATAATTAGAATTTAACCAGCGTCGTCGCTCTTGACAACGCACATTTGATAAATTAGTTTTAAAATGCTACCAGCTAAACCAAGGTTTTGTCTGTAGCGCAAAGTGGGTCTGTTCCTGGTCGGCGACAGACCCCTTTGTTTTGCGGCTTGTTGTTCGCGTCCGACCGCAGTGTTACTCACCCACCACAGCGCGCCCCGATTCGTCGAACTTCGGACTCGACTCGACGACAGCGCCCACGCGTATGGCTGCTCTGGACCGTTTCCACGAACTTACGTAAACTGCTGCGGAATAGTAAGATAGGAAGAGAATCAAAAGCAGGGGAAACACCACCAACCCAACGGCAACGTCGAAGGCGCCTTTCCACAGGTAGGCGTAAGCGATTATTGCCATGCCGACAGTGCTCTGGACGATCATTTTGACTTTCCCCAGCCGATTTGCGGGAATAAATTTTTTGTAGCGGCGTCGACTGTACGCGCGGAACAGGGTCATTCCCAGCTCTCTCAATGCGATCAGCCCGACGAGAATCCACACGGCGGTCGAATTTGTTTTTACGGCGATCAACGTGTAGACCACCGCCATCAACAGCTTGTCTGCAAGGGGGTCGAGATGTTCACCCAGCTTCGAACACTGAGAAAACGTCCGGGCGTACCAACCGTCGAAAGCATCCAACACCGCCGCCACGATACAAAGGACTACGGCCAGTTGTTCAGCGACTTTCGTCGCGAAACAAACGGCTGCCACGGTCGCCATAATAATTCGCAGCGCAGTCAAGATGTTGGGCACCGTCAACGTGGAGTCGCGATAGGAATATTTGCTTTCGAGCATACCGTTCCTTTCGGCGCCGCTGCTAATCTGATAGAATGTGGTGGCGTATTGCGCGGAGACCCCGTCGGGCACCGGCGGTGTCACAAATCAGGCTACCACAAATCCAATCGACGCGCAAACGGGTAGCCCCGGAGGGCAGCTTCATGCCGGAGGCGCAAAACCGAAAACGAAACAACTCCAGGCACTGGTTGGTGATCATTTTGATCGCCGTTTTGGTGCACTTGGTGATTCTTTTTGGGATACAGCCCAGGCACTTTAACGTATTCAGAAAGTCCTTCGACGACAACGAGGCGTCCTCTTCGAGACGTGCCTCGCTACCCGACGCGATAATAGCCGTAACCGTCGATGTGGAGGGCGAAAAGCCGTTTCCCGTGGAAATCACCGAACTCCCGCGAGAGCGGCCGATACCCGTTGTTACGGAGCACGACAAGCCAAACGACGAACAGTCAGAGACCGATGACCTGCTCGACATCTTGGGCACAGAACAAACACCGCTTCCTTCCCTACCCTCCACAACCTCGGCGGTGATTCCGCCGCGGCCGGTAGAGATTACGTGGCCGGATACAAAAAACCTCAGCCACTGCCGTGACCTCCACGTTGACGTCCGAATTCAAGTAGACGAAAAGGGTAAGATACTAAGTGTAGAGACGATCGACGGCCAGGCGCCCGACGAGTGCACCCGGGCAGCTTTACGGGCGGCCCGCCGCATCGTATTTCTGCCCGGCCGAGTCAACGGCCGGGCGGAAACGATGTGGACGAAAATCCGAATCGATTTCCGGCGCCAAACCCGTTAGCCCAGCTTCACGCTGCCTTCAGACCCCATCTCGCGGACGCAGCCCTACTCGCCGAACTTTATAGCTCGTAGGACGCGGACGCAGCC
>CBDVBX010000091.1:0-13003 GCA_965372335.1 uncultured bacterium | reverse complement strand
TGTTTTGCCGGTATAACTCTTCGAGCGCGCGTTTTTCGTACGACGCCAATGAGTTGATGGAAACGCCGTCCCCGTAATTCTCCCGCGTAATATTGGTGCGAGGCCTTTCGGTGTGGCTCAGCTCGAAGGTGGCTGGCTCGTTAATGGTGATGACACCCGCGTACGTCACTTCTCCGGACTCGACCTCAAATGTCAGTTGGGGTGTTTCCCACGCTTTGAAGGTGTAAACGAACTGGCAATCGTGCGGCACTTCGTCTTGGGTCTGGTCCGCAGCCTCACGCTCTGCCGCGTCGCGCTCGTCTTGGATCCAGAAGGTGGCCGTCCATTCGATGCGGGTGATGGCGTAGCGACCGGGTTCGAGGTCCTGAAACACGAACACACCGTATCTGTGCTCCACGGTCAGGGGCTGGTCCTCTGCCCCCTCTTTGACGATCCGGCAGCGGGTGGCGTTGTAGGAATCGAGCGGGCCGGGCTTGTAATCGGGTTGACCGAGTTCGCAGTCTACGACGGCGAGTCCCGCAGTGGAGGGAGAGCCGGTGACGTCGGGCATCTCGGTGTAACGAATCTTGGTCGTCCCTCCCACGCACCCCGACAACACGGCGGCGACTACAAGCGCCGCAAGCGCAAACTTTTTCATAGATAGGATCTCCTCGTTGGCAGGTGGGGTCGGTGAAGATTAACACCAGGGGACCCGTCCGTCAATCGAGGTTTGCCCTCGCGATTTCTGTAGCGACGTGATGTATCTCCTCAAGCGCTGTGAATCGAACGGCGAGATCAAAAACTGGCAGTCGTATGTCCTGGATAGCATAAAAACGTCTCAAACACGCAGTCGCCGCAAGCGAAGCGCGTTGGCGACGACTGAAACAGAACTGAAGCTCATCGCTGCAGCGGCGATGATCGGACTCATAAGAACTCCAAAAAACGGGTACAGTACACCAGCCGCTATGGGAACGCCCAGTGCGTTGTAGCCGAAAGCCCATACGAGATTCTGCTTGATGTTACGCATGGTCGCGCGACTGAGCATACGCGCGCGCACGATACCAAGAAGATCGCCTTTGACAAGTGTAACGCCGGCACTCTCCATCGCGACATCCGTGCCCGTACCCATGGCGATTCCGACCTGCGCCTGGGAGAGCGCCGGGGCATCGTTGATGCCGTCACCGGCCATCGCCACAACCCGGCCGTCCTCTTGAAGCCGCTTGATTACACTTACCTTCTGATCGGGTAACACTTCGGCGATCACGTCTTCGATACCAAGTCTGCCTGCTACAGCCTTGGCGGTGGTCTGGCTATCGCCCGTCAGCATCACGAGGCGGATACCTTCATCGTGAAGCCGGCGGATCGCCTCAGGGGTCGTGGTCTTGATCGGATCGGCGACACCGAGGAGCCCGGCAACCTCTCCGTCAACGGCGACAAACATCACGGTCTCACCGTCGCTGCGCATGACTTCTGCCCATTCCCCCAGGTTGCCGCGATCGATTCCCAGCCTTTCAAGTAGCTTGCTATTGCCGAGCGCCACATCGTGGCCACCGACTCTGCCCGTCACACCTGTGCCCGTTAACGACTCGAAGTCCTGAACTTCCACGAATTCGACGTCGTGCTCGGATGCGCCGGCGACAATCGCGGCTGCCAACGGATGCTCACTTCCGCGCTCCAGGCTCGCGGCGAGCTGCAGCAGCTTCTGTTCGTTCCAACCGTTGAGTGTCTTTGTGGTCGCCAGCTTCGGCCTTCCTTCGGTAAGTGTGCCGGTCTTGTCGACCACCAGTGTATCGACCTTTCGAAGGACCTCGATCGCCTCGGCGTTTTTGAACAGCACACCCATCGTCGCACCCTTGCCAGTCGCGACCATAATGGACATTGGGGTCGCGAGTCCTAACGCACACGGGCAGGCAATGATCAACACCGCCACCGTGTTAATAAGAGCGATGGCCATCCTCGGCTCGGGACCGACGAGTGCCCACAAAATAAAGGTCCCAACGGCGATGAGAACAACGGCGGGAACGAAGTAACCGGCGACAACATCGGCAAGTTTCTGGATTGGAGCACGGCTGCGCTGTGCCTCAGCGACCATCTGAACGATCTGCGCGAGAAGCGTTTCCGCCCCCACTTTCTCCGCTCGCATGACGAGCGTTCCAGTGCCATTTATGGTGGCGCCGATCACGGGATCGCCCTCGCGCTTCTCGATCGGAATGGCCTCTCCCGTCACCATCGATTCGTCAACTGCACTGGTTCCCTCGAGGACAATCCCATCGACGGGCACCTTCTCACCCGGACGGATGCGTAAGCGATCTCCCGGCCGTACATGGTCCAATGGCATGTCTTCTTCGCTACCATCATCACGGACACGTCGAGCGCTCTTTGGCGCCAGCCCGAGGAGGGCCCTGATCGCCGCGCCAGTTTGGCTACGCGCCTTGAGCTCTAGAACCTGGCCCAGCAGGACCAGGGTCACGATGATGGCGGCGGCTTCGAAGTACACTGCCACTTCACCCGATTCGGAACGAAACGACTGCGGGAAAATTTGCGGGAATACCTGTGCAACGACGCTGTAGAGATATGCCGCAGCCACGCCGAGACCGATCAGCGTGAACATATTCGGGCTCTTGTTCACGACGCTCTGCCACGCCCGAACAAAGAAGGGCCGCCCCGCCCAGAGGACCACGGGCGTCGCGAGTAGTAGCTCGATCCATCCCGTTGCGGGGAGGGAGACACCGCTGCCTTGGGGGCGGCCCGAAAACATGCCGGCCATCGTAATAACAAGCAACGGAATCGAAAGCGCGGCGCTTATCCAGAATCTGCGGCGCATATCAATCAGTTCAGCTGTTTCTGAATCGTCAGTCCGGGGCGCAAGCGGCTCGAGTGCCATTCCACAAATCGGGCAGTCACCTGGCGCCTCACGCTCCACGTCGGGATGCATGGGGCAGGTATAAATATCTTGTTCAGGAATGACTCGGTTCATGACTCGCTCCGTTCATCCGAGATTTCGAGAGATTTAAAAATGGGCGCCGGCAGCAGGAGGGTCCCTCTAACGCACCCGGAGGAGGCGTCTCTCTGTCCGCATCTGCCCCGCCGGGCCCAACCTACTGATCTTCCATTTGCAACCAGTTTATGTAGGTTATGAGCGCGGCGAGCTCTTCGTCGCTGACTAGGCCTTTGTACGCTGGCATCTTTATGATCTGTCGCCCAGTAAAGTAGCGGGCGAGGGGATTGGCCTCGAAACGATCGATATCACCCTCCAGGATCCACTGTCGAAGCTCATCATCGCTCTTTACCAATTCAGCATAATCGTCGCCTCGCCAAGGTGGTATATACCCCTTGAAACTCGCCGGGTTTTTTGTGCCTACTCGCCCGCCCGGGCCATGGCAACCAAAACAACCCAGACGCGCCGCAACGGCGTACCCTTTTCTCTCTTTCGAAGGAAGCGTTTCAAATGCCGCCACTGCTTTGTAGTAGGCGACGAGATTCTCGATGTCATTCTCGGAAATCACATCTCTGTAAGCGGGCATTTCGAGCAGTGGCGAAGTCCGCCCTCTTATCGCTTCTGCACCGGAGTCGTGATCTCTGCCGGCGCCCGTATCGTGCGAGTGTTCGTGCTTTTCTTCGAGGCGCTTTGGATGTCCGTCGAGAATCCACTCGCGGATCTCCTGTTCGTTCTGGACGTACATCATCGCGTTGCCACCATCCCAAGCTGGTGTTTGTTCCTCATCACTTCCAGGGTTGGGAACACCTCCGGTACCGCCGGGTCCGTGGCATGCGAAGCACCCGTGTCTGTCCGCCACTTCATATCCGCGCAGTGCTGGCGTAAGCCGGGGGCGGCGCACGTAATGCGCCGTCCCCAGTACACCTGCGACCAAAAGCAGAATCGCGATGCCGCCGATAACGATAGCTCTCTTACTTCGTGTTCCCATTCAAGCTCCGGCCATGGGGTGTCGAACGTCGTCTATTAGCTAGTCCTTAGAGGGGGCCGACTCGATCGATGCGATCTCGATGGCTTTGACGCCATGGTGGTTGACCAGCGTCCCCTTCAATATGGACTGGGATCCCGCGAATTCGACCACGATATCCGCGGCACTCTCGTGTTCTTGCCCGATTATCAGGTAAACCTCTCCATCGGATAGAAAGCCGATCGGAAGACCCTTGCGAATGCAGTTCTGCGCGCACTTGGCGTGACCGGCGCCCTGGCCGTTGTCGGGATGCTTCATGAAGCAGTAGAGGTCGAGTACCTCTCCCTGGAGCGTTACCTCTCCCTCGGCATCTCCCATTTTCATTTCCGAGTGGCCCTCGTGCTGAGCCATCGCAACGACGTTTAGTGCGCCGATACCAAAGGCAATCGATAATCCCAAGACGAGGAGTCCCTTGCTGAAGTATTTCATCTGTGTACCTCCATAGGAGTTGAATCAAACAACGTGTTTTAAGTCGTCTCGAGTTTCCCTTTAACGCAATTCCGGTACCAATGTGAAAAATGTAATGTAACTACTTATAAATGAGTAAGATATAAGCGCCGGTCGCGCGTCGCCGCCCTGCCATGTTTGTAGATTATTCTCCGCTATTAGAGACATTCCTACACCAAGTTTGGCAGAGGTCCGATCCCGTCTTCCGGGGCGGGGCTTCCGGACACCTTCGCCGATGCTCTCGTGATCCGGCGAACGGCGAGACGCCAATGCCCCCGCGGTAAGGTAAAATGATCGCGCGTAGGGTTCAGGACGAGGGTCACTCGAACGACTCCGGCCAAAAGCGCCGGTCGAGGAGCGTACCCCATCTGTGATTGTAGGGGTGGACCTGATAAACCCGAACGCCGCCGGCAAAAACAGGCCTGTCTTCGTTCGCCCACTTGAAAATCGACCCCTCCAGGTTGAAGACGTTCGTATAGCCTTTTTTCTGGAGTTTTTCCGCCAGCGCGCTGGAGCGATAGCCCACCGAGCAATAGACGACAATCGGATGGTCTTTTTCGACACCGGCGAGCGCTTCGATGGCGGCTGTAAGCTTCGGCGCCAGAACGGCGCCGTGCACGTGGCTGACGTCGTACTCTTCCGGGTCCCTCGCATCTAGCAGGATCGGTACAGGGGTACTGTCGGATTGCATCCACGTCGACAGCTCCAACGTAGTCAGGTGCTCGACCGTCGGGTACTTCGTTCTCACGGCCGATTTCACCGAGGTCCATGTGAGAACGCCAGCACCGCACGCAATCGGCCTCGTCGAAGCAATTAGGGCAACCGCAATGTAAAGGACAATAGCAGCGCAGCCCCCGTGCCTTCGCTCTCTGTTTCGCAAGGCTCCTCGAATCACCTTTCCCCCCAATTTTAGATCATACATCGCTTTGATTCCCCTCAGCGGAGAATCTCGTGCATCACAGCGATCAATTCTCGATTGTCAATCTGCGCTGGATTCTCACTCGGTGTTGGGGGAGTCCGGACTCCCCTGTTCGATGCCGTACTTCTTCATGCGATAGAGCAGAACGTGGCGGGGGATGTTGAGGTACTTCGCGGCCTTCGACTTGTTCCATCCGCACTTGTCGAGGGCGTTTCTGACCAGCTTCTCTTCGGCCTCGTGAAATGTCAGGTGACCGGACATTGGGGTATCAAGATCGTCGGAGAACGGCTGATCGAAATCCGGGGGAAGATCCTCTACCGTCAACGTGTTGGATCTACGCATAATTACCATTCGTTCGATCAAATTTTCCAGCTCTCTGACGTTTCCCGGCCATGAGTACGTTGAGAGACTCTCGAGCAATTCGCGCGCGGCTGTAATTTTCGATTTCGGCTCGAATTTGCGGATAAACTCTTTGACGAGTACGGGGATGTCGTCCCGTCTCTCGGCGAGACTCGGAACCACAATGGGAATTACATTCAGGCGGTAGAAGAGGTCTTCGCGAAACTTCCCTTGTCGCACCCGTCGCCGGAGATCGACGTTGGTGGCGCCGATGACGCGCACGTCGATTCGCCTGATGGTCTCTGACCCGACAGGTTCGATGAACCGTTCTTGCAAGACGCGCAGAAGTTTCACTTGGTGGCCGGCTGCCAGTTCACCGACTTCGTCGAGGAGAATCGTGCCGCCGTCGGCGAGCTCGAATTTCCCCTTCTTATCCCGTATTGCTCCCGTGAACGCACCCTTGACGTGGCCAAACAACTCCGACTCGACGAGATCCGCCGGTATCGCCCCGCAGTTGACCGCCACAAAATCACCGTCGGTCCGTGCGCTTTTTACGTGAATCGTACGGGCGACGAGTTCCTTGCCCGTTCCTGTAGGTCCCGAGAGCAACACCGTCGCGTCTGTCGCCGCGATCCGGTCGATGACCGCCATCATCTCCTTGAAAGACTTGGACACGCCGATCAATTTTCGGGACGGCTCGCTCACCTCCAAGCGCCCGCGCAGCATCTTGTTTTCCTTTTCGAGTTCTCGAAACGACCCAGCCCTATTTATCGCAGTAGTCAGCTCGTCGTCTTCGAACGGCTTGGTAATGTAGTCGAATGCTCCCAGCTTGACCGACTGGACAGCTTGCGAAACCGTTGCGTGCGCGGTGATCAATATGACCTTGAGGCCCGGCTGCAACTGCTTCGCCAGCTCCAGCAGCTCCACTCCGTCGACGACGGGCATCTTGATGTCGGATAACAAAAGGTCCCACCTGTCGGACCGCAGTTGGTTTAGAGCCGCTTCGCCATCTTCCACAGCGGTGACATCGTGCCCCTCCTTTTTCAGCTTGAACTGGAGCACGCGCCGCAGTGATGCATCGTCGTCGGCCAGAAGTATCCTCATTGCCGATTACTCTCCTTATACAACGGTAACGTGACGGTCACCGTTGTTCCCGCGCCTTTTCGACTGTCGATCGAAATCTCGCCGGAGTGAGTATCGACAACATCTTTTACAATTGCCAAACCCAACCCTGTTCCGGAAGACCTGGTGGTAAAAAACGGCTCGAGAACACGCTCAAGGTCGACCACGTCGATCCCCACACCGGCGTCACGGATCGTGAGACGCGCCTTATGCGGAGAATGGGTTTTTAGACGAAAGTCTATTGTGTCGTCTTGTTTCGACGCTTGGATCGCGTTCAATATCAGATTTAGCGTCATCTGGTGGAGTTTTTCCCGATCGCCGTTCACGTATAAGTCATCTTCGAGATCCGACTCGATGCGAATGCCGCGCCGCGCCGCTTCGGCGTTCATTTGCCGAAGACTGGTTTGCAGCGCGTCGCTCACGTTCAGTTTCTCAAGTTTAGTTTCTTTTGGGCGGGCGAAGGCGAGAAACTCTGTAATCGTGGTGTCAATCCGCTTGATCTCGTTCCGGAGGATCGACTTGAATTCTTCACGTTCGGCCGGAAGCGTCTCGTCATCGGTGAGAATGTCGGCCGCACCCTTTATCGACGCCAGCGGATTCTTGACTTCGTGAGCCACACCGGCAGCGATTTGGCCGACCAACGAGAGCTCATGCGATCGTTCGGCTCGGAGTTGGGCTTCTTGTTGCTTTTTTCGCGCCTTGAATTCGCGTTCAACCAACACGCCGATCAGAGTCGCGATGGCGTAGTAGAATATGATCTCTGCTAACTCGCCCGCGAGATCGTGCGCATCACGAGCGAAAATGAATACGTACGGAAGAACCAGCACCGAGATAACGGTCGCCGCGTAAAGGCCGCCGCGGATACCGAACCACGAAGCCGCCATGACGATCGGTATATAGCAGAAACGTCCGTGTACGGCGTGGATCCAGTGTACGTGCCCGAAAATCGGTTCGATCAGCCAGCCGTAATGAACCCCCAGCGTCAACACGGTCACACCTGCCAACGCGAGAATCTTGAATGCGTTCGACTCCGGTCCTTTCAATCGATAGTCTCCTGTCTGCATTGTGACATGTCATGGAGCGCAACTACTATGCCACGACGTTTCGGTCGCTGCAGCGCGTACGCCGATGTCGCTTAGATTCAATAACCTGGCGGTAATCCACCCCCACTGTCGCGCCTTTCATGCTAGAGTATTATCCGCATGGGTCTGTACAAATTTACATGATTTTCTACAACTATTGAAGAATAATCATCAATCTTTTGTTCGATGCGACGCGGTAAAACCACGTAACCTTATATATTATACTATGTTAGCCTGATGGCACGGCTATTGTATAAGAGAGTTGTGGAAACCTATCCGAAAACCTCAAAGGAGAAAACCACCGCCATGAAACCGACTGTTCCAAACGGCGTACTCACCACTGTCGTTTTGCTTACTTTGAGCATCGTCGCGCTAGGGAAACCGGCAGCTGCCCAGAAGCAGCCTCGCCATCTCGCGGACTCGCTCACCACCGTTTACGAGAACGCCGACGGCGAGGCCGGCTTCGCATCCTCTCTCGGGTTCGATCCCGAGACCGCGAGCTTGGAAGACTACCTCGCTTACGCCGCTTTGCAGAATCCGTCGCTGCGAGCCGCTTTCCACGGATGGAAGTCAGCATTGGAAAAAACGGGTTACGCAGGAGCGCTGCCCGATCCGAGGTTTTCGTATTCCTACTTCATTGAAAGCGTGGAGACGCGGGTCGGACCGCAGATTCAAATTTTGAAACTCCAGCAAGCATTTCCGTGGTTCGGAACGCTGGGCGCGCGCAAGGATATCTCGGTCGAAGCGGCCGGCGCCGCCTATCAACAATATGAGGCGAAGAAACTCGAGCTGTTCTACGAGGTCAAGTCTGTACATTACGAGTTCTACTATCTCGGGCGCGCCATCGCGATCACTCGGGAGAATCTCGAGCTTATGAAGTTTTGGGAAGCCATCGCCCGGGCAAAATACCGCGTTGCGTTGACACAGCACCCCGACGTGATCAAGGCCCAGGTCGAGTTGGGCAAACTCGAAGACAGACTCCTCACCTTTGAGGATATGATCGACCCGGTCGCGGTCCGGTTGAAGGCAGTGGTGAATCTTCCCGACAGTCTCGATCTCCCGCTGCCGGCCGGCATCAGCGTGGAGGAAGCGGCCGTAGATAGAGACAGTGTTTACGCCTATGTGTTGGCCAAAAATCCCGACCTGAAATCGTTGCTTCACGTTGTTGAGAAAGGACGGGCCGCTAAACGGCTGGCTGGAAAAGCATCTTATCCGGATTTCAACGTCGGCGTAGGCTACGTAAACATAGGCGAAGCGCTCGATCCCAACATGCCAGACAGCGGCAAGGACGCGTGGACGGCGACGGTGGGAATTACGCTGCCCATCTGGTTCGGCGCGAACAAGTCACGCAGGCAGGAGGCGGAGGCCCAGTACCGTCACGCCCAGTACAATCACGCCGATGCGCTCAATCGCCTCCGGGCGATGACCGAAAAGATCGTGTTTGAATACGAGGACGCTTTGAGAAAGACCCGGCTGTACCGCGACGGTTTGTTGCCCAAAGCGGAACAGTCACTAAACGCGACCTACACTGCCTATCAGGCGGGCGAAACCGATTTTCTCAATCTTCTCGACGCGCAGCGACAGCTGCTCGACTTTCAGCTGCAGTTCGAACGCTCCAGATCGAACCTGGCGATACATCGCGCGGAACTCGAGATGATTTCAGGAACAGATTTGATTTTTGTGAGCAACGGCGATTGATGACGCCGCACCAATTCGTGGCAAATTCAACATCAGGTTGCCTATTTCTTGTATACCCAGGAGAAGAACCATGAAGTTACCAGGTGATATTAGAAACTTCTTCGACCGCCGTATGTCGAGCCGAACGCGTACTGTCGTCGCCGTGACCGTTGTGGCGGTGATTGCATTTGTGCTCGGTGGACTGATTCTCGGCGACGGCGGGTCTTCGAAAGTCGGGCACGCTGGACACGGTGCAGAATCATCGGCGTCGGCGCCCACGATTTGGACGTGTTCGATGCATCCGCAAATCAAACTACCAAAACCAGGGAAGTGCCCGATTTGCTTAATGGATCTGATCCCGCTCGATACGGGCGGAGGCGAGGACCTTGGTCCCAGGCAACTCCGTCTCTCGGAAACGGCGAAGCAACTGGCGAGAATCCAAACGACGCCCGCGGTGAGGGCACTTGCCGAATCTGAGGTGCGGATGGTGGGAAACATCACGTACGACGAAACCAAAGTCGCCTACATCACGGCATGGGTTTCCGGGAGACTGGACCGGCTGTATGCCGACTATACCGGCGTCCCGGTAAACAAAGGCGATCACCTGGTGTACATCTACTCCCCCGAGTTGCTCGCGGCACAGGAGGAACTGATCCAGGCGCACGAGGCGATCTCGTCGCTAAGCGGAACAAGCAGCGAAGTATTGCTGTCGACGGCGCGGGCCACAGTCGACGCGGCACGCGACAAGCTCCGTTTGTTCGGTCTCACCGCGCCGCAGATCGACCGGATCGAGAACTCACGGGAGGTATCCGACCACCTTACCATCTACGCGCCGATCGGAGGCATCGTGGTCCACAAAAACGCGCTCGAAGGGATGTACGTCAAGACGGGCACCCGTATCTACACGATCGCAGACCTCTCGAAACTGTGGGTGATCTTCCAAGCGTACGAATCCGACCTGCCGTGGCTTCGATTTGGCCAGCGTGTCGAGTTCAGATCACAGTCTTTCCCCGGCGAGCGCTTCGAGGCGACCATCAGTTTCATCGATCCGTTGGTTGATCCGAAGACTCGTACCGTCCGGGTGCGCGCCGTAGTCGATAATTCCGACAGAAGACTCAAACCCGATATGTTCGTCCGGGGCGTTTTGAAATCACGCGTCAACCAGAACGGGGATATCGTCGACGAACATCTTTCGGGCAAATGGATCTCCCCGATGCACCCGGAGATCGTCAAGGACGGACCGGGAAAGTGTGACGTGTGCGGTATGGACCTTGTCCCGGCGTCGTCGCTGGGCTACGCGACCGAAACCACCGGCGGTGGGGATGCGCCGTTATTGATTCCGGCCAGCGCTCCGCTGATCACGGGTAAACGGGCGGTAGTGTACGTGGAAATCCCCAGCGACGAAGGACCGCTGTTCGAAGGCCGCGAGGTCGAGCTGGGTCCGCGGGCGGGCGACTACTACGTCGTGAAATCCGGCATAGAAGAAGGCGAGTTGGTCGTGACGAATGGGGCCTTCAAGATCGACAGCGAACTTCAGATACAGGCGAAACCCAGCATGATGTCGCCGGCGGGCGGCATGCCGGCCCCCGGACACCAGCACGGCCAGCCGGCAGGGATGCCGACGACGGGCGAGAAGCCGTCGGGGCACGACTCGCCTGGTGGCGAAAGCGACTCGGGACCCGGTCCCGCAGCCGGGAAAATCGAAGCCGACGGCGTGGCGGTCAAGGCTCTGGCCCCGGTATACGACGCCTATTTCGAGGTGCGGGTGGCGTTGGCCGGCGACGATCTCGACGGCGCCAAGAAAGCGGGCGGGGCTTTGTTCGCTGCCGTCAGGAATGTGGACATGTCCGTTTTTTCCGGCCCGGCCCACATGCGCTGGATGGAATTGTCGAAAACGCTGACCGAGCGCTCGGACGGGATCACGAAGGCGAAAGACATCGACGCCGCGCGAGACGCGTTCTTCCACCTGTCGAAGGCGACGATCGATCTGCACGGCGACTTCGGTCACTCCGGTGACCAGAACTTCTACCTTTCCTACTGCCCCATGGCGCGCGACGGAGACGGCGCCTACTGGCTGCAAGAGAACGATGAGTTGCTCAACCCATACTATGGCGCGTCGATGCTCTACTGTGGATCGGTCAAGAAAACGTTTGCGGCCGTTTCCGGGGGAAAGAGGTAAGCAATGGCCGACCAGAATCGAAGCACTCACGATCCGAGCATGTCGCCCGTCGACAAGATCATCAGCTACTGTATCGACAACAAGTTGATCGTGACAGTCATCGCCCTCGTCCTGATCGGTTGGGGAATCATGGTCGCCCCGTTCGACTGGAACATCGGCGACCTGCCCCGCGAACCGGTGCCGGTAGACGCCATTCCCGACATCGGCGAGAACCAGCAGATCGTGTTCACCGAGTGGAAGGGCCGGTCGCCACAGGACATCGAGGACCAAATCACGTACCCGCTCACCACGGCTCTACTCGGGATCCCAGGCGTCAAAACGGTCCGCAGCTACTCCTACTTCGGCTTCTCGTCAATCTACGTGATCTTCAAAGATGGCGTCGATTTCTACTGGTCGCGCAGCCGGGTGTTGGAAAAGATGAACTCGCTCCCGACAGGGACGGTGCCGCAAGGCGTGCAACCGGCCCTCGGTCCGGACGCGACGGCCCTGGGCCAGATCTTTTGGTACACGCTCGAAGGACAAGACAAGGACGGCAACCCCACTGGCGGGTGGGATCTCGACGAGCTCCGCACCGTCCAGGACTGGACCGTGCGATACGCGTTGCTATCGGCCGATGGCGTTTCTGAAGTGGCGTCGATCGGGGGGTTCGTTCGCGAGTACCAGGTGGACGTGAACCCCGATGCGATGCGGGCCTTCGACGTAACACTCACAGATGTTTTCAAAGCCGTAAGGGCTTCCAATATTGATGTGGGCGCACGCACAACGGAGATCAACAAGGTCGAGTACGTCATTCGCGGCCTGGGATTAATCGAGAGCATCTCGGATCTCGAGCAGTCGGTCATCAAGCAAAGGGATAATGTTCCAGTCCGCATCGCGGACGTGGCGATCGTTTCGCTCGGTCCGGCGATGCGCCGCGGCGCTCTCGACAAGGGTGGGGCCGAAGCCGTGGGCGGCGTCGTGGTCGTTCGCTACGGTGAAAATCCCCTCCAGGCGATCAAAAACGTAAAGAAGAAGATCGCGGAAATCGCTCCCGGCCTTCCGAAGAAAACGCTGTCAGACGGCCGGGTCTCCCAGGTCACGATCGTCCCCTTCTACGACCGGACCGGCCTGATCTATGAAACGCTGGGCACGCTGAACACCGCACTGATCGACGAGATCCTGGTGACGATTATCGTCGTGATCATGATGGTGATGCACCTGCGCGCCTCGATGTTGATTACAGGGCTGCTGCCGTTGACCGTGCTGATGGTGTTTATCGCCATGAAGCTGTTCGGTGTGGACGCCAACATCGTGGCGC
>CBDVBX010000090.1:0-13034 GCA_965372335.1 uncultured bacterium | reverse complement strand
GGCGCTTCTGTCTCCAACGGCTCCTCTGTGGGTGAGGTCCCTCCCGAATCTATAGATCCCCCAGTCTCGTCGGCATCATTTTTGTCTTTGCCCACATTTTTACCCGGGTCTTTCACCACGTCTTTGCCGCCATCGGGATCATCCTGCGGCGTTTCGCCCATGTCCCCAACAAGTGTATCTCCGCACGAGCTGATGGTTTTCAGCCGGTTCGACACCTCAATCTGGAGTTCGGATTTGTCTGTGAGTTCAGGGTTTATCTTTTCGCGGATCTCGACCAACATGTCGGAATCGAATTCGCCCACGCGGTGCCGGAATTCCGCCTCGGCCATCTCTTCCTCCATCTCGCGAATTTTGTCGTTGAGGCTCGCCAGCTCTTTTTCACCTTCTCGCTTGGCTTTACTCAGCTCCGATTCGATAGGGGAGAGTTGTGATCGCACGTTCTTCAGTTCACCCGTATATTCGAATTTGACTTTTTCGTAAATTCGTCTTTCGACCGAACTTTTCTCCTCTTCGACGTTGTCCAGCCGTGCGAGCATTTGGTCCCGCTGGGCGATCAGCTTCTTGTACAACGCAACTTTTTCTTCCAGTCTACCCGGCGAAATGCCTGTAATCGTGTACTCCATTGGAGCCTCCGTGAGCGGTTCGAGCGGCCGGCTAACGAAATGTTTTCAATAAGTTAGGCTATTCGTCATCCTCCCGGCCGGAGTTGACTGTTCGATCATGCAGTTCGAGCGAGGCGTATAATTGCGTAATCTGTGCCAGAACTCCGAATAATTCCGCGCGACTGGCACTTTTTAAGCAACATCCGGATGGGAGGAGGGCGTATACGCCGGCGGGGACGTCGTTTCCGCCGCGGTTTTTGCGGCGGTTTTTGTAGTATTGACGAGTCGCGGGCGTTACGTTAATCTCACCTCGGGGGGCATCGAAAGGGCTCGGGTCTATGAAGATACAGGCATCGTCATTCACCGATATCGGAAAGGTCAGGCCGAACAACGAAGACGCGGTCGGCCATTTTGAGCCCAAGAACGCAAAAGAGCGAGGGTCGAAAGGCTGGCTTTTTATCGTTGCCGACGGGATGGGGGGACACCGCGGGGGCGAGATCGCCAGTAAAATCGCCGTCGATGCCACTCAGGCTTCGTATCAAGCCGATCTCAATGAAGACCGCGCAGTGGCTCTAATATCTGCAGTCGATCACGCGAACCGGCTCATTTTAAACGAGTCGGCGGCTGACGAAGCCCTGATGGGCATGGGAACTACGTGCACAGCGATGGCCGTCCACGGGGGTTACGCCTATTTCGTCCACGTGGGGGACTCGCGCGCCTATGTGCTAAGGGATGGCGAGTTGGTTCAGCTCACCCAGGACCACTCTCTGGTGGGGGAAATGGTCCGTTCCGGCATCCTCAGCGATGAAGACGCGCGCAACCACCCCAAACGTAACGTGATAACCCGGTCGTTGGGAATACATGGAATCATCAACCTCGATACTCCGTTTTCGCCGTTTGAGTTGAAAAAAAACGACGTTTTCCTGTTGTGTTCCGACGGATTGACGTCGTTGGTCAACGACGACGAGATCAGCGGCTCGCTCTCGGAAAACAAACCAGACGACGCGTGCCGGAAGTTGGTCGACGCTGCCAACGAAAAGGGTGGAAAAGACAACATCACCGTCGTGGTTGTGAAAATCGGCAAGCTGTAGTCATACGAAGATCGTGTGCGAAGTTACATCGTCACTGCGGTAGGATTTGCTTTTCGCGACTTTCTTCCCGTCTCTCGGTTACAACGAGAAATTGATTCCCAGATAGAATTTTGTGCCGGCCCCCAGATGAAGGGTCGCGAACGCTCTCGACGAATCGTTGATCACGAAGGCGGCTCCGACGCGCAGCTCGACGTCGGTATCCCAGTCGCTGGTGTCGCCCGAAACGCCCGGAGGCAGATCCCACCATGCGTATTGGAATAAAACGTAGACTCCGCCGTAGGGAACGAGCACCTGGCCGCCGCTCAGTTCGACCGGCCGGCTGACCAATCCGCCGACCGGGAACTGGATGTTGGAAATGTCTCCGCCCCACTGGTAACCGAAACCACCGTTAACGGACAGGTCGAAAGGCATCTCCGTTTCTTTGGGAACACTGGCGTATTTGTAGTCTGCCGCCAATCCACCGCGCCACACGTCGCCGGTGGAAACGTCGGTTTTGTCGGTCAATACTTCGACGCCAATATCGGAGACGTTGTTGACGTTGAAACGACCGTACCCCAGTATCCGGAACAGGTTGTCGCCGAACGCAATCGTCGCGCCGACGGCTGGTTCGTTCTTTTTGACGGGAGGCGCCCCCGGGTACATGTAGAAGACCTGTGCGCCAGCGGCGGGCGCCAGCACGGCGACGATGACCAGCGCTGCGATCGCTGAGCGCGTGAATATGTGAATTTTTCTCGAATTAGATTTCATTCCGGTGTCCTTTCTACCCTCCATACAAAACCACGCCGTTATCCGGCTCCGAAGTTCCGGCAAGTTATATCAGTGGTCTCCAAAATTAGACAAGCAAAATCCAAGGTCCGTGCACGACCCTGTGACGGTCCGGAATTACGGCGCGTTCCCAGGGGCTTCTCAAGATGGCTTGGAAATTGCACATGACGAGGTGGATCGTCACGTTGAAACGCAACTCATTAACATGAAATAAGTTGCGTGGCGAGAATCGTTTGTCGATGCTTCCTTTCGGGATTCTCCCGAGGAGAACCTTGCAAATGGCAATACACGTATCAATCGAAGGTTACGATTCCCTAGAACAAATCGGTGTGGGAGGGATGGCCGCTGTCTACAAAGCGCGCAAGGTGTCTATCGACAAGGTGGTCGCGATCAAGGTGCTCTTTCCCTACTTTGCCACCGACGAGAGCTTTATCGAGCGATTCCAGCGCGAAGCCAAAGCGGCCGCTCGCATCCAACATGAAAACATCGTCAACGTCATCGATTTCGGTGACAGCGGTGGCGCGTACTATATCGTGATGGAGTATTACGACGGTCAAACCCTGGAGGACATTTTCAAAACCCGTCGTGAATTCCCCCTCGACATCGCCGTACAAGTGTTGCTCGAGGTCTGCTACGGCCTCGAATCGGCACACGCCCTGGACACCGTTCACAGGGATATCAAGCCAGGCAACATCATTTTCACCAACCAAGGCGGCATCAAGATCGCTGACTTCGGTTTGGCCAAAAAATCAGACTCGACGACGATGATCACGCAGGAGGGTAAGGTGCTCGGCACACCGACGTACATGTCGCCCGAGCAAGCCGCCGGAAAAAACGTGGGACCGCCGAGCGACATCTTCTCTCTCGGAGTGGTGGCCTACGAAATGTTCGGCAAAAAAAAACCGTTCGAGGGTAAAACCTATTCGGAGGTCATCGAGCGAATTCAAACTTATGAACCGATGTCGGTGGCCGACATCAATCCGCTCATCCAACCGGACTTCGAGGACATCGTTTCGAAGATGCTCGAGAAGGACCTCAACAAACGATACCAGACGATCAAGGAAATCATCGCCGACATCGAGGCGAACATGGAGAAGTTCCGCATAACGCGGGACCGCCGACGGCTCGTTTCGTATATCACAGATCCGGCGGCGTACGAAGCGGCCTTCAAGAAAAAAGTAATCAATCGCTGTTTGTCTCAGGGCGCCTTCTACATGAAGAAGGGGCAAAGCCACCTCGAAGAAGCCGCGTTGGAATTCAAACGTATTCTCTATCTCGATCCAAACAACGAGCGCGCGAAAAGAAACCTCGAACGCGTTCTAGGGGAGCGCGGCAAACGAGCTACCGTTACCGTCGACGCTGCCGACTTTCTCAATCGAACACACGCGGAAAAACGCGACTACAAAAAGGACAAGAATGCGAAGTCGGTCACCGTGGTTGCCGCGTCGGGAAGAGCAGGAAACGGGCGAACACCGCGGACGCCGCGAAACAGGGCGCGCGCGCGCCGCGGCTTCAAGATATTCGGCGGGTTGTCCACCGCGGCGGTGGTGCTGGTCGGTGGCTGGCTCGGTTACCAACGGGGAATGATACCGCTCGACTTTCTCCGCGGTGCAGACAACAAACCGCCGGCGTTATCCGCGCCCAGCCACATGACGGTCACCAGCGGGCAGCGGCTCGAGTTTGCACTCCAAGCCGTTGATGCGGATGGCGACACGGTGCGCTTCTACGTAGAAGAGCTCCCTCGCGGCGCGACGCTCAGCGAGACGGGCGAGTTCAAGTGGAACGTGGGTTACGACCAAGCCGGTAAGCACCAAATCAGGTTTTACGCGGATGACGGCAAATCGTCGTCTTTGTCGGAAACGGTAATCGAGGTCCAGGCGGCGGCGCTTACACTCGACTTCAATCGCATCGGAACGGTGAACGTGGACGCGGGCAAACTCTTCCAGCGCCCCCTGCGGGCCAAAAGCTCCTCTGGAAAGCGCGTCGAATACTCGCTAAAAAAAGCGCCCCAGGGCGTGCGCATCGACGACGGCAAATTGGTCTGGAAGCCGGCCCGCGACGCCAGCGGAACCTACAAAGCGGTGGTCGAGGCAACCGATGGCATCGTGTCAGAGTCGCAGACGATCACATTTAAGGTTCGATCCCTCGCCGATCGGGAATCCGAGTTGGCCGAGGTGCGGTGGGAACTGCCCCAGCGGGCTAACGTATTCGTCAACGGCGATCTCAAACAACGGGAGACGCGAAGATTCGAAGCCGATCTTCCCAAAGGGAAACACACGCTACGCGCCGAACTCATGGACGGGGCGACCGGTTGGATAGAAACACTGAACCTCGAACCGGGCGAACGGGTCAAGCTCACGGCGCCAAAACTGGAATACGGGAAGTTGTCCGTCTACTTCCTCGGCGGCGTCGGGGAGTTCCGGATCAACGGCAAGCTGTTCAAAGCCCAGCCGCCGTTCTCGGGAGAGACACTTCCGGTAGGGGATCACGTGGTCTCGTGCCGTATGGCAAACGAGGCTGAGGAAAAACAATTTACGGTTTCGGTCCTAAAAGACCGGGAAACGATCATCGAATACGAAACCGGCAACGAGCCGGTGATAACGCGCGAGCCGTAATGCGCCTGCCGCGGGAGGTTTTTGCATGAGGATGTTTTTGTGTTCATCGGTAACCAAGTTCATTTCCGTGCTGCTCGTGGTGTGCATCGCCGCGTTTCACGTGCCGGCAGAGGCACTGACTCCCAAGAAGTCGCCACAGGACGATCTCAAACAGATCCAATACAACTATTACTTCAGGGGTAAGTACGCCGAAGCGATCGACGCACTAAACGTGTTCCTCGAGCGCGGCGACGTGGACAAAAACTTGGAGATTTCGGCGAGGGAGTTTCTGGCGGCGTCCTACATCTTGTCGGGAGAAAAAAGCAAGGGTAAGGACCAGTTTCTCCAGATATTGAATGAACACGAACAGTACGCCGGACCAGATCCGACGAAATTCAAGGCGGAAGTGGTCGACGCGTTCACCACGACGCGCGACGCTCTCGCTTCGGTCAGACTACGGTCGGCGCCCGGTACCGGCGCTGCGGGCGGCGCCGTGCAAACAGCCAGCGAGGAATCCTCGAAGCCCATCTACAAGAAGTGGTGGTTCTACGTCGGACTCGCTGCGGCCCTGGTAGTGGTAGCAGCGGCGACTTCACCGAAAGAAGAGGAAGAACCCGGAGGCCCGCCCGCCCCGACCGGGACGGTGTCCGTGGGGGTGCGAATACAATGAAACACGGTAGGACCTATCTGGAACCAGTCAGCTGGGCGACAGTCGCTCTGGCGCTGTTGGCAACCTTCGGCTGTTCGCCCAACGAGCCGGAAACCCAGGGGAGCATTTCTCTGAGAGTGTATCTCGAAGAACCGGCTGTGGGCGGGTTTTCGTTATCGCCCTCGCAGGGGATACCCGATTCCGTAGTGGCGCGCGTATTCCGGGGTGGGGCCGGCGCAAACCTGGAAACCAGCAGCGGCGCCGCCATAAACGGGGCCAGCGAGGTGGCCCTAACGATCACCTGCGTGGCCGAAAAAGACAAAAAGGTGAGCGTCGAGTTATTCTCCGGACGGCACATGGTGTACTTCGGCGTCGACGAGCAGGTCGACGTGGTGGAAGGCGAAAATACCAATGTCATGATCGACGCTTGGGACATGTACGTCAATCGCCTCGATGTGACTCCGTCGATGGTGATCGAAGGTACATCGTACACCGTCTCCTGGTCGCGACCCGCGGCGGCCGGGTCGTTCCTGCTCTTGGAGAGCCCCGACACCGACTTCCCGCAAAAGCAGACTCAGTCGTATTTGACCCCCGATACCGTCTGGGTGACGCCGTCGCCGCGCCCGCCAGGCGCGTACTACTACGCCGTCATTCCACTGAACCCATACGCGTGGGGCACACCCTCCAACGTGGCTTACGGCTATGTGCAGACAGTGGGGGAACAGCCCCCAAGCATCAACTCCGTTTACCCCTCGGCTGCGGCGCCCGGCGAACGGGTCACGTTGCGGGGCGTCAATATGGATCTGCCGGGTACGCGCGTGTTCGTCGGCGGCTTCGAATGCCCTGTCGTCTCGGCCTCCGAGTCAGAGTTGGACTTTGTGGTTGCTGCGGGTGCAAGCACCGGGCCCATCAGGTTGGAAACACTGATGGGCATTATCGACCCGCTACCGCCCGTCTGGATAACCGTGAACCGTATCGCTTACGTTTCCGCCACTGGCGACGATGCGGACTGGTACGCGGGCCTCTTGAAAGAGGAACCTTCTATCAACAGCGGTTTGGCGATGGTGCCACTGGCCGAAGTTGCCGACCGCGATATGCGGGTATTCGACGTCATCATATTGGCCCACGACGTGGGCAACAGTGGCGTTGTTTCTGACAGTCCCGAACTGGACGCCATCGTAAACAGCGGCGCGAATGTGCTGGCCGTCGGCAGAGGCGGGCGCGCTTATGTGTCAGAGGTCTTTACCGATATAAAGGGACTGAGCGTTACCACCGAATGGAGGCAAGACCTGTACGTACTGGATGGATCGATGCCGATCTTCCAGTCACCGTATCCCATCGCACCTCTAGGCCCAGCTACCGTGCAAATGTGCTGGGCCCCCCAGCCGTTTTCCGGAATCGACATCCACTTCGTGCTGCCGTTGGTCATGCCTCTCGCGGCCCTATCGATCGACGCACCGCAGAGCTACGCGATGTTGTACCTCGGGTCGGGACTTCAAGACCAGGTCCACAACGTGTACTGGGGGTTCGAGGGCGACCCGGCAGAATTGTCCGAACGAGGGCGAGAATGTGTGTTGAACATACTGAGTTTTCTTCTCGATCCAACCGCGATGTCCGTACCCCCCGCCTCAGCCTCAACGGGGTATTGACAGGAGTCCAGGTCCTAGTGACGGGGCGATTCGTCCGGTGTCGTTCGGAGCGGGCAATCAGGCCGCAAACCAGCCCGCGCCGTTCGACCCGGGCGGACGGATCTTGACACCAGCCGCACCGTGCTTCATAATTTCCTGATTTTAAACCAGTTCATCAGCCGAGGAAGAAGCAAATGAAGCTCATTGCGAAAACCCTTGTCCTGTACTCTATCGTGACAACTCTTGCCCTGGCCAGCAGCTGCGGTAAGAAAGCCGAACAGGACGAGTCGACCGCGCAGACGACGACCACTGCCGGTCAGCCAGAGGATGTTCAATCGCTACCCAAGGACGCGGTGCCGTTCGCGCCCGAGATTGTCGACGGCGGCTTTGAAGCCGTGTTTTACGACTATTTCCCGTCTCCCGTCGCCGGAAAGCAAGGAAAGATGATCCTTTATCGTTCGGCGAAAGGCGGCAAGGACGGCGGAATGATTTTCGTTCAGCAAATGGGCGCCAAATTCGAGTGGGTATGGCACTGGTACTTCGAAGACGCGTCGCCCAGATCGGTGAAACATGCCGAGATCAACAGCGACGGGCTGTGGGACATTCGGGTAACGATGGCGAACGGTCGGACACTCGAACTGTTGCAGGACGATAATTTCACGCTCGACGGTGCCGAACGCGCCGACAAAATCGCGCTTAACGGGACCTCTTCGCCGCCCAGCGAAGGGCACCCCTTGTGGTATTGCTTCGATGGTTTCCGAGCCACGGCGTGGATGTCGAGCATCGAAGGGAGCGTGAAACCTTACATCGAAGTCGCTTCGCCGTTGGGGCTGGCCGACGGGATTCTCTCGATCAGAGCGCTGGCGGAGAATCAGCCCAGTAAATGCGACATTCTGGCCGACGGTAAAAAGATACAAAGCATTGACTTGGAGAAAACGACGGACGTTCAACTGATTCAGTTAAAACCCGACTTTAAGAAGGCGAAAAAGATCCGCCTGGTGTTCATGTCATGCCACGGGAATTGCCGTGAGGTTGCGATCGCCGAGCTGGCGATCAAGTAGGCTGGATGATCATCGTGGCGTCGGCCTGCTCGGCCGGCGCTATTTCTTTTAACACCTGAAGAAACGCCTCCGCCACACGCGGATCTACTTTTGTCCCGGTGGTCCGTTTGATCTCTTCGACGGCTTGCTCGTGGGAACGGCGTTTGCGGTATGGACGATCGGACGTCATGGCGTCGTACATGTCGGCCACAGAAATGATTCTGGAAATGAGAGGGATTTCCTCGCCTTTCATCCCATCCGGATAGCCGGTGCCGTCCCAGCTCTCGTGGTGGTGGCGGATCAACGGTACGATGGGGTGCATCTCGCCCAGCATCTCGATCATCGAGGCACCCAACTGGACGTGGTTGCGAACGCGCTCCATCTCTTCATCACTCAGATTGCCCGGCCGATGCAGCAGCTCGTCGGGCACGCCGATCTTGCCGATATCGTGGAGCATGGCGGCCAGGTAGAGTTGGTGCCTTTCCTTGGTGCTAAGCCCAAGCTTCTCGGCGATCAACAGGGAGTAGCGGCTCACACGCGTGGAATGGCCGCTGGTGTATTGGTCCTTCGCCTGGATGGTCCGAACCAGAGTCTCCACCGTGTTGTAGAAAAGACATCTCAAGTCGTCGTACAGCCGCGCGTTGTCAATGGCAATACCCGCTTTGAGCGCTACGGCGGAAAACAGCGCCAGATCTTCCCTGGAAAATAAGCCGGCCTCGCTGGTCGAATCCACGTAGACGATTCCCAGCACCTTGCCGCGGTTGATCAGTGGCGTGCACATGGCGCTGCGAACTTCCAAGCTGACTACACTCTTCGAATGGATAAATCGCTCGTCGACCAACGCGTCATTGGAAATTATCGACGATTTTTGACGAACGGCAGATTGCAAGATCGTCTGACTAACCACGATCTCGGCGTCGTCGCTGGGCTGCTCGACCGGCCGGCGAACGTAAGGCACCAAGTTGCCCGTGTCTCGCTGCAAGAGGAATACGTACCCACGCGAAGCCTGGATGTTGTCCATGATGAGATCCAGGAGGTTTTCCATCAGTTGTTTGAGATCCTCGATGTCGCGAAACGCCCGGTCGGATTTGTACAGGAGCTGAAGTGCCTGATAAGTCTTTGAGTTTTCGTCGTCGGAAAAGCCGGCGAGAAACTCCTTGGTTCCCATCTCCTCGGCGGGGTTGGCGAGAGTGAGCGCGTTGTCGGACTTCGATTTGATATCAATCGATACGTTTACATCGAGAGGGGCGTGAGACTCATAGATCGACTTCGGAGATGCCTCGACGACGATGCCCACGTTGGCGATTATCAGCTCGTCGCCGGGGCCCAGACGGTCCTTCTGGATCCTTCTGCCATTGAGATACGTGCCGTTTGTGCTCTTGTTGTCCTCGATGTAGTAGGCGCCGTCCTCCGTCGAGATCGTGCAGTGGAATCGCGATATCGCCGTGTGGTCCAGCGAAATGGTGTTCTCCGGGTCGCGGCCTATGGTGAGCGGCAACTGCGTCTCGTCGAGCGAGACCGTTCTTCCTTTCGACGATCCTGATATCACTCTCAGGTGCAACATGTTCGAAGTCCCCCTGGGATTTCGTGTTCTTCTTGAGCGGACAAAGATGAAACACGGTTTGTATAGCAAGAATCAGGTCAAAACCCGACTTGCCCTGGTGGCCGGGGCGCGTAGTCGTTTGAAATTAATATGGTTAGCGTGTGTTGTTCGATTTCCGCTCCGGTGTTCACCCGAACTGGGCGCCCCGTGGGCCGGAAGCACGCGAGATTGTGGCTCTAATTCGTTGCAAGAAATGGGGTTAAAAAATCGGATTTCGGACCAATGTAGCGCTTGACACCCCAACATATAGCGGTTACATGTACTTTTTACCACCATATGTGGTATCTTAGAGGTGGAGTTGGAGAGAGTGTTGTGTGGGCAGTTTGCAGAATGAGACTACGGCCGGTTTTGCACCGCTGGAAGGGAGAGAACCAGAAATGCGCGTCGAGTCAACCCCCGATCAATTGAGCCTCAGCCAAAGCGCGATGAGGGTACTCGAGAGACGGTATCTCACCAAGGACGCTGACGGCGAGCCGATTGAGACACCCCGAGAATTGTTCAGGCGGGTCGCCAAAAACATTGCCACCGCCGAGCAGTTCTACGCAATCGACGACGAAAACCAGCAGAAATGGGAGGACGCGTTCTATCAAATCATGACGCGCCAGGAGTTCATGCCCAATTCGCCGACGCTCATGAACGCGGGCACTGACATCCAACAACTGAGCGCCTGTTTCGTGCTCCCCGTCGAGGACTCCATGGACGGCATTTTCGGCGCCATCAAACACACGGCCCTCATACACAAAAGCGGTGGCGGGACGGGGTTCTCGTTCTCGCGTATCCGCCCCAAAAACGACGTGGTGAACTCCACAAAGGGGGTTTCCAGCGGTCCCATCTCGTTTATGACCGTTTTCGACGCCGCCACCGAGACGGTAAAGCAGGGCGGGCGCCGCCGCGGCGCCAACATGGCGATTCTTCGCGTCGATCACCCCGACATCGTCGATTTCATCGGGGCCAAGCGCCAGAACGACCGCCTCAACAATTTCAACATCTCGGTGGCGATCACAGACAAGTTCATGGAAGCCGTCAATAATGGCGGTGAATACGATCTGATCAATCCCCGCACAGGCGAGGTAACCGGTCAACAATCGGCCGGAGAAGTGTTCGATAAAATCGTCGAGGGCGCGTGGCGAAACGGGGAGCCGGGGATCGTCTTCATAGACGAGATCAACCGGTCCAATCCCACGCCGCGCGTGGGCGATATCGAGAGTACCAATCCGTGCGGTGAGCAGCCTCTTCTGCCGTACGAGTCGTGTAACCTGGGATCGATCAATCTCTCGAAATTTGCCGTCGGTTCACTAGGGGAGTGTACGGTCGATTACGAGCGTTTGCGTGGGTGCGTCACGACTTCGGTGCGGTTTCTCGACAACGTGATTGACATGAACCGTTACCCGCTGGACGAGATCGACGCGTTGACGAAGGCCAATAGGAAGATCGGCCTGGGAGTGATGGGCTTTGCCGATCTGTTAATCCGCATGGGGATTCCTTACGACAGCGACCGGGCGATAGAGGTGGCTGGCGAGGTCATGAACTTTATTCAGGAAGCGGCCGACGAGGCTTCCCGCGATCTGGCGGAGGAGCGCGGCGCTTTTCCCAATTTCTCGCTCAGCGTTTACGCCGATCGTGGCGACCGGGCGATCCGTCACGCCACGCGCACCACCATTGCACCGACGGGAACGATCAGTATCATCGGCGATTCGACCGGCGGCGTGGAACCCATCTTCGCCCTGGCTTTCGTTCGAAACGTCATGGACAACGACGAGCTGGTCGAGTCCAACGCCACCTTCGAGGCGGTGGCGCGCGAGCAAGGTTTCTACAGCGAAGATCTGATCAACGAGGTGGCAAAGACGGGCGGTGTTCAAGGAATAGAAGCGGTGCCGAAACGGTGGCGAGAGATCTTCAAGACTTCACACGATATCTCGCCAGAAGCTCACACGCGGATTCAAGCGGCGTTTCAAAAGTATACGGACAACGCGGTGTCCAAAACGGTGAATTTTGCGCACGACGCGACACATGAAGACGTGCGTACGGTGTTCGAGTTGGCTCACGAACTTGGCTGTAAAGGGGTGACGATTTATCGCGATGGCAGCCGTAGTTCGCAGGTGTTAAACGTCGGCCAGGACTATACATCGCAGTCGAGTGCCGCCGGCGCCGCGTCGGTTGGCGATATCCCGATTCCGGTCGCTGACGATCGCGCGCAGGTGAAAAGGCCGCGTAAGCGCCCGGACACGATCACCGGGACCACCCGCAAGATCGGCACGGGTTGCGGCAATCTGTATGTGACGATCAACGACGACGAACAAGGCCCGTTCGAGCTGTTCGCTCAGATCGGGAAGGCGGGTGGGTGCGCGGCATCGCAGACGGAGGCGATCGGCCGCTTGATTTCGCTGGCGCTTCGCGCCGGCGTAGACGCAAACGCGGTCGCCCGTCAGTTGAAAGGGGTGCGCTGTCCGTCACCGGCGTGGAACAACGGGAACAAGGTGTTCTCGTGCGCCGACGGCATCAGCAAAGCGCTGGCGCAGCACCTCAAGGACTACGAAGGCAAGCTTCCGCTACCGGACACGATTGGCGAGACCGATCAGGTGCTGGAGTCGTTCGTCAACCGCCTCGCCGGGATGTGCACGGAATGCGGCAGCGCGCTGGAGTTCGAGAGCGGCTGCGCGGTGTGCCGCAACTGCGGCTTCTCCCGCTGCTAACTGTCTCTGATTCTTCTCTCTTTGAACGAGCCCGAGACGGTCACCGACCGCCCCGGGCTTCCTTTTTTTTTGGCCCGGCGGCCGGCCCAAGACTTCGGAAGGCAGCTTTGATGTAATCCTGACAGGTGCCGAGGTATTCTCTAGGACTCAAGTGGATCCTTATAAAGCACGATCAGGTACTCATAATCGCTGCAGCCGCGGTGGGTCACGATGTATTATCCCAGTTCCGAGATAAAAACTTTTCTGCTTGACAACTTTTTTCTCTTCTCACATACGCTCTCCTCTTTGAAATCAAACGCTACACGACGTCTGACGGCGATAAAAAGGCGTGTGGTATAATACAAACCCGGCTGGCAAGTGATGACGAAG
>CBDVBX010000089.1:0-13054 GCA_965372335.1 uncultured bacterium | reverse complement strand
CAAATGTATGTAAAATTCTCATCTTCACACTTCCGCTCGCGAGTGTACGTCATCTTGTTCATTTATCACCCCGCGGCGGGGCTTCCGAGGTTCTGGGGCGAACGACCGCGAGTTTCGCCGCTCTGGCCCCGCAGCGCGGGGTGGCACGGCTCGCTAACCACTGTCTTGCACGTAGCATCTCCGAATCTGCCGCTCGCCTCCTCCCGCGCCAAATGTTGGTAGGCGCAGGACACAGGGCTGGTAGTCGGCTCGCCGACTGGACCCTCTATTGTGCTCGCCGACTAAGGTCCTGCTCAATCTCGCGGCCGCCCGCCCTCGCACCTTCAGAGGTCAAGGGCGCATAGCTGGTGGGGGTCGACAGCGAGTTGCGCAGCAGCCGCCCGCATATCAATGATTAAGGGCGGCTAGCGAGCACTGCCCGAGCGGGAGCGCCCCCCCAGCTATGCGCCCCAAAACTACGGACGGCTCGCGATCGGTCGGCTCAATACCTGGAAACCCGTGGGCGGCGCGGGACAGACTTTTTAAAAAAGGTCATCGAGTTCGTCGTCGCCGCCGCCGGGGAGCTCGCCGTACTGATTCAAGTGTTGTTGTATGAGCTCGCTCTCTCGCTTCGTATACATCCCGTCCTCCTCCCACTGGAAGAACACCGCGTCGTTGCCTGCCGAGAGTTTTTCTTCCAGGGCGGTGCGAATGTTCTCCGTCCCTTTGATGAGCGTCGGCTTCCGATCGTCACCGCACAGTAGTATAACACCCCCAGCTTCGGGTGTCTGTCCCAAGTTCGCCGGCTCAAACTTCAACCAACGTTCCGGCGGCAGTTGAACCTGGCCGATCGCGAGCCGCAGGTCACATTGCAGACAGCGCCTCGCCTCGAACCTGGCGTTTGCTACCGAGTACGAACCCTCGATTTCGCGGAAGTCCGACCGGCGCTCTTGCGGGTCTTCTGTGGGGATCGCCGCGCGACGCATGGTTGCAAACCCCTCCATGCGTCCGATCCACGCCGGAGGCGTCTCATCGCCTGCGAAATCGAGAGATACGTCTCCGTCTCCGCCTAGCAGACTGTCGATATCCGATGCCGCCTGTCGTCCGGATGCGACCGCCGAGACCACCGAAAACGGACCCCGGCCGGTCGCGTCGCCCGCCAGGAACACCGCGCCACCCGCCTCGGGAACTGCACCGGACTGGGCTTGTCCAATTGCCAGTAACACCGTGGACGCTTTCGCCGTGATTCTGGCTTCCTCGTCGTAGGTGGGGGCAAATCTATCCTGTTCGTCGAACACCGACGTGCACCGTTGGAACTCTACCGACTCGACTCGACCGGCTTCGCCGCGAATCTCGACCGGCCCCCAGCTCGGATGAATCATAATGCCTTCTGCTTCTGCCTTTTCGATTTCAAAACTGTGGGCGGGCATTTCCTCGCGTTTTTCCAGGCAGTAGAGATGGACCGAACCCGTCTCGTCCAATAGCCGCATCGCCGTCATCGCCACGTCGATGGCGACATTGCCCCCCCCGATCACCACCACGTCCGCTCCCAGATCGACAAAATTCCCATCTTTCACCCGTTGCAAAAACTCCAAACCCCACCCGACCCCCGACAGCTCGCGGCCCGGTACCGATATCTTCTTACTGGTCGGCAGCCCCACTGCCACCACCAGCGCATCGTATCCGTCTTCGACCAATGCGGCCATTTCCTCGCCGCTGCCGAACTCTCGACCCGTCTCTATGACCACACCGGCGTTACGAATAAAATCCACATCTCTCTGCAAAACGACTCGGGGGAGACGGTATTGCGGGATGGCGGTGGCGGGCACCCCCCCCGCTTCCTCCGCCGCATCGAACACCGTAACGCCGTAACCCTTGAAGCGCAGAAAATAGGCGGCGGAAAGCCCCGCTGGACCGGCGCCGACGACGGCCACATTCTTGCCGTTGTCAGAGGGGGTAGGAACGTGCTCCAAAATGCCGGCGTCACCACGGTCGACGGCGAAACGCTTCAACGCGCAGATGGCGATCGGGTCATCGATCTGACCGCGACGGCACTCCATCTCGCATTCGTGAAAACAGATGTGCCCCAGCGTATTAGGGAGCGGCAGTGTGTTGCGGATCAGGGCGGCCGCGCGGACGAAATCACCTTTGGCAACGGCGCGAATGTAGCCGGGCACATCCGCGCCCGCGGGGCAGGTGCCCACACACGGTATCAGCCACCGTTCTCTGTCGGCGGTATGGCTGTTCTTGTCCATCAGGCATCCCGTCGGGCATACCTCGACGCACGCGCCGCAAAACCGGCACTCGGACTCGGACAGCGTCGATGCAACACTTCCGACGATCAGTTTCCCCTGTTGGTGCACAATCCCCAAAGCTTCGACGCCCCGGACTTGATTGCACACCCGCACGCAACGGGCGCAATCGATGCATAGATTGAAATCGCGGTAGTAAAGCGGTTCGTCGACCAACAGGGGCAGGCCTACGTGTTGGAACCGCGGCGTGGATTCTGATACGCCCACGAACTCCGCCACTTTACGTAGCTCGCAGTTGTGGAACTTGGGACAACAGCGGTCTTCTTTGGCGGTGTTCGACGAGCAATCTTCCAGGCTGCAGCCCTCGCGCTGGGCGCAGGTGACACACGCGTGGGGATGCCGCGCCATTATGGGAATCAAATTCTGCCGCCGCAAGTGCCTGAGTTGTTCGCTGTCGGTCCGGATCGACATACCGCCGGTCACCAGCGTACTACAAGCTTTGACCGGCTGGTCTTGCCCTTCGATCTCGACCATGCACAGACCACACCCCTCCAGCCCGGCCAAATCGTCGGGATCCAGCGGTTCGTTGTCGTATGCCATGCCGCCGCGATAGACGCGATCGGCCAGCGGCAAGTTTTCAAATGGCGGTAGGTCGGGATGGTGGCAGATCGAGGGAATGTAAATGTCGTTTTCTCGGGCTACGGCGATGACAGTTTGGCCGCTTTCGGCTTCGATCGATTTGCCGTCGATGGTAATAGCCGCCAAGGTAATGCCAACCTCCTCCGGCCGCAGTGGTTAGAAAGGCCTACCAGGAATGGGAGATCGCGTCCGGTTTACACGCCGCAACACACGGCAGTTCGGGACGATCGTGATCGGGCTTGCACGGCGCACACGTGTACTTGATTTTTTTTCGCTGTTCTTCAGTGACCACGGCGACCGGCTCTTCGCGAAACGGATCGTGCGGGTCTTCGCCGGTCTCGAAAACGCCGCCAGGACACGCCGTCACGCAGTCGCCGCAGCCATCGCACTTGTCGGTGTCGATGGTGATAAAGAAGTCGCCCGAACCGTCCGTGTAACCGTAATTCGCTTTCACTCTGAACCGCCTTTCGCGTAGCCGTTTCCGGTGGTCAACCGGACGGCAGCCGATATCCGGACAGCTTACTTGCGACGCTTTTTCTCCAGCGCCTGACCAAACAGAGCCGCTCCGAGCGCGCCGGCGATCTGTGAATCGTAATCGGTTTTGAGCGATTTCAATTTTAGCTCTCCTTCAATTCGACTCACGATCCCCCTGTTCTTGGCGATTCCACCGGTGATGGCAAAGTCTTTTACCACGTCGATACGCTCGAGCAACGTGACCACGCGGTGGGCCATGGCCGAGCAATAAGCCGCCAGCACCTTGTTCTTGGGCCAGCCTTCGCGCAGGAGGGCGGAAGCTTCCGATTTGGCGAACACCACACACGTGCTCGACACCGGATCGGGTTCTTCCTCCACGGTAAGCGATATGTCGCCCACCTCTTCGATGGGTATCGACAACAGATCCGCAAACACCTCCATCCCCCGGCCCGTCCCGGCGGCGCACTTGTCGTTCATGAGAAACGCCTCCACCTTGCCCCTCTCGTCGCATCGGATGGCCTTGCAGTCCTGCCCGCCCATATCCAGGATGGTACGCACCGTGTTGCCGTACATCATGTTGCCGCCGCGGGCGTGACACGCGATTTCGGTGATCGCTTTGTCGGCGAACGGTACGTTGACCCGGCCGTAACCGGTGCCGACCGTATAGTGGATGTCGTCGAGAGACATGCCGGTGTTTTCCATCGCCCAGGTGATCGCGTTGTTGGCGCTTTCCGGACTGTCGAAGCCGGTGCGCTGGTTGCTAAACGCGTACAACTTACCGTCGAGGAGTATGACCGCCTGTGAGCTGACGGATCCGATGTCCACCCCCGCGCTGATAATGGCGGCGCTCTTCCAGTCTATACTCTCGTCGTGCCAGCGATACTCTTTCCAGCGCCAGAATTCTTTTGTTTCACTCACAGTTTTCTCGCTCACTGTATCTTCCTCCAAATAGGTATTCCTGTAAGGACTGATGGCACGCCGTCTACTCCGAGGCCAGGAGGGCCGCGCCCAGGGCGCCGATGTACTCGGGATCTTCCGGCACGTGTACTTGCATTTCAAGACCTCTATTCATGGCATCTATGAAACCGGGGTTGAGCGCCACGCCGCCGATCACGGCGACGTCTTTCTCGAATCCCACCTTCCGGACCATGGAAATGATCCGGCTGGCAATCGCGTCGAGCACGGCGCGCGCGATGTCCTGACGCGGCGTTTTCGCGTGAATCAATGTCACCACTTCTGATTCGGCGAAGACGGCGCACTGGGCGTTCATGGGAACGGCCTTTTCCGACGTCAACGCCAAGGGCCCCAACTCTTCCACTGTGGTTTCGAGAGCGCGGGCCATGGCCTCGGCGAACGCGCCCGCCCCAGCCGCACATTTTTCGTTGAATGCAAAATCAAGCACCTTGCCCTCGTCGTTCAGGCGAACGGAACGGCCTTCTTCGGCACCCACGTCGATCACGGTGCGGCACGATTCCAGCACACCGCGAGCACCCCTGGCCGCGGCCCCAACCTCCGTGACCTCCTTGTCGGTGAACGGGCAGTCTTTGCGGCCCGTCCCCGTGGCCAGGAAATTTTCAATTGCGTCTCTTTCTAGGCCGGCCCTGGACAACGCCTCGTTCAGCGCTTTTTCGCTCGCCGCTGCGGTGTCGATACCCGCCGGTGTAATACTCTTGGCCAGGATCTCGTTGTCCTTCGCCAGCACGACTTTTACCGTTTTCGCTCCGATATCAATACCGGCAGTAATCATTTCGAACAGTCTCCTTGGTCTTCGCGTGTTTAGACGGTGATATGTTTCTTACCCAACGTTTCCATAAAGGCGTCGAAGCGGGTTTTGACGCGCGCCTCGTCGAACTCGCGTTCGTCACCCATGTTTCCTTCGAACGTCATCACCGGATACCCCTGTTCGATCAGACCCAGACGGTTTTCGGCGATGCCGATCGATAGCCCCTCGCAACCGCGGTTGTAATGGAGCATGATCCCGTCGAGTTTCCACTCCTTCGCGATCCGCGCCATCATTTCTGTCTTGAGGTGCGGTGAGTAAAAGTGCTGCCACTCGGGTTTGCTCAGTGTCCAGTCGGCGTAGAGGCGAAGCGCCTGGTCGCGGGTGGTGATGTCAATCCCCTGTTCCATCGGCGTGGTCCGGGGCCCCCAGCTGCCGTCGGGTTTGTCTTCCCAGATGCCGATGAGGCCGAACGTGTACAGCGATCCCACTGAGATGGCGCCGAATTCTTCCATGTAGCGGAAGATGCTCAAAAATGCCCACGGCGGCTGGGTGTCGGACATCAAGCGGCACTGCTCGTTGGCGATAGCGGCGATGCCGTTGTCGATCCGGTATTGAACTTCGTCGCGTAGCTCCGAGTAGAAATCGGCCACTTCTTTGTCGTGTTTGTTGAGCGTTCCCAGCACGTAGAGCGAATACATGGTTTTTTCTTCCAGCGGTGCCGGGACGTGCTTGTTGAGTGCGCAGATCTCGGCCCACAGGGACGTACACCTAAACTCATTCTTAACCGCCTCTATCAGCAGCTCGTCGTCGTACTTGCGGCCGGTGACTTTTTGCATCCACTCGATGCCGTCGTGCATCTGGCTGACCAGGTAATCGATCTTGTGCGGGGCGATGTCCTTATACGGCCCCACCGACACGTCCATGCTGAAATGCGGGATGCCCCCCTCGAGGTCGCTCACCACCTGGTACCACTTGGCGTGGCTGCAGCAGATGTGGTCCTGCCAGATGAAGTCGGGCTTGGGAAACGGCCCGCCGAACGCAAACTCGTTGAGTATGATCGAGCCCCAGTAGTTACGCATGTATGCGCAAAGGTCTCTGGCGAAGCCGGCCTTCTCGGTGGCCTCAAGGCACCGCAGTGACAGCTCCTTGTTGGCGGCGAGACTCGCCCCGTATGGCTCACTGGTCAAGCTCCACACGTCCCTTCCCAGTCCGGAGGGAACGGCGCTGAAGCTCCACGCGCCTCCGACCCAGCGCAAGCCGCCGCGTTCGTGCGCCTTTACGTAGTCTTCATAGTACTTGCGCCGAAGCTCTTTGGCCTTGCCCCAGCATTTCAATGGTTCAGTTTTGTATGTCCCGTTCGTCGACATCGGGATTCCTTTCGCTTAGAACAGATCGTCGTCGTCCGAAAAAAGATCGTCTTGTTCCAACATCTCTAGAAACGCTTCCACCCTGACCTTGAACTGGCCGATGGGAACGGTAACGTCGAATTCCAAGAACAGTGTTTTGACCCCTGCGTCGTTTAGTGCCTTGGTCAGGGCGGGTGCGTCGATTTCGTGCGGGTCGCAGAACTTCTGCTGCATGATGATCGCTCCCGCCACGTCGTAGTCCTTCGCCAGCCGAAGTACGTGGCTGGTGCGGGTGCGTTCGGGCCAGTCCTTGGACGGGCAGGGTGGACGTTTGATGTAACGGTTGGCGAGGCTTTCCAGCAGGTCGCCGCCATTCGATTCGACTTCGTTCCAGAAGTATCGCGTTCCCGTACAGTGTTCGTCGATGACGAATGTGGCCCCGGAGGATTCGACCATGTTCAAGAATTCGATGTCGTCGTCTTCGCTGCCCACAATCATCAGACGGGTACCTATCGGCCGGTTGACCACTCTTTCACCGAGTTTTGCGAGAAGCTCTTCCAGCGCGGTGTTGTGTTCTCTCTTGTCCACCATTTGGCTCGACAGCACCAGCTCCATCGCCTCTTCTCCTGTCAACGGCGGGTTTTCGCCCTGGCGCAGTTCGTTGACCTTGTGCATCAGCCGGCGATTGGTGTTGAACACGTCGACGGCGTCTTTTATCGCTTCGTCCTCGATTTTCTTTCCCAACCAGTTCTCCAGCGATTCCTTGAACAACTCGTACTCTTTCACCAGGAAGGGTACGGAGTGCGGGCTTTGCACGTGGTTCGGCATGGGAAGGTAGTAGCTGTAGTCTATAGGAATATGTTTTTGCCAGCTGGTGAATGCCTGGCGGATGTGGAGGCACGACTGCGCGATCATGATGCCGTCGAGGTAGTCGAATCGTCCTTTTAATCCTTGCGCGAGACAATCGCGGCAGAAGGGGCAGAACATCGCGAAGATATGGGGTTCGGTGACGTCCTGCGTTTCGTGGCTGCCGAGTATTCGCACCGGCAAGATGCCCGCCGCGTACATCAGTTCCTCGGGCGCATAAGTGCAGAAATACCCCATCAGCTTGCCGCCCGTCTTCTCTTTCCAGGCCTTGGCATACTCCGCGCGTCCAATCCGCCAGTTGCGGAACGTATCGAAGGTCTCCTTGTCCAGTAAGACTTGCTCTGCCATGGTTTATTCTCCCAACAATTTGTGGTCGGTCGATCCGCGGTCACTTACGCGTTGGAACCGACCGGCTCTTGGACTTGATCCCGTTCAAGAATAGGTTGTACATCTCCCTTGCCAACACCCGGTAGGACCTCTTCTTCTCCGGGTCGTACCACATGTAAATCCAATTCAACATGCCGAACAGATTGAGCGTTGCCAGCGAGACCTGCAGGGCACTGTTTTTGTGTTTCGCTTTGATCTCTCCAACGATTCCCAGCGCGATGAGGTAATAACGACGGCGGCGGCGCCACACTTTGTCGTAGGCTTCTCCTTTGAGGGTGTTGATCTCGTGCGAACATATGGTCAGTTCGCTGATGCGGTTCAAGAAAAACTCGAGGTGATTCTCTATTAGCAGGTAAAGCTTGCGCTCCGGGTCCGTTTCCGTTTCGAGCGCGTTCTCGAGCCGGCGCACCAGATCATCGAACGAATTGTATTGAATGGAAAAGAGAAGTTCTTCTTTGGAGGCGTAGTAGTAGTACAGGGCGGAAACGCTCATCCCCATGGCCGAGGCAATCTTACGGATACTCGCTTTTTCGTAACCCTCCTCGGCGATGACACTGGCGGAGTACGCCAAAACTTCGGCTTGTTTGATCTCTCCCTTGCTGGCCGTACTCGTCGTGTTCCCTTGATTCCGCGTTTGGGGTTTCATCTGCCACCCTGTTATTTATCGAACGTTCGTTAAAATGTTTACCCCAAAATCCAGTCACTGTCAAGACCTTCCGATCGGATTGTCTGCAATCTGGGGATGACACCTTTCGACTCGTCAGTAGATTGGCCGGTCGGCCGCCTGTCCGCCGTCTGTCGTCTGGTCATTGGACTCGCCTGTCGGCCGTCTATCCTCCCGTTTTTACTTGAGTTTGCCTGACTTTGGAGTTATCCTGATTTGTCATTTTTTGTGGAATTTGTCCGCGCTCATTTGGCGAATTTAAAGATATCCCGATATTTTCGCTATAACGTGGATAAATTTGTGGGATAGTTGCGGGCTTATAACAAACCATAAAGGATATTTGCCATGTTAGAGCTTAAGAAAGGGATTGATATCTTGTCGGAGATCGGCGGCGTCAAGTCGGCCGATCAAGCGACGTCGATTTTCAAAGAGAAGATGGATGACGCGAACTTCGAGAAGATCCAGAAGATCACCAATCCCGACGTCCGTTTGAAGATCGCCAACGCGATCGCCATGTGCCAGCCCGACTCCGTGTTCGTCAACGATGGATCCGAAGCCGACAAGCGGTGGATTCGAGATCTGGCCCTCGAGAAAGGCGAAGAGAAGAAGCTCGCCATGAAGGACCACACGATTCATTACGATCTCAAAGACGAACAGGGCCGTATTGTTGACCGCACGTTTTACATCGTCAACGAGGGCGAAACGATCAGCGCGCTCGCCAAGAAAAAGCTTCGGAACGAAGCTCTCGAAGACATAAAAACCAAGATGACCGGCGTCATGAAGGGCATGACCATGGTGGTCGGCTTTTACATGCGCGGTCCGATCGGTGCCCCGGTTTCGAATCCGGCGCTCGAAATTACCAGCTCGACATATGTGTGCCACAGTGCCGAGCTGCTCTATCGAAACATCTTCGACGACTTCGAAAAGGAAGTCGATCGACTTGGTCACTTCTTCACCAACGTACATAGCGAGGGGCCTAACCGTCCCGAGGACCTGCCCAACGCCAGGGTGTACATGGACCGGAGCTGGTGGACGACGTTCAGCGTGTTCTGCACCTATGCTGGCAACACGCTGCTCATGAAAAAGGGCAACCACCGGTTTGCTGTGGACAAAGCGACGTATCTGGGAAAGGGCAAGGAGATTTCCGAGCATATGTTCATCACCGGACTTCGGGGCCCCGGGGACCGTGTGACGTTCTTTGCCGGCGCTGCGCCCAGCGGTTGTGGCAAGACCACCACGGCAATGGTCGGGACTGATTTTATCGGCGACGACCTCGCCCAAATATGGATCGCGGACGACGGCACCGTCAGGGCGATCAACCCCGAAGCGGGCATCTTCGGCATCGTCCAAGATGTGAACGTCGAGGGCGACCCGCTCCTGATTAAGCTGCTCCGAAACGAAGGAACAGAAGTAATCTGGTCGAACGTGTTGATCGACGACAAACTCGTTCCCCATTGGGTTGGTAACGAAGAAGAACACCCGAAGAAGGGGTTCAACTTCCAAGGCGAATGGCACGAAGGCAAAACCGACGACAACGGCAAGCCGATTCCCCTGTCCCACCCCAACTCGCGCTGTACGTTGCGGTCGAGCGCGCTCGCCACGTTTTCCGAGTTGTCGGAGAGCGGCGACGGCGTGTTGACCCGGGTGATCACTTACAGCGGCCGCGACAGTGACACGATGCCACCGGTGTGGGTAGCGAAGACCCCCGACCACGGCGTGGTGATCGGCGCTTCCATCGTGTCCGCGGCGACGGCCACGGAAGTCGGCGCCACCGGTGTCAAACGTGCCCCTTGGGCGAATGCGCCGTTCATTCCCGGTCCGCTGGGTGACTATATGAAGGTTCAGTTCGAGTTCTTCAATAGTGACAAGATCGCCGACGACATGAGGCCGATCATGGCGGGTTTGAATTACTTCCTCACTCACGAGGCTCGTGGCGGCACCGAGGGCAAGAAACTTCTCGGAGAGAAACGGGACGTAAGGGTATGGCTCGGCTGGCTCGAGCTGCTGGCCCACAAAGAGATCGACGTCATCGAGACGCCCGTCGGCTTCATTCCGAAGTACGGGGATCTGAAGGACCTGTTCAAATCGAAGATCGACAAGGAATACCCGGAGGACCTGTACAACATGCAGTTCTCCCTGTATATCGATAACATCGTCGGCAGGATCGACCTGCAGACCGAAGCGTATCGAAAGGACGAACGTATCCCGGAACGCATCTTCGAGATTTACGAAGAGCAGAAGAAGGACCTTTTGGCGCTCAAAGAGAAGCACGGATCGGTTGTGTCTCCCGCTCAACTCATAGAGGCCAGCGGGTAGAGCTCCCTGTCGATTGTAAAGAAAAAAAGGCCGGACTCGTTCCGGCCTTTTTTTGCGCGGCGGAATGTGTTAGAAAGCAGCTATGAGTATCACTTCGCTTCCACACAGAATCGCCGCAAAAACGCGTCGTGCGCTCGCACGGAGCGGTGCGGCAGAAGCATGGCGGCAAAGACAGAGAAGACGAATCCTAAGTCAAGCGTTCGTCGCATCGAGTGAATACCATCGCCTTATGACGAAGTATTATGATGAGGCAATCGACGGTCTGAACAGTGTGGAACTGTCGACGAAAAACTTCAGCTGTGCCATTGACGAGGTGGTGGGACGGCATTTTGCAGTAGATGAAACCGAAATAGCCGGCGACAACTCGATATTTCTCCTCGCGACTCGTTGACCGTTCGCCGCTCGATATGAACTTCCCGATGAGCCAATCGAAATACACTGCTTCCGCAGGCACGCTGAGGAAAATTTGTCTCGTTTTTCCGTTCGTCCTCTACTTGTCTTATCTCGCGGGCTTTTTTCTGGCCCCTCCCGATCCTCTTCGGTACTCCGATTCCAAAAGTCTGTGGTTTACCGCCGGTACAATTCTCGAGGAAGGGCAATTTCGGGAAAGATTCGATACGGGCACTGTGCCAACCACGTGGCGCCCGCCGTTGACGGCTCTTTTTTTGGCCGCCTGCCGGTCTATCGGGTTCGGCCCGAATCACGTGTTGATCGCGAACTTGCTGCTCGTCGCCTTGACTGTATTTTTCATATTTTTGATCTGCCGTGGCACCGGCGTTTCTACGGCTGTCGCCGCGTGCGTTAGTGCTCTGTACTTGTGCCATCCGCTCACGTACCGGTTGTCGGGCGTCATTATGGCCGAAACACTATTCATGTTTCTGTTCGGGCTCGGGCTATTGCTGTGCGCGCCACTGCGAGCTTATGAGAGGTTCGCTCACCGCAGGACGCTACTTCGGTTGTTCTTTGGAGGGGTAATCATCGGGGGAGCGATTCTGACCAGAACTGTGATGGTTGCCATGTTGCCTGGCTTTGTCGTGTTGTGCTCCGTTTGTTCTGGCGGCGGATTTGGCTGGAAGAGGATCAAGGCTCCGCTTCTTTGCGTGCTCGTCTTCTTGCTTGGCCTGTCGATACCGGTGGGAGTCTGGCAGGCGAGAAACGCGCGCATACACGACGACCTGGTGCTCATCAACACGGCGGGATCCTATAACCTATTTATCGGAACAGTCTATAACACCACCGTACTGAGAGATCCCGAAGGCGTCCAATGGGTCAGCAACCTCAGAAAACATTTGCCGGAGTCGAAGGTGGCCGTTGAACTGAGGATCAGGGCGTGGGCGTACTTCGATTCTCACCCTGGATATGTCATAAAAAACGCCTTGGCGAAAGCGGGTCGGTTCTGGGGTGTGTCCGTTCATTGGACGGTTGGGATCGCCCAGGTGTTGTTGCTCTGCGTCGTCTTGTGGTCGGTTGTTGCGTGGCGTAAATCGGCGGCGGTGTGGGCGTTGGCGTCGATGCCGTTGTTGATCATGTGCTTGCATGCCATCACATTCACCAGCCCGCGGTTCTTTCTTCCCGCATATCTCCCCTGTCTGATATTGTTGGCGTTGACGATTCAGCGCCGGTTCACAGATTCGAGTTGAAATCGTCTCATTCTGGTTTTCTGCCGATCGTAAAGGCTCGGTTCAAAAACGGAGGTATATATGCGTTCCAAATTTTCCAGGCAAGTTGGCCGTTACGCCGCCTTGCTGTTCGCGCTGGCGATGGCAGTCCCCATTTTCAACGGTTGTTCCACCCTTGGCATCGCGACGACCGACGAGCTGACGGCGATGGAAAGCAGCGTGCGGACCTCGAATAATTCGACCAACACACGCATCGACAATCTCGAAAAGAGCACCGGGGAATTGCAGACAACCCTGGCCCAGATGACCGCGAGCATCGATACGCTCAACGCGCGTTTCGCGAGGGCGAAAACGTGGCTCGAAACTATGAACGTCGACACGATCTCTGCCGACGCCCAGAGAGCCTCGGAAGCGGCCATGAGCGCCGAAGCCCGCAGCAGGGCATTCCTCGAGCACTACCTCGAGTGGATCAAGGAGCAGCACGCCGCGCTCGAGAAGCAGATTGCGACGCTCGAAACGAAGATGAAACAGGCGCCGTCGGGAGACTCGAAGAAGCCGGACGCGGACAAGCCAGCTAAAGAGCCAGCAGACTCCGATGGGGGCGGCTCCTCAGGAGAACAGGACTAGGGCCGGCGGTCCTGCAATACCTATTCGAGCGGATTTCGACCTGTGCGTGTGATGTCATCCAGGAGTGCGCGGATGTTTTTCTGGGCTTGTGATCTCACCCAGGAGCGCTTGGATATTGGCGCTTGCGTTGGGTTCCCAAAAATACGATCGGTTTTCTATGG
>CBDVBX010000088.1:0-13127 GCA_965372335.1 uncultured bacterium | reverse complement strand
GGAATTCCGGAACAGGTCGACGGTTACGTCGGCCGAGAACGACGGGCGTAGCGCCACGCGGCCGCGCACCAGGCCCCCGACCCCATCCAACGGAGCAAGACCTGCGAAAGCGCGTTCCAGCGCCGGAATGCGCTGCAGTTCCTCGCTACCCGGCGTTTGGAGTTGAAGCGTGAAATCGATCGACTGCAATTGATGCCCGTCCATTTCGACTCGACCTTCGATCACTATCCCCACCGTTTCCGGCGGGGCGCGGTCGTGTTCGCGCGTCAATCGAATCTCGAAGGTGTATTCGGGTGTCGAACTGCAGACCAAGTACAACGGGGGGTGGTGCGGCGATTCGATCGTCGCCGCTCCCTGTACGGTGAATTGGGTCAGGTCGATCAACATTCGCAAACTGTCGATCGACGATCCGCTGACCCCTTCGGTCAGCTCAACCTCATCGAGATGGAGTTCCGGGGCGGTGCCGTGTAGGACGTTGAGCCCGCCGCGAACCACAATCCCGCGCAGGTCGATCGTTTCGGAAGCGCGCAATCGCGGTGCGTCGATTTCCACGCGGTCGACGGCGATCGACGGCACACCGCGCAACGCGCCATCGCGCGGGAATTTTCTGTCGCCTGGGTCGTCTTTGTCGCCGTCGTCTGCCCCGGCCTCGGTTTCGAACAGGTGCGCGAGAGCGGGTATGTCGGCGCTCGCGTCGCGTACGACGAACTCCTCGACGTGGACGTCGCGGCGAAAGAGCGCCCACAGATCGGCCGACACGCGCAAACACTCGGCTGCGGCGAGCGTATCCGGACCGTCCGTCCACAAGACGCCATCGAATTCGAGCGTGCCGGGAGCGGGCCACGCGGAGGCCTCGACCGTCAAGCGTCCGGGCAGCGAGCGTTGAGCCGCGGTTAATGCCGCCGACAAGATCAGCTCGCGTACCGGACGCAACTGAAACAGAACGACAAGCAATACGGCAAGGCCGACCACCACGCAGGCCACGATTGCGGATACCTTCGCCGTTTTGCTTGCCGCCAACTTCCAGTTCATTCCTGCTGACTCCTGTCCTTGTGCCTCACATCGGATACCCGATGGCGAAGTGGATCGCCGACCACGGTTCCGTGTCGTCGTAGTTGGTGATTCGAATGCCCCAGTCCAGCCGCACCGGCCCCACCGCTGTCATGAGTCGCAGCGCCGGTCCGACGGCCAGCTCGATTTTGTCCATCCGTACGTCGTCGGCCGACCGCCACACTTGCCCCCAGTCGAAGAACACTGCACCGTTGAATTTCCACACGAGGGGAAACCGATACTCGAAGAAACCGGTGATCATCACCTCGCCGCCCAGAGGAGCGCCATTCTCGTCCTTCGGTCCCAGCTTTCTCCGGTAAAAGCCCCTGTGCGAGGCGGCGCCACCGGCATAAAACCTTCTGTCCGGCAGGAGGATATCTGCCGGCGCGATGGGGTGGCCCCATCCGGCGCGGAGGTTGGTGGCGAATACCGTTTGCTTGACCGGAGTGAGAATACTGCCGGACGCTTCGGTGGCAATCCAGTTGGCTTCCGACACGCCACCCCTGGGGCCCCATTCAAAGGTGAGCCACGAAAACGTTCCCTTGGCCGGGTCAATGCGGTCGTCGGTTCCGTCGCGCGACACGCGGCCGCTGAACCAACCGACCGGCCCCTCGGGATCTTGAAATTCGTCTCTCTCCATTGTTTTGATATCGTAAGAGGCAAGTTCGATGGTGTAGCCGAGGGTCGCGGCCGTATTGCGCGTGAAAGTGTATCCGAATGAAACACCCACACCGGGCGCGGTCTTTTCATAGCTGTCTTCATTCTCATTGTTGAGTCCACCGGCGACGGAACCCAGCGACCGCTTCCTCCCAAATATCGCCGGCCACCACGCGGACCATTTACCGAACTGTCTGAACTGCGTATAAACCAACTCTATCGACGTGCCGCGGGCTCTGTGAAACGCGTCTCGGTGCTGCCATTTGACGCGCCCGCTAAACCGCTCGTCCGTCCAGTAACCAAAGGCCGTCTCGATCGATCTCGGTTTGCGCTTTTGCAGATCGACGATGACGTCCAACGAATCCGGCGCGGTTTGTTCCAGCGTTATGCGAATCTGACGAAACACCCCTAAACGACTCAGATAATCACGCGCATCCCGGATGAGAATAGGGTCGTAACGTTCGCCCATCTTTATGTCGACCAGCACATACGACAGTTCGATCAAGTCGTCGCTGACACCCTGGACGATCACACCCGAGAAATAGTAGACCGGCCCAGGTGCAGCGATCACGGCGATGTCGACGGTCGTAGAATCGACCCAGTCGAGTTTGGCGGACGCGCTGGCGTAGGCGTGGCCGGTCTTTTTGAGATGATCGATTACCAGCTGCACGTCCGTTTCCAGGTCGGCATCGGAGAATACGTCGTCCGGTCGCGTCCGCGTCTCCCGTTCGAGATCGCCCCTGAGTTTTTCTGGAATTGTCAACCAATCGAAAGTCCGGACGATCACGGGCGGGCCGGACTCGACTTCAAAAGTGAGTGCAATTGCTCGTTTCGATTCGTCGGGGTCGACGCGGGGGGTAACCCGGGCATAAGGGTATCCGCGTTGAGCGAGGTAGAGCTGGACACGTGCAACGTCCTCGCGCAGTTGTTTCTCGTAGAGAACCGCTTTATCACCGGCCAGATCGAGGCCTTTACCCAGTTGTTTTGCTGCACCCGAGGGGAGACGGGCATCATCCAGGCCGGCTACCCTCACGGCAGAAATCTGCCACCCTTTGTAGTTGGAGACATAGTCCCAGACGTTCGTCTCGTCGGGAGCTGCGGATACGGCCGATGCAGCGGCGAGGATCAATATCGATATCAGGTAGCGATACATCACGTCCGTTTGGAGCGGGTAACGGTGACCGAAAAGATGAAGAAACGATGATAACATAAAGCCCGCGAAAATCTTATGGCCAATGGATCGGCCTTTGTGGCATCTTTTACGGGTGCAGTTGACCTGTCCGTTCTCCACTTACCCGCAAACGGAGCGTTCGTATGAAAGAGTTTTTCAAGCGACCCAAAGTGATTTCGATCATCGTGGTGTCGGTTCTCGCCCTGATCCTCCTATTTCAGAATGTCGACGTCGTTACATTCCGCGTCTTTTTCTGGTCGGGGGAAGTTTCCCAGCTGGTTCTGGTGATCCTGATGCTCGCTATCGGCTATATCCTCGGCTTTTTGACGGCAAAGCTCGGGGGCAAGAAGGAGTAATCGCGGCTATCCCACCCCTTGCGAACCGGCCTTCGGGATGGTAGATTCGCGGGGCCGACATTAGCCAGAGAAACCGTTCCCGGCTGGGGGCGGGCAATCCAGGGAATGCGAGAGTTGAAAAAGTTCTACGTCACCACGGCGATTGACTATGTAAATGCGCGCCCCCATCTGGGCACCGCCTACGAAAAGATCGGCGCCGACTGTCTGGCGAGGTTCAAGCGGCTCGCCGGTTACGACACCTATTTCTTGATGGGCACCGACGAGCACAGCACCAACGTCGAAAAAGAGGCCATCCGTCTGGGCAAGGACCCACAGGAATACACCGACGAAATGGCGGTGGAGTTCGAGAACACGTGGGCGGCGCTCCATATTTCGTACGATCAGTTTATACGCACGACGGCGCCTGAGCACACGGCGGCGGTCAAGCACATCTTCGAACGGATCCACGCGAACGGCTACATATACGAGGGGACGTACAAAGGCCTCTACTGCGTTTCGTGCGAAGAGTTCGTCGCCGAAAAGGACCTCGTCGACGGCAAGTGTCCCCGCCATCAAACCGAGCCGGAATTCATCGAGGAAAAAAACTATTTTTTCGCGCTGTCGAAGTTTAGCGACCAGCTCAAAACGCACATCGACGAAAATCCCGGTTTTATTCAACCAGAGATCCGCCGCAACGAGATCCTCAAGGTGATCGAGAAAGGTCTGGAGGATGTGAGCGTCTCGCGAACCGGCAAGCAATGGGGCGTGCCGTTGCCGGTAGCGGAAGACCAGGTGGTGTACGTATGGTTCGACGCGTTGATCAATTATGTGTCCGCGTTGGGCTACGGCGAGTCGCCCGGAGACAAATACCTCCACTACTGGCCCGCCGACTGCCACATAATCGGAAAAGATATCACTCGTTTCCATTGCCTGATCTGGCCGGCAATGCTGATGGCGGCCGACATCCCGCTGCCGCTATGTGTGTTCGGACACGGGTTTGTGTATAACCGCGGCGAGAAGATGAGTAAGTCCATCGGCAACATCGTCGACCCCGCCGATCTGGCCCGGTTTTTCGGCGCCGACGCGCTCCGCTATTTGTTGTTGCGTGAGATCGCCTTCGATCGCGACGGCGACTTTACGGTGGAGCTTTTTGTGACTCGTTATAACGCCGAACTGGCCAACGATTTGGGAAATCTGTTTTCGCGTACGTTGTCGATGACTAACCGCTACCGCGGTGCCGGGGTGCCGCCGTGGAGTGATGCAGCCGCGGCCGATTGGCAGCGACTCACCCAGGGTGTGGTAGGTGACTACGTCGAGGCCATGGAGGCCCTTTCGTTCGACGTGGGTCTCCAGGCGATGTGGCGCGCGGTGCAGGCGGGTAACCGTTACGTCGAAGAACAAAAGCCATGGGTGTTGGCCAAAGCGGGAGACGAGCGCGCCGACGATTTGGACAAATGTTTACGCGTCTTGCTCGAGGTGCTCCGATCGTGCTCGGTGTTATGCATGCCGTTTATGCCGGAGAAAACGGTGGAGATGCGCAAGCAGCTCGGGCTGGAGGGCGACATTACGGCGCTGTCCATAGAAGATGCATCCCGGCCGGGTGACAGCGATTGGAAAAAAGTGGGTAACCCCACGCCGCTGTTTCCCAGACTCGAAGTTCCAGAGAAGGATTGACGAAGCGCTCGCCCGGTCTACCCGGAAAACATGATCGACACACACGCTCATCTCGACCATCCCCTGTTTGAGAACGATATTGATGCCGTCGTGCGGCGCGCCGTTGAGGACGGTGTGTCGGCGATCGTCAACATCGGCTACGACCCCAAATCGGCGCGGGCCACGGTGGGTTTCGTCGACAAGTATCCGTTCTTTTTCGGTGTCCTCGGGACGCACCCCCACGACGCCGCGGGGCACACGCTCGATTACGAGAACGAACTCAAGGATCTTCTCGACCGGCCGCGCATGCTGGGCGTCGGTGAGATCGGGCTGGATTACTATTACGACCACTCGCCGCGGGACATCCAACGCAAAGTATTCCGGAGGATGCTATGGATGGCGCGGCTCAAGGACAAGCCCGTTGTGATCCACTGCCGTGACGCCGAGCAAGACGTACTCGACATGCTGTCCTCGGAGCGGATGAGGTTCCGCGGGATATTCCACGCCTTCAGCCACGATGCGTCGGTTGCCAGTCGGGTCACCGAGCTGGGGCTCCACCTCGGCATCGGCGGCGTGTCGACATTCAAAAAGGCGCGGCTCCTGGATATCCTCCACGCGATTCCGCTCGACCGAATCGTACTGGAAACTGACAGCCCGTACCTGGCGCCTCACCCGTTTCGCGGCAAGCGCAACGAGCCATCGCTGGTCGGGTTCGTGGTCGACGCGCTGTCGCGTATCCACGGTGTGGCGCCGGAAGAGGTGGTTGAACGAACGACGGAAAATTTTCTGCTGGCGATGCGAATAGAGAGAAAATCGCTGCCGCCACCCGTTTACAAGATCGGAAATAGGGTCTATATTCATACCGTTCCGCAGAAAAATCCGGTCGATCTGGCCGACGCGGCGACGGCGGCGGCGAGCGCCGCTACGGCGACACCCGACATCGATTTGCCTCGCGGAGTCGCCCCGAAGGTCTCTGAGGCTTCTGGAGGGGTTCCCGTCGAGGAAGTTGTGATCTGCGGTTTCTCCGAACCGCTCGAACACACTGACCAGGTAACCGCGGTTGCTGGACGCTTCAAATCGTTGGGCGTACGCGTCCGGGTCGTCACTGGACGTAGAGGGTACGCCGCTCTGGGACGGGACGCCGTGGGTTCTCTATCTGGAATCGTGGATGCGCTGACAGTACGCATGTATGGCGCCACCGCCGTCCAGCACGAGAAAACCGCGATGACCGGAATGGGCGAAGCAGCCTTTACCTCGCTGCTGGAATTTGTTGAGGGGGCCGTATCGTCCGGCATTGAGACGGAATGTATGTTCGTCGCCGTGCCTAAGTTGAAACTAGAACCGTGTCGCGAATTGGCCAAAAGCCTCGGCGCGGGGTACAAGGTTCGCAAGTATTTGTCGATGCAAAAGTAGGCTGTTTCCGACACGAATACGAGGGTCAAATCATGGAACAGGAATGCGAACATCTCAATGGTGACTATGTCGGCAAGTGCGCCATTTGTGGCGACATGGTATGCGGCGAGTGTTTTCAGACGCTGTTCAACACCATCATCTGTGCGGCGCACGAGCAGCTCGAAGACGAGTCCGCGTGGGAACTGTTGGGTTTTTATGGGGGCTCCACATCGTTGGACGAACCGCGGCATTTCCTGCAGGAGCAGGGGATAATGTCAGTCGTTGTCGAAACCGAAGACGACACGATCGAATTGTACGTACCTATTGATGAAAAGGACGATGCATTTGAAGTGCTTTCGGGAACCGGTGAGGAAACTGTGGAGTGCGACAACTGCAGAGTGATTTACTCGGATGAGATAGGTGCTTGCCCGATCTGCGGTGTCCGGCAAGTCGAAGAAGAAATCTAAGCAAACCGAACGGAAACGAGAACAATGAAGGTTTTGTTGACAGGCGGTACCGGTTACGTAGGCCGGTCGTTGAGGGAAAAACTTCGCGAACATGGACACGACGTGCGATTGCTGGTACGCCGAGAGAGCGTACACAAGATCGGCGCCGGCGGGGGATTCGAGGTCATCCAGGGAGATATTCTGGATTCCCAAACGTGCTTCAAGGCGGTGGAAGGATGCGCCGCCGTGGTGCACCTGGTCGGGATCATCCGTGAATATCCCAAAGACGGTACTACTTACGAGGCGATGCACACCTCCGCGACGTATAACGTGTTGGAAGCCGCGCGACGTTCCGGTATCGAACGATTCATACATATGAGTGTGTTGGGCGCGCGACCTGATTCTCGCTCGCGCTACCATGTTACCAAGTTCGAGGCGGAAGAGATTGTTAGAAATTCCGGCTTGCGGTGGACGATCTTTCAACCGTCGGTGATATTCCACCCGGGCGACCAGTTTATCCGCCAGCTGGTCGACTTAGCGCACCGTCCCGTCGTTCCGGTCGTTGACGGCGGTAAAGCGCTGTTGCAACCGGTATCCCTGGGCAACGTCACTGACGCGATGGCGAGATCACTGCACATGCCGGAGACGCAGGGACAAACTTACGAGGTCGGAGGTCCGGACCGTATTCGTTTCATCGACCTCCTGGAAAAGATCGCGGCTTACCACCAGGTGTGGATGAACACGATGAAAGTGTCGTCGTTGTTCATGAAACCCGTGGTCAAGTTGATGCAGCGGTTCAAATCGTTTCCGCTCACCATAGACCAACTGATGATGTTGGTCGAAGACAACATCTGTGACACCGGAGCGTTCACAACGGCGTTCGCAATCGACGAGTTGGATTCGTTCGAAGCGGCGTTGCCGTCGCTCCTGGAAGGCGCGGAGGTTCGGGCGGCCTAACCGTCTCGGCCCGCGCTGCGGGCCTGCTCTTGTTCGCCTTCGTCCGATTTCTCGGCGGCTTCCTGGTATTTGCTTACTTGGTCCTTGAAGTACTGGTCGTCTGGATCCTTCGACAGCGCTTCCTTTCCGATCTTGATCGCGTTTTCGTGATCGCCCATGGCGTAGTACAACTCCGCCAGCGTGTCCAGGATGCCGGCGTCGCGGTCGGACAACTCGACCGCTTTGAGGGCAATGGGTAGCGCCTGATCGAAACCAATCTTGCGTTTGGCGCAAAACCAGGCAAAACCGTTTAGCGCGCCCGGATCGTCTGAATGCCGGTCAACATACACCATGTACGTCTCAATGCTCTTGTCCGGCTTGTCCATTTTGTGGTACACGCGCGCGAGCATCTGTAGCGCCCCGTCGCTGGTTTTGCCGTCGGGGAATTCCTCGATCAACTTATTATAGTATCCCGCTGCATCTTCGTATCGCTCGTCGGCGTACATCGCGTATCCGAGGTTGGACCAAATTTCGGCTTTGAGTTCGTTGTCGGGGTCGATCGCTAGAATCTTCTCGAACGTGGCTTTCGCCTCGTCGGTCCAAACGGCATCGGCGTACTTTGTGCCCAGTTTGTAGAGCGTCGACACGTCGTCGGGATTCTTCTTCAACTGCTCCTCGTAAAAGGCGACGGTGCCGATTCCCTTCTGGTATCCCTCGATCACGTCGATAAAGCCCTCTGGATCGAGGTAACCAATATGGCGGTCGACCTCTTTCCCGTCCGGTCCCAATAGTACCAGTGAGGGGAACATCTTGACCTTGAACCGCTTTGCCAACTCCTCGCCTTCACCCTTCTCGGCATCATATTTGACTGCGACGATGCTGTTTAGGTAACCCGCCACCTTCTCGTCCTTGTATGTTACCTTGTCCAGCGTCTTACACGGCCCGCACCAAGTGGTATAGAAGTCGATGAAAATGTGTTTGTTCTCCTTCTGGGCCTTTTTCAGTATGTCGTCGAAGGGCGGTTGTACCCAGTCGACCTCCGCGGCAAACGCCCCGGCCAGCGACATCACAACAAAAGCCACCGCCGCGAGGATGATGATAATAAAGCGACCCCTCATGATGATATCCTCCTAAGTGTATATAAAACAGCTGGTTTGGGCGGCTAACCCGCACCCCAAGGGCCAGCCCGCAGTGGGGTTGTGTAGATGATAATCGATTTGTCGTGGAAACGATAATTCTAATTACAGCCGGCCGGACGGCGCGCCGGTGGTCATTTGCGGAACTAGTTTACGGACCTTGACTTGGCATCTTTTTTGCGATATACTATGCTATCGAACGAAAGGTTCAGGAGGTTACCCACCCCAACATACTGCTACGAATTCCACGTTCATCCCCTGATGTAATCTCGGGTCCATAGGGACCAGTGCACTTAAATTTGAAAGAACTCGGCTGTTGAATCCGAAACGCCATCGAGCGAAAAAGCGGCTTGGGCAGCACTTCTTATACGATCCTGCGATCGCCCGGAAAATTGTCGACGCGACGTGTCTGGGACCGGGCGATGTGGCGGTCGAGTTGGGGGCGGGTCGCGGCATACTGACCCGTGAGCTGGCGGCTCGGGGCACGAGGCTCATCGCCCTGGAACTTGATACGGATTTGGCCGAGGAACTGAGGAACGAGTTCGAAGGAATTGCCGCGAGAGAGACCAATTTTCTGACGCGAGCGGAAATACTCAACGAAGATTTTTCGAGAATCTCCCTGAGCGGTCTCCTCGCGGCAAGAGCTTTAGATAAATGTACACTGGTTGGCAACATTCCGTACAACCTCACGCGCGACGTGTTGTTCTCCTTCTTGGTCGACGAGAACGAAGTCATCGACGCCGCATACATCATGTTGCAAAAGGAAGTGGGCGAACGGATCGTCTCACCACCGGGCAGCCGGGTTTACGGAATTACCAGTGTGGTGCTGCAGAGTTTGTACGACGTAAAAGTCGCACTGAGAGTCGCGCCGGGGTCGTTCGCGCCGCGGCCCAAGGTGGCTTCGACGGTACTCGAGTTCAAACCGTTGGAAAAGCCAATAATGGAGCGCGACGAGTTACCACCGTTTGTGACGTTGGTTAAAAACGTATTTCAACAGCGCAGAAAGACAATACAAAACACGCTCAAGTCGTTTTACTCACTGTCACAACCGGAATTGGACCGAATCGAAACCGAAACCGGGATCAATCTCGGGTCGCGCCCGGAGAGACTGGGCAAGGAAGAGTTTTTGAAACTGTTGAGGATGCTTGCCGGAACGGCGGGAGGTCGGACCGTACCCCGGTAAGACGACGCGAGTCGGCCTCGAATTGGGTGGCCCCTATTTCCAGTGCATGGATTTGATGCTTCAAAGGAGTATCACAGTTGTTGCGATGGTAGTTCTCCCTCTAACCTGTGCGCAACCCGCCTGGGGACAGGGGCCCACCTCGGAAACTTTGCCGACGGACACAACGTTGGTGCAGAACTACCAATTCAAGCCGTTGTTCACCGCAACGAGCAAGGCCAGTGTAACCAGCGTTTCGCTCGGGGGCGAGTTCCGGCACACGTTCGAGATGCTAAACGGTTTGCGATTGATGACGACACTTGGATCAAAGAAAGAGGACTTCCGGTTGCAAGACCGAAGCAACGAATCGAAGCGGTTCAGCAACACGCTCTTTCATCGTATTGGGCGCGGTTGGACGCTCGATATGTCGCATATGGAAAACCGGACGTTCAACCGAGTGGTGTCTTTTCAGGGAGGGTTCCAGGACGTGATCTTGAACACGCTCACACTGGGCGCGGGATTGCGACACATTACGCTCGCGCCGGACAATTTCCGCTGGGACGCCCGGCTGAACGGTGCCCTGGCGGACGCCGAGAAAACAGACAAGACGGACACGTCATTGGGAGGCGATGTCGCCGTTGGTATAGGGTACAACTTGTTCCACAACTGGTTGGTAGTAAGAGGACGTGGATACTTCAAGAACATCGATGTGGTTTCGCAGTCAGCTCTGGCGCGTTTCGACGATCTGTTCTTACGGGAGGATAGCCTCAGTGCCGACGTTGAAGTGCATTTCAGCGACCATCAAGTTGTCAAGTTCGAGTACGACACCTTCAACGCCGAGGAGAGGTTCACCGATCAGCGGCGCGGGTCATTGGGCGGCCAGTTTACAGGTGCGGAGAACCTGTTCGCGGAACGGCGGGTTACCGAAGCGAGGGTCATGAATCTGGGTTTTACTTCTTTGATGCTAAATGGTCTCGATCTCCAGGTGAATGCTCAGCACTCCGAGAGTGTCACAGACTACGATTCCACCAAGACTCGATTCGGTCGAAACGTCACCAATTTTCTCAAGAGTAATATCGGTTACAAACTTTTTACGGGCACCGATTTCACGGCCAAACTCGACGTGACGCAAGGCCTCAGGGACCTGGGGCCGCAGTCGGTGAGCAGCTACGATCGCCGCGGGCGTGAAGTCAACCTCGGATTGAGCCACCAGTTCGCGAGCGGGTTTTCGTTCAACGTAAACGCCGGCATCGTGCTGACACAGACGTTTTACTTGCGATACAAGGAAAACCCGAGAGACATCGACCAGCTGGACCGGCATTTCAACGCGAGTGTCACTTCGCGGACCTTCAAAAAAGTACAGGCAAATCTCAGCGCGGCGTTTACGCAGACGGACTTCATTAATATTGACAAAACGTTGTCGTCCAACAACCGAGTACAAACGCGTTACGATTTCCGCCCAATGTTAACGTACCAGCTCAATCCGCGGATAACGATTGCGCAGACTTACAGGTTAGGCATAGAATTCACCGATCACACTTTCCTGCCGGAGGACAACTACCTCGACCGAAACATTTCGTTTTCCAACGAAGTCAGAGCGGACGTAACCACAAATCTTCGAGGATCGTTTTATTACGGTTACTTTTTCCACGATCGCGGGAGTTATGTGCCGATCGAGGAGGGCGGCGAGCGATATCTGGACGTTGCCCGCGAGGATCGCCGGGACGAAACGAGGATTCAATTCACGTACAAAATAAACGCTCACATTTCCGCGATCGGCAAGCATGGGTACAGCCGTAAGGAAGATCGCACAATCGGTCGCGACAACGTGCGCGTAACAGAAAACGGAATAATTGAGTTTGGATTCAGGGGTAACTACAACTGGACGGCGGATCGGACATTTCAGTTCACTCTTGTCAAAGCGAATCAGTACGGCGCATTCACATCTCTAAGGCAGAAGGACTACTGGATAGTCGATGCGCAGTTCAAATACGGTTTTTAATGATGGCCGGATAGATATTTATGACGTTCATCGGAAATAAGACTATTACCAACCACCGTCTTTGTATTGTGGCTGCGGCACTCTGCGCCGTAGCGCTGACTGGTTGTAACATGTTCCAGCCGCGCGACCCGGATCCGCCCGGCGCCGACTCCGACAAGATACCGTGGAGGCCGGCGAACGACGCCGCCGGGATTTTCGCCAACCTCACTTCGGGCATCGAGAACCTCGACGGTGTGAACTACGAGCGCACACTGTCCGACGGCGGGTTCAACTTCATTCCGCTAGACCAGGACGTTATCGATATCAACGATCCCAGGGCATATGCCGATTGGAGCAAGAAAGTCGAGGTCGACGTTCTCAATCTGCTGCTTTCTGAGTCGAGAGCGGCCAGCGTGACGTTTAATCGGATCGTCAATATCAATCAGAGCGAATATGTACAGTTCCGCGTGACGTACGAGCTAAAGCTCGTGGCCAAGACGAACGGCGAGGAAACGGCTTACAAAGGGATTGCCGAGTTCGACGTCCGGCGTAACGCGGGCATCTGGGAGCTGGAGCTGTGGAGGGATGTGGAACGGGTGGAAAATTTCACGACTTGGGGGTATCTCAAAGGGACCCTCAGATTGCGTTTGCTGAGTTAGATGCACTACCAGGCACCCCTGCCTGGAGATAAACTGTTGTTGTTGCACGCGATAGGGGGTTCAGGCCCTTGACAAATCCCACAAAAAGGGGTATGATTTCAAGGGTTTGACGATAGACGTCGCGGAAAGGAAAGGCAGCCATGTGGAAGAGAACCGTACTGTACATCACCAGCCTAGTGGTCGTAGTTGGCCTTACGGCGTCGTGCATCTTCGACCCGGAAAAAACCCCCGGGGGGGAAGATATAAAGCCGCCTCCATCGTACAAGGATCTGGCCGAAAAAGACGACGTCCTCTTCAACTTACAGTTGTTATACCCGCAATACGATTGGCAGGAATACAACCGGGTGCTGGACGATGATCTGATCTTCTTCTTCTCGGACGCGGATATCGCAAATGGGATCCCGTTCACCCAGTTCAATCGGAGTGACGAGATACGTACTTTGCAACACATGGCCGACGAAGGTCGCCCCGACGCCGTGTTGAGCATCAATCTGAACCTGTCTTACTCGGCGGGCGAGTGGACCGCAATCGTTCCAGAAGATCAGAAATATG
>CBDVBX010000087.1:0-13145 GCA_965372335.1 uncultured bacterium | reverse complement strand
ATCTACGCGCAGCACGTGGACGCGATCGCCACGGGAGTGCCTGGACGTGTTCCGGCGACTCCGGCGCTTACCTTGCATCCGTGTGCTCCCAACCCGTTCTCCGGCGCAACGCGCGTGCGGTTTCAGTTGCGCGACGCGTCGAATGTCACGATGGAGATCTTCGACGTTGCCGGACGACGTGTACGCGCGCAGAACTTCGGCCGGCTCGAGGCTGGACCGCACAGGGTTTTCTACGACGGGCGCAATGCCAAAGGGCGCCCACTTCCCAACGGCGTATACATTTTCCGGATACAGACTCCCCTCGCCACGGCGAAGGGAAAGATGGTGATTCGGCGATGAGAAAACACGACACCCCGTCCCGAGAAACTGGGACGAGGTGTCGTGTTTGGGGTCTCGATCATTCCCGCGGATCTAGAGCGACAATTTCCTACTGATCACCATCGGACTCGGTCGAGTCCGCATCGCTTACCGCAACCGCGTCGGTTTGCGGCCCGGCGAAATCGGGTCGCTCGCTGGCAATCGTCAACTCGTTCCTGCTATCGATCTCGTCGACAAAGCGCTGCGCCGCTGCCGCCAGGTCCACCGGTTCGAGGGTAGGGTCTTCGAGGACCAGGTCGGCCCGAGCGAAGTTGGCCGATGCCTTTTCGTACGATCCGTCCAGACTCAACGCTGCCTCGTACGCCTCCGATGCGGCACGGAAGTGGCCGGTGCTTTCGAGCGCCATACCCAGGTTGTTGAAAAACACCGCTATGTCGCTTCGCAATTCTAACGCGCGCGCCAAGGGCGGCACGGCCGCATCGAAACGCTCCTCTTCGATGTGGATCAGCGCCAGGTTGTTCATTGACCACGCGTCCTGGTCATCGATTCGGATCGCCCGACGGTAGGCGTCTGAAGCGTTCTCAATTTGACCCAACTGATGATACGCCCGTCCCTGGAGACGGTAGGCCGCGTTCGACTCGGGATCTAGCGCGAGCGCTTCGTCGATCTTCGACAGCGCTTCGGCCGGCCGATCTGTGTCGAGGAGCACGCGGCTCAGGTTGATCCAACTCTTGACGTGACGCTGGTCTAACGCCAACGCCCGTTCGAAGGCAGCTTCGGCTTTGTCGAAGTCCTTGGCTTTCCACGCCGAGAGACCGAGCATGTAGAAGCCCCACGGGTTCTCGCGCTTTCGTTCGGTATACCTTGTGAACAGATTTACCGCCTCGTCGTACTGCTTGTCGAGAAACGCCGTTTCTGCTTCCTGGTAAGTCACCTCTTTCGGAGTTTCCGGCTCCGGGACAACCGTCTCTCTGGGTTCGGTCTGCACGGGAGTCCGCGCCACCTCCGGAGGCGGTGTGGGTGTCACCGTCTGAATGGGGCGGCTTTGCTTCGGAGTCCGCACGATGAGTTTATTGGCGGCGATCTCGTCATTTTTACTCCAATCGATCGCGGCGACAAACACCGCCACCATGGCCAGGAAGGCGGCTCCGGAGATGAACAACGTTCTTTTGGACGACATGGCTGATCCTCCTTTTGGGTTCGTGCCCGTTCGGGCAGTTTCAGTAAATCCACACTCGAACCCTTCTAAGGCAAGCGGAGGACCAGATTGGCATGAAGCGCTCAACTAGCTATATTACAGCATGTTAAGGATCGTTGGTTTGTTGAGTGAGGATGTTTTGTGTCTCATTGGACACATGCCAGAAGCATCGAATGTGTCCACATGGACACGTTCCGCTATGGACGTTTGAGATTGAGTCGGCGCATAATTTTGAGGAGGCTGGCGTGATCGGCGAGCCCCAGTTCTTTCGCCGTGCGATTGATGTTCCAGTCGTTTCGCTCGAGAGACGCAACGACGATTGTTCGTTCAGCTTCGGTCTTCAGTTCTTTCATTGTCTTTGGCAGACGATCACCGGTGTCCGCACCGGTGGCGGCGCCATCGCGAATTTCGGCGGGGACCTGATCGACACCGATCAGATCGGCATCGGTGGCGATGATCATTCGCTCGATGATATTTCTTAGTTCGCGAACGTTGTTGCGTTTCCACTGGCAGGTCATAAGACAGTCCAACGCTCGCGGGTCGATCCGCTTGCGCCGGATACCGAATCGCGCGCAGGTGCCGGCAAGAAAATGATCGGCGAGTTCCGGTATGTCCGACAAGCGTTCGCGCAACGTTGGTACCTGCAGGATGTGCACGTTGAGTCGATAGTAGAGGTCTTGTCGGAATCGCCCGGCATCCACCTCTGCATCGAGGTCGCGGTTGGTGGCGGCTACCGTTCTGACGTCGGTTTTGATCGTGCGTTCACCACCGAGGCGCGTGATCTCGTGTTGCTCGAGAACCCGCAATAACTTCGCTTGAGCCGGCAGGGGCAATTCGCCGATCTCGTCAAGGAACAAAGTGCCTCCGGCCGCCAATTCGAAAGCACCCTTTCGCGTTCGGTCAGCTCCGGTAAACGCGCCACGCTCGTGTCCGAACAGTTCGCTTTCAATCAAATTGTCTGGTAGCGCCGCGCTGTTGATCGCCACAAAGGGCCTCTCCCGACCAGGCCCTACGCGGTGCAGTTCCCGTGCGACCAGTTCCTTGCCCGTGCCGCTCTCGCCCACGATCAACACCGCACTGGGAATCTTCGCCACTCGTACGATCTGCTCTTTTAACGATACCATCGCCTCGCTCGATCCTATGAACTCAGTGTCTGCCCCGAGGTCCCGCCGTAGCGTCTCGACCTCCGTTTGCAGCTTGCCTCGCTCGAGCGCGTTTTCCACCTCTCGAACCACCCGCTCCATCGATTCCGCTTTGTCGATAAAACCGCTGGCCCCGAGTTTGATCGCCTTGACGCACCGCTCGAAATCACCCGTTCCGGTGTAAACGATAACGGGGATCTCAATGCCTCGTTTTTTGAGCGTTCGTAGGACTTCGAACCCGTCGATGCCGGGCATCTCCAGGTCGAGTATCACGCAGTCTACCGCTTCGCTGGCAATGTGATCGAGCGCTTCCCTTCCGCCCGTCGCCACCAGCGTTTGGTAATTACCCACTCGTTTCAAGTCGTAGGCGTACTGTTGCGCCAGCGCAGGGACATCATCCACAACTAAAATCAACGACATCTACACCACTTTGGAGGTTTACTTAATCAACGTCATACGCCGGGTCTCGGAATATGAGCCGATCTGCAGACGACAAAAATACGTGCCCGACGCGACCCGCTCACCGCTGTTGTTCACGCCGTCCCAGTTTACGTCGTGCCGCCCGGCTCTATAAGGTCCGTCTATAATCGTCGTGACTAATTTGCCGTCGACCGAATATATCGATAGATTCACGAGTCCTGCATCCTTCAATTCAAAAGATATGGTCGTGACCGGATTGAAGGGATTGGGATAGATGCGGCGAAGACGAAGTGCAGCCGCCTTTGGATCCTGCACTCCAGCACCGGTCGCCGGTGTCGTTCCTTCCCACACCATCGCCGGATCGCCGTATAAATTGAAGGTATACATATCCCAGTATTCGGCGAAGTGATTCCAAGAATAGGTCTGATTGATGTAGAACTCCGAGTTGTACATCGCTTGGCCCACCCGCTCCGGTCCATTCGGTCCGTCGATCAGGCAACGGTTGAACTCGTAGCAGTGGAGTTCCCCGCCACCACGCGATACCCACACAACCCGCGTCCCGCTAACGATACCGGCTGCCGCTCCAAACGACGGTTTGGTCAGCAGGTCGACACCCAGGTTACCGTAGGCGTTGGGTTCCGGGTAGCCAACCAAACAAGACAGGGCAAAAACAATCGAGGGGAAATCATCCTCCATGGGATAGGTCACACCGATCATCTGGTATAGATAGATCTCCTGCGGGTTCGAATTTTCGGGCACTCCGTCCCCGTCGTCCCAGCCCCAGTACTTTCCCGCCACGCCGTCGCTCCATCCGTGTCCTCCCCAGTTGACAATGCCGTACTGACCGGCTCTCCACGCGTCCGTAAACGACGTCGTGTTCAGAGGGGACCACGGATAAACGGAAGGCACCAGTCCCGCTTGTTCGCTATAATGTTCAACCGTCCAGCCTCCCATCAGATCGGCCTCGATCAAACTGAGGTATGTGGCCAGGTCTTTTTTCGCTTTGCCGCTGAAGTCTTCGTTTTCGAACCAGGCAAACGCCCCCGCCTGCAAGGCCTGGTGTTTCCAGGTGCCGGTGTCCTGTTCGAAGAGAACCAGTTTGTCCAGTGTGTATGTGACACGCGCGGCTTCGCTAGTGGGAATCCGGCCCACGAAAACCTCGGGCAAGAAATCCGGACTGTCGTGGCTCCACTCGCCCGGGTAACCGTCGCCATCGAGATCCCACGAATTGGCGTCGGTATCCGACAGATCCGCGTAGTAAAAATCCGTCGGCACTTCGCCGCTGGCTGCGTTGGGAACGCCTGCGTTGTACGTGTGGTTGTCGGGATCAGCATAGCAGTATCTCATGGGGACGGCTGAGAGGTCTCCCACGATCAATACATATTCAATGCCCCACGGACCGTACTGTGCCCGGAGAAAATTTCGAATTTTTTCGGCGAGGTCCGACCCGGGTTGGGTGGTGATCAACGGGTCAGAGACCGAAACCATTTCGACGTCGAAACCGAGGGATTGCTTCCAGGTGACAAAACTGGACGAGTTCACAGCAGAGACCAAAGCACTGGTCGTGATGATCACATAATCTGCCGTCTGTTGCTCGGCTGACGGGGGAGGGCCCGCGGGAAGATACAAATCTCGTACGGTGGCGAAGTTGTAGAATAGCCGCTCCGCCCGCTCGTCGGCGGCCGTGTCCCACATGATGTTTTGTTGCTGTAACGCGGCCGGGCTGCCCGGTTTCGGGAGAGAGTAGTCGATGGCGATGTGGGCGCCAGCATATCGCACCAGCTCGCCCGATCGCGGCAGGTAACTAAACGGGTAGAAAGAGACAGCGGCGTACGCGTACTTTCGCAACGACCCGGAGCCGACGAGTTGCCCCCGCGTTTCGGGGTAGGGTCGATCTGACGAGTAAACCGCCTCGTAGTTTGCCTGCCATTCCGCCTGCATCCGCCGCCGCAGCTCGCCGACCCCGAGGCGCTCGGGAGACGCCGTCGGTTGCAGTGCCGGAGCTGGTTCAATCCGAAACGATCCGGGCAAAACGGTCGCACCGATACCGGTGACCTGCACCGAAGTGACTCGCGCGCCCGGCGGCAAGGCAACATAAAGGCGCTTCTCCGGCAAGATCGGTTTTCCCGGCTCGGCGAGTGAACCGTATCCATCCAACACGATTTGGTGGTAGACGCCCGTCTGGGTAATCCGGTAGTCGGGGGTAAATACGGAAAGTGTCAAGCTCCCGGCCGCCAGTGGCGGGGCGGCCAAAACTATCCCAATAAACAACAACAATGCGGATACGATCACGGGGTGCCGCACGGAGTGCCGGAACATTATAATCCCCTCCGATCAGTAGATGTACACATCCTCTTGAAGCGGTCTAACGTGGGGCTTTGGTGCAATCGACGCTGTTCTATAAGTGTAAACAATTTCCGGATGAAAATCTATATTAAGATGCCTTGCAGGATATCGGGGTTCGATCGTCGACTGCACCCAATACTATGTCGCGTCCGCCGTGGGTAAATCGACGATGAAACGGCTTCCTTTTCCGCTCTCACTCTCCACTCGTACGGACCCTTCGAGATCCATGACCAGTCTCCGTACGATCGAAAGACCCAGTCCGGTGCCGTTTTTCTTCGTCGTGTAGAAATCCTCAAAGACTCTCGTCCGTTGCTCCTCGCTCATACCCTCGCCCGTATCCGTCACAGCGATCTGTACGATGGGCAGGTCATTTTCGCCCGACTCCAGCGACGTTGATACAACAACGCTTCCCGGCTGCGTTCCGAAGCTGTCGATGGCGTTGTCCACCAGATTCTCGATGATTCGGCGGAGCGACACGGGATCGCCTTGGACTATGGCTTCGTCACACAGAGTGGAATGTAGTTCGAAGACTTGCTCCGAACTCCGAAGATCAGACACAACTCGTTGGACGATTTCGTTGACGTCGCACGGCCGGCGTTCGCCTCGAGGAGAAAGTTTTGCATAGTTCGAAGCGAGATTCTCCAAGTAGTCAATGCTCGAATCCAGGGTTCCTTTTCTCTCCTCGAAGACTTCGGTCAACTGATCGGGGTCGCTCTTGGCCAGCTGGGCCAGGTGGAGGAATACGTTGCGTATCGGAGTGAGACCATTTTTGATGTCGTGGTTCACCTGGCGCGCCAGTTCTCCCAACGTCGCACGGCGTTCTGCGTCTTTGACCAGTACCGTACTGGCGCGCAGCCGCCCCGTCATATCGCTTAGCAGACGTGAGAGGTCACCGATCTCATCCTTGCGCCGAGTCGAAAAATCGATGTCCAGACGGTCAAGGTCGATACGCGACGTTTTGTCGGCGAGCTCGGTCAACGGCCGGCTGATGCGCTGGGCAAACCAGCTCACCAATATAATGGCGAGGACTATTGCGGCGGCGACCGTCAACAATATCCATATATTGATACTACGACGCAGTGCCCTCAATTCGCCTAGCCGGTGCGCAACGCGAAACTTCGCCACTGCGATCGTTCCCCGCTCTGAATCGATGAAGGGCACGTTTACCTCTCTGGCAATCGTACGGTCGGAATCGATGTCGCTGCGTGCGTTGGTATCCGAAACTATCGTGCCACCCGGATAAATCAGCGCAACCGTCAAGTCGGCTTCACGCGCCAGTCGCATGAGAAACCGGCGTTCTACCGTCAACCCCGCCACGATGGTGAACCGGCTGTTGCCCATTTGAAAAGAATCGACGCGGGCCAGCGCCAGAAAAGGCCGGTCGGGAGACCGGTCGGGAGCCCGCGCCTGTACCAGCGCTATGCCGTCGGGCGTGGATGCCAGCAAACGGGGGAGGTCCGGCTCCAGCCTGTCGTACTCGTTGCGGAAATGCCCGGAACTAATGATGCGTCCCGCATCGTCTTGAATCTGGAGCATCGTGAGTCCAGTGAGTTTCATAGCGTTTCCGGCGTAGTCGAGAAGATAACGCCGATCCTCCTGGGTCCGATTCACCGCTGCTCGACGAAAGCGGTTGTCGTCGACGGTGGCTTTGCACAGCACACCCAGCGAGGCGGCAATCGTCTCGCCCTCCTCTGCCAGGTCCGCATCGATGACGGCAACCAGCGATTCGACTCGGCGTTCATACTGCGTCGTGAGACGATTCGTCATTTCATAGCGAACAAAAATTCCAAACGCGATCAACGGAAGAAGAACAGCCAGGAGAAAAGTCACGAGCAACCGCGTACGAAAGGCCATATTGGACTACCTTTTCTGCAACATCCCGTTCACGATAAGGAGATTGCCATACCAATCCGATATTAATCCGGTTTTTTCCCGTTTGGCAATCACGTGCTGGCGCGTGTCCACCAGTGGGACTGGAGCTTTCGAAAAATCGGCCCCAAGCGCGGCCAGCCATTGAGCCCTGTTCAATAATCTGGCGGCCTCGTCACAACGATCCGGCGGTTCGCGCAAAACCGCCACGACGTAGGCGAAGTCGTCGCCGTCGCGAAGGCTAGAACGGAATTCGTGCGTGGGTACGCCTTCCGCGATCACACGGGTCGATCCGCCGGCCAGATCGGGAACCGCGGATGTGATCGCCATCGCTTCGCGTGATATTGCGGTGTCCGTTGCCGCCAGTGCGACAATGCGCTCGGCCAGGTCGCGGGCGATCGGATCGTGTAGATCGAACAAAATACGGCGCGATCCGCCAGATGAATACGCGCCCCGCGGGAACGGAGGAAGCTTGGATACCGCATCAGATACTTCACCGCAGTTTTCGAGCGCTTCCCACCAAAACGGCGACCGACTGCCGCGAGCATCTGTCCTCACCGCGTCCCGGGCGAGTCCGTCCGTGAGTTCGGGAGAAACGTTTCCGGTCGTGCCGCCCCAAAGTAGTTCCCGAACGCGTGACGTCGATAGAAGCACATACGTTTTGTTCCACGGCAGCGCGACGGTGTCGAGGTGTGGTTGGTGAGAAGCGTACTCGATTACCGCGGGGTCCCCGGTTATCATCACATCGACCGTCCCCGTGAGCAGATCTCGCGCGTCCGAGGTTGAGGTTTCCACAAACCGAACGACCGGTCCCCGAGCACCAAAAGCGGGGTGTACCACAATGGCGCTCCCATGATTCACGGAGGGCCCCTGCTGTGACTGTGCGATTGCGTAGGGACCGGAGCCGAGCAGCCAGTCCAAATCCGGTGACGACTTTGCCACCGCAAAAGTAAGGGCGGAAAACGCGCGCGGGACCTCCCAGTGTGGCCGTTTGAGGTATACGTGCAGGGTCCTTTCGCCGTCGGAGGCCACCGAGTCAAAAACAGCGCCGGGCGTGCCCGGATCGATAGGGGCGTTTCGCCAACTCCACGCCACGTCACCGGCGGTGACTGGACTGCCGTCCCAGAATCGAGCGCTCTTTTGCACTTCGAACGTCCAGCGCCGGCCGTCCACTGACCTATCCCACGACGCGGCGAGCCCGGCTTGAACGTCACCGGTACAGTCGACGGTGATCAGGGTCTCATAGAGGTGACCGAACAACCGCCGTTCGCCCTCGTTTCGAGCCCAAGGAGCGTATTCCAGGTCGATCGGGTCGAACACGGCCACTGCGACCGTATCAGCGTAGATTCCCGGGCTCGGTACAATCTCACATTGCGGCGTGAACAAGATCGCCGACCTGGTCACGTGTCGCTTGCCGCAGCCGACCATGGAAATGAGTGTTACTACGAAAATTGCTTTTAATATCATCGATAGGCGCATGATCGTTCTTATTCGATCCGTGTCCGATACTTGCTCGGCGTCAAACCCGTCGTCGATTTGAACTGTCGGGTGAACGCACTTTGATCGTAAAATCCGCAGCTCACTGCTACGTCTGCAATCGACATCTTTGTCGATCGCAACAACCGGGAAGCAGCCTCGATCCGAGTCTTGGTAATGAACTGACCGGCTGTGAGTTGGAAGATCTCCTTCATCCGCTTCTCGTATTGATACACGGATAGCCCCGACATGCGCGCGATCTCCTCGACGCGAAGCGCTTCCGCGTAGTGCATCTGTATGTAACGTACCGATTCGGCGAGTTCACGGTAGCCTTTGGCTTCGTCGGCTGGTTTGTGAAGGTCTTTTGAGACGCCCATTAGTCCGATGATCTCGCCCTCTTCGTTCTTGAGCGGCACCTTGTTGGTGACACACCACCCCGGTTCTCCGCGGGCATAGAGGTGGAGTTCCAGCAGATCCTTTATCTCCGTTCCCTGCTCGAGAACACGCCTGTCCTGTTCGAAATATGCTTCCCCCAACGGTGACGGGAATATTTCCAATACCGTCTTGCCGAAAAGGTCACCAATGTCATCGACGCCGCAACGTTCGACCAGAGTCTGGTTGGCGACTACGTATCGTGCGTTCCTGTCCTTGACGAAAAATACGACATCCGGAACCTGATCGAATAATGATTTCGCCGCCTGTACGAAAGGTCCGCCTATTAGTATATCTTGATCGGACATAACTCGTGCTCCCTGCTGTGCCGAAATGAAAGTCTCCGCTCCGATATTGTCCTAGATCACCATGATACAATGAAAGTGAAAAAGAAGGTCCTATAATGACGACGGGGACTATTTTCGACATCAAACGATTTGCCATACACGATGGCCCGGGTATACGTACCACTATATTTCTCAAAGGATGCCCGCTCTCGTGCTGGTGGTGCCACAACCCGGAGAGCCGTTCGGCCGCGCCCGAGGTACTCTACCGCGAGCACCTGTGCGTGCGCTGCGGCACCTGCGTCGACGCCTGCCCCGAAGGAGCCCGTTCGATCGACGGCGACGTCGTCTCGAGGGACGCCGGACGGTGTGTCGTTTGTGGGACTTGCGCCGAGGCGTGCCCGAGCGGCGCGCTCGACAAAGTCGGCCGCGAGACAACGGTCGACGGCTTAATCAAAGAGATCGTACGGGACACAGCTTTTTTTGACCAGTCGGGAGGCGGGGTGACCTTTTCCGGAGGGGAGCCACTGTCACAGCCGGGATTTCTCATGCAAGTCCTGGAGCGCTGTGGCGAACTCGATATTCACACCACCGTCGACACGTGTGGCTTTGCCAAACCTCAGGTGCTCGAGTCCGTGGCCGAGAAAACAGATCTCTTTCTGTTCGACTTGAAATTCATGGATCCCGATCGGCACTTAGAACTCACCGGGGTCAGCAACGGCCTTATTCTCGACAACCTGCGGATGCTGGTCGGTATGGACAAAAACATACGAATACGCATCCCGGTGATTCCCTCGGTTACCGACGCCGACGGGAACTTCGACGCAATCGGACGTTTTGTCTCTTCATTATCCGCTCCCCCGCAAGTCACGCTGCTACCGCACCATTCGTCCGCAATGGGAAAATACAACCGATTTGATATGAACAAACGACTGCCGGATGACATCGGGGACCCGACGCGAGAGGAACTCGGCGAAATCGCTTCCAAGCTGGCCGAATACGGTCTGGCCGTGAGCTACTAACCGTGAACGTAAACACGGGAGAAAAATCCATGACCGAACGTGTAACAAAACTAAAGCAGCAAAGTTACGCCACCCCCGTCACGCTGTCGACGGAACGTGCCGTGATAGTCACCGACTTTTACCGGGAGAATATCGGCAGGTATTCCGTGCCCGTGACACGCGCGAAGGCATTCGAGTACCTGTGCTCGCATCAGAGTATCTATATTGGTGAGGGCGAGTTGGTCGTCGGTGAACGCGGCCCGCGGCCCAAGGCGGTACCCACGTATCCTGAGCTGACGTGTCACAGCGAAGAAGATCTCCGCATCCTCAACAGCCGACCTAATACACACTATGCAGTTGACGAGACGGACATCGCCATATACCGCGAAAAGGTCATCCCGTTCTGGCGCGGACGAACAATGCGGGACCGAATCTTTGAAAATCTGACAGACCAATGGAAATCCGCATACGATGCTGGCATATTTACCGAGTTTATGGAACAACGCGCACCGGGCCACACGACGCTCGACGGCAAGTTCTACGAACGCGGGTTACTGGATTTCAAAAAAGACATCGCCGATCGTATCGCACGGCTGGACTTTGCCAATGATCCGGAAGCAGCGGCAAAAAGGGAACAGCTCATGGCGATGAGCATCGCCTGCGATGCGGTAATAGGGTTTGCCGATCGGCACGCCAGTCTGGCGGAGCAATTGGCCGCCGAGGAAACGGATGTTGAGAGAAAGTCGGAGCTGGAGCGTATTGCATCCAATTGCCGTTGGGTGCCCCGGTATGCCCCTCGCGATTTTTGGGAGGCGCTGCAGATGTATTGGTTCATGCATCTCGGTACCATCATCGAACTCAACGGCTGGGATGCGATGAATCCGGGACACCTCGACCGGTATTTCTACCCCTTTTACGAACGTGACCTCGCCGCCGCCAGTCTTACACGGGAATCGGCGAAGGAACTCCTCCAGTGTTTTTGGGTCAAATTCAACAACCACCCGGCCCCGCCGAAAGTCGGTGTGACGGCCGAGGAGAGCGGGACCTACAACGATTTCACCAACATCAACCTCGGCGGCGTGCTTCCCGACGGAAGCGATGGTGTGAATGAGCTTTCCTATATGATGCTCGAAGTCATGGATGAGATCCACCTTCTCCAACCGCAGGGTAACATACAGCTCAGCAGAAAGAACGAGGACCGATTCCTGAAAGCCGCCTGCCGTGTAATCCGCAAAGGTTACGGCTATCCGTCGGTGTTCAATGCGGACGGCCTCATCGAGCAGATGATTCGCTGTGGAAAACGTATCGAAGACGCTCGCGCCGGCGGGACCAGCGGGTGTGTCGAAACGGGCGCGTTCGGTAAGGAGGCCTATATCCTCACCGGTTATCTAAATACGCCCAAGATCCTGGAGATCGCGCTCAACGACGGTGTGGATCCGCGGACGGGAAAGACGATTGGGGTCAAGACGGGAGACCCACGCTCGTTCGAATCGTTCGACGAATTGTTCGAGGCATTTCGACGTCAGCTGCAGCACTTCGTGGACATCAAGATCGAGGGCAACCAATACATCGAGCGGATGTATGCGGAGTACTCGCCTGCGGTGTTTCTGTCGGTTCTGATAGACGATTGTATCGAAAAAGGTAAGGATTACAACGACGGCGGGCCCCGTTACAACACCAACTACATTCAATGCGTCGGGATCGGCACCATCACCGACAGCCTATCGGCGATCCGCACACATGTTTTTGAAAACAAGACGTTTTCAATGGCCGCGCTGCTCGATGCCCTGTTGGCCGACTTTGGAGACGCGGAAGATTTCCGGCTCAGACTGATCAACAAAACGCCTCGCTACGGCAACGACGACGACCACGCTGATGACATCATGATGCATGTGTTCGACGCACTCCACGACGCAATCGACGGGCGGCCCAACACCAAAGGTGGCGAGTATCACATCGATATGCTGCCGACCACTTGCCACATCTATTTTGGATCGGTTATGGACGCATCGCCCGACGGCAGGAAGGCGGGCACCCCCGTGTCAGAGGGCATTTCTCCCGTCCAGGGTGCCGATCGCAACGGACCCACTGCCGTGCTCAAATCGGCCGCGAAAATGGATCAGCTGCGTACCGGCGGCACATTGCTCAACATGAAATTTGTGCCCGGTGTGCTGGAGAGCAAAGAGGGTATCGACAAACTGGCCCAGCTCGTGCGGACATACTTCCGGCTCGACGGACACCACGTCCAATTCAACGTCATCGACGCTGAAACGCTGCGAAAAGCGCAAGAAACTCCGGAAAGCTACCGCGATCTCATCGTCCGTGTGGCCGGATACAGCGATTACTTTTGCGATCTCGGCAAAGAGCTCCAAGACGAGATCATCAGACGGACCGAACACCAGGCGTTTTGATATCTGCAAGGGACCGATCTTATGACCGACGAGCTTCGCGAATACCCAGCCTCAGAAGGCAATTAATACCTATTTCCGTTTGGACACGACACGACGCTCATGAAACACGCCCATCACACCGAGTATAATCAGCACGGATCCACCGATCGTCCAAATAGTAATGGATTCCTTGAGAATCAACCGGCCGAGGATGACAGCGACCACGGGATTCACATAGGCGTACGTCATCACGATATTCGTGGGGAGCA
>CBDVBX010000086.1:0-13259 GCA_965372335.1 uncultured bacterium | reverse complement strand
GCGACGCATGGTCGCGTTCTCGGGTGACCAGCCATTGAACGTACCGATGACCGAGACCGAATTCGCGTTCGGGTCTGTATAACGCAGTGTGTGTAACTTGCGGACGTCCTCCGTCTCGCCCGCTTGTATGCGACGACTCCGCTCTTGGAACTCGCCAAAATCGCCGACCAATTCCCATAGGTTGTTGTTGAACTCGTCGGACGCGAGATTGTCGTCGTCGCCTAGTTTGAAGAAAACACGGGTCGTGTTGTCACCGGCGACCTTGATGAGGATGTTGTTCATGCCCCGGCGAATGCCGACCCGAGCTTCGGCGGCGACGCGGTCTGGCCCCGGGTCGTATGCGAGGATTCGAACGTCGTTGACGTATAACACCGCAGGTGAGTTGGAAGCGAGAAAGACAGGACACTGTTTTTCGATAGACGCCTCGACTACGGTGTATAGATATCCGACGCCCGGCGCGGAGAGCAACCGTCCCACTTGTACTTCGCCGAAATTTTCGCCGGCAAAATCCGGAAAAACTTGCCACGTGATCCGGCGGCCGATGCCCGCGTAGTCCTTGCGCAAGTCGACAACCTTCTCCGGCGGGTAGGGAGTCGATATGGCGTGTTCGGCAGGTTCGAACGGCCCGATGAACAACCACTGGTACGGTTTGAAAAAACTGGTCGTGATCGTACCCAGATCTTTCCCGTTGCCGATAAACTTCAATTTGACGGGAAATGAACCGGGACGACACGGGGACGGCACCAGGACATTTACGCGAACCAACGCGGTGTCTTGCTCCGAGGGCATCGTAAACATGAACCGTTTACCCTCTTTGAGCTGGAGTCCCGAGGGACTGTACCACACTCCCTCCAGATTTACGTGTGCTGCAGTCTGTTTGACCAGTTTGATGTCGATCGGAAGCGATAGTCCGCGAAGAATCTGCCCCTCGGGAAAGCTCGCCACTGCTTGAACAGGTTGCTCGAGATATACCGAGCGTAGCGCGTTGTAACGGATCCTCCGGCCCTTTCCATCGGTGAGCGACAACGTGAGATTCCACGGCCTGAGGGTATTGAGCTTCGATAAGCGGGCGGGGAAACTGGAGAAGAGCGCCCGCGGTTCGCCGGGCTTAACGACGATACCGTCGTCTGCCCTCACCAGTGTGTCCACTTCCTGTCCCCGGATGACTTCGGCCGAACGGATTTCTATAGATTCTGAACCGCGCGCTTGTATGAGCCACTTGACCTCGACCCTTTGGTCGACGACTGCCCGCTCGTTCAAAACCGTCGCCGAAATACCGATGCCGGACTCGTTATTGATTGTACGGTACAGATCGTTTTCGACGCGTCGCAGAGCGATGACCACGTCGTCCAACAACCGAATCATGGCCGGTTCGAGTTCCAACCCCGACGACCGGTAAGAATCTTCTTTGTCGAAGAAGGTGTTCGACGCGACCTGCTCTCGCGTCTTGGAAACCAACCAGAAGACGTTTCGAACGCTGGACTCGGCGACGCGTGCGTCGGCTACTTTCGCAGCACCAGCGGCGTCGTAGCGTTTTATTGTCCGGATGTTCGTTTCCAGTCGGACAATTTCATTGTCGGCGACGCGGCGTTTGTATCTGACCAACGCCTCGAAGATGTCGACCGCGCCGAAAGGATCGTGTAGTCGCGCGTATCCACCGCCGTCGAGCAAGCAAGCCAGATGACGCGAGTATGCCGTCGGTTGCCTGCCGGTCACCTGTGCGGTCGTGGGCCACTGGGATTGTCCCAAAGCCGCCGCCTTATCGACTTCGCGCTTGTACCCTCTGGCAAGAAGCGTTTTCGCCACGATTGCCGTTTTGAGCATGTCATCGGGGCGGAAAAGCAGATCCATGACCTCTTCGGCAGACGGTGCGCCCGTATTGAAGAAAAGCGATGGCGGCTCGGGATCGACCTCTGCGCGGCGCAAAACATAGTGTTGAATGAGGGCGCCGGCGTGGTTATCACCCACGTTCCCTTCGAATAACAGAGGCGCCACTGACAACGCGAAGTACTCCCGCCGTAGCGCGCCGACGTTGGTGTCGTACGGAAAAAAGTAATTGGTATCGATGTCGAAGCATCTGTCGACAATTCGTTCCTGGAGTGTGCGTGCTCCCTCATACCAATAGAGCGCCGTCAGCGGCTTTCGAATTTCCAGGTTGAGCCTGGCAAGGCTAATCATGTCCAACGAAAGCAGCGCGTTGAAGCCGGGATCCTCAATCCCGGTGAGCACGGATCCGTCGTGGAACCTGAGTGCCGTTTCGATCAACAGGTTGGAGTTCCGGTCGCGATGCGTGAACAGGTAACCGTAATACCTAGCCGCCGCAGCGCTGGATTGGCTTATGAACACAGCGCTCGGTTGGGTGCGGTGGACGTCCAGTGTGAATGTGGCGAGCATCGGATACGTCTCGAAGAAGCTGTGCATTCCGCGAAACTCCAGGGCACCTTCCGGCGTCTGCGTGCGGTATAGAGTGTAGAGTTCCTGCGTGACCTCGGACGCAATGGTACCGTCATCACAACCGTTGGCACGCGCGGTGCGCGCTTCGGCAAGTGTCAGCAGACACAACAGAATTGCAATAATGCAACTACAAGTGTTAGTAAGAGTTACAGCTTTTACCACGTCGTCGGCCTCCTTGGGCCCTATTTCGACGAGCCCCAAAGGCTTCTTCGAAGGGGCCCGAAATGGCGGATGAGTCGTATTAACAGATCACGCGGACAATGGATGCAAGTACCGAACCGACATAGCCGGCGAAACTCAGTTTTTCGTTGACGTGGCGCGAGTTGTCGGGTACGCTGCTATCGGAGCAACCTGTTGAGACTACAGTGGTTAAACAGCTGTCGCCCGGCGGAGAGGTGCCCCGGCGAAACGCCGCCATCGAAGCCAGACGCTCCCCCAAAATCGGCACGCTCCCCGGCGCGGTTCAGAATCCCCCCGGATATGAGGGTGCTTGTCGACGGCAATTGACCCCAGCACAATAAGGCTATGAGCGGCGCGTCGCGGGATCGATCGCAGGCAAGAGGACGTGCCGGCGATACACGACTGGCGTGGAAGAGAAAGGAGATCGAATGAAGAAAGTCGGCGTGGTCGGGTGTGGCTTGATGGGATCGGGAATCGCTCAGGTGTGCGCGCAATCCGGTCATACCACGACGGTGGTCGAGTTGAGCGACGAAGTTTTACACAAGGGGTTGGCGCGTATCAACACATGGCTCGAAAAGGGAAAACGTCGAGGAAAGCTCACCGACGAACAGGTAGAGGCGGCGAACAAAAACCTTACATCGAGCACGAAAATTTCCGATCTCGCCGACTGCGACGTGGTGATAGAAGCTGTGACGGAGAACGTCGAACTCAAGAAACAGGTGTTTGGCGATCTGAGTTGGGTGTGCAAGGAAGGCGCGATACTCGCCACCAACACGTCGTCGATATCGATAACCGAGATAGCCAACGTCACGAAACACCCAGAAAACGTGATCGGGATGCACTTTTTCAATCCTGTTCCCATTATGAAGCTGGTCGAAGTCATCAAAGGACTTTTGACGTCGGAAGAAGTGATGCAGGCGTCGCACGAATTCGTAAAATCGGTTGGCAAAGAATCGATTACCTGTCAAGACACCCCGGCGTTCGTAGTGAACAAGCTATTGGTGCCATACCTTCTCAACGCGATCCGGATGGTACAGGATGGCGTTGCGTCGATCGAAGACGTGGACAAAGCCATGGTCTTAGGGTGCGGATACCCGATGGGGCCGCTCGCGTTGCTCGACTATGTCGGCATCGACACCACCATGCACGCGGCGGACGTGCTATTCAACGAATTCAGGGAGTCCAGCTACGCGGCCCCAGTATTGATGAGGCGAATGGTGCTCGCCGGACATTGGGGGCGTAAGACAGGCCAGGGATTCTATAGCTACGACGAACACTCGTAAATAATGATGACCTAAAAGGAGGAACGAGGTGGATTTCGAACACCTGATATACGAGACACAAGACCGCGTCACCACGATCACGATCAACCGTGAAAAGGTCCTCAATGCGCTCAATTTCGAGACTGTATCCGAATTGGACGCCGCCTTTGCGGCCGCAGAAACGGACAACGACGTGAGAGCGCTGATCATTACTGGAGCTGGCGAGAAGTCCTTTGCAGCGGGGGCGGACATATCGGAGATACACGGCAGCGACGCCCTCGGTGGCGAGGCTATGGCGCTAAGGGGCCAACGCATGCTGCGCCGACTGGAGACAATGGGGAAGCCGTCGATCGCCGCCGTCAACGGTTTCGCTTTGGGTGGTGGTTGCGAATTGTCCATGGCGTGTACCATCCGGATCGCAGCGGACAATGCCAAGTTCGGCCAGCCAGAAGTGAATTTGGGAGTGATCCCGGGGTATGCCGGGACCCAGCGACTCCCACGAATCGTCGGGCGCGGAATCGCCACCGACCTCATCATAACCGGCCGGGTGATCGATGCCCAGGAAGCGTTTCGCATCGGTTTGGTCAGTCAGGTCGTACCGCAGGCGGAACTGATGGACGAAGTGCGCAAGACGGCATCGCTGATTTTAAAGAAAGGGCCGGTGGCAATACGCGCCGCCATGGAAGCGATCAACCGCGGTTTTGATATGAATTTTGACGACGCATGTAAATTAGAAGCGTCGCTCTTCGGTATCATCTGCGCGACCCAAGACATGAAGGAAGGCACATCAGCCTTTATGGAAAAACGGAAACCAAAGTTCGAGGGAAGGTAGTGTGAAGAAGTACAAAGGTTTCGATTTTATGCTCACAGAGTCGCGCCTGTCGGAGGATGAACGGATGGTCACCGATACGATCCGTGCGTTCGTCGAAGACCGGGCGATGCCCCTGTTCAGGGAACACTATGAGCAAGGAACGTTCCCCAGCGAGTTGATCGAACCGATGGGCGAACTGGGCGTCTTCGGCGCCACCATCGACGGGTACGGATGCGCCGGTGTCAACAATGTTTGTTACGGACTGATGATGCAGGAGCTGGAGAGGGGAGATTCGGGACTCCGGAGCTTTGCGTCGGTACAGTCCAGTCTGGTGATGTACGCAATTTACAAATTCGGGAGCGAGGAACAGAAGTCAAAATGGCTGCCCCAGATGGCCAAGGGTAAGTTGATCGGCTGCTCTGGTCTAACCGAACCCGACTACGGGAGCAACCCGGCGGGAATGGTGACGACCGCCGTCGAAGACGGAAATGGATATGTACTGAACGGTGCCAAGATGTGGATCACAAACGGGGTGACGGCAGACGTCTCCGTAATATGGGCCAGACTGGACGGGGTCATCCGCGGGTTTTTGGTCGAGAGCGGCACGGCTGGATTCGAAGCGCGTCCGATGACGTACAAACTCTCAATGCGGGCCAGCGACACCGCCGAGTTGATCCTCGCCGACTGTCGCGTGCCGAAGGACAGTATACTCCCAGGCACCGACGGGATGAAAAGCCCATTGACGTGTCTGACGCAGGCGCGTTACGGGATCGCGTGGGGTGTGGTGGGGGCGGCGATCGCGTGTTTTGACGAGGCACTTCAGTACAGCAAGGACCGAATCCAATTCGGAAAGCCGATCGCCGCGTTTCAGTTGACCCAAAAAAAGCTGGCTGACATGGCGACCGAGATTTCGCTCTCGCAGTTGCTCTGCCTGCAACTGGGGCGGCTGATGGACGAGCGAGCGGCTGATTTTGCCCAGGTCTCGATGGCCAAAAGGAACAACGTGCGCAAGGCGCTGGAGATCGCGCGTTCGGCCCGGACAATTCTTGGAGCCAACGGGATTAGCGGTGAATATCAATGCATGCGGCACATGGCCAATCTCGAAACGGTGGACACCTATGAGGGGACCTACGAGATTCATACGCTGATACTGGGCAGCCGGCTGACCGGCTATGACGCGTACGAGTAAGTGCAGTTTTTCACGAATGACAACGACGTAAGGTAAAGCAACAAAATCAATTAACGGAAGGATTGATAGCAATGCCAACGATTGCGGTGATTGCCGGCGACGGCATCGGACCGGAGGTCGTGGACGAGGGGCTGCGCGTGCTAAGGCACATCGGAGAGACAGACGGCATCGAATTCGAAATCGTCACATATCCATTCGGTGCCGAACACTACCTCAAAACCGGCGAGTCGATGCCCGACAGCGTCATTGGCGAGTTCAAACAGATGGCCGCGGTCTTGTTGGGTGCGATTGGCGACCCGAGAATCGAGGTGGGGTTGTTGGAGAGGGCGATCATCGGCGGCATCCGGTGGGGCGAGCTGGATCTCTATATCAATTTGAGGCCGATCAAGCTATACGCCGAGAACCTCACGCCGTTGAAGGACAAGACGCCAGACGACATCGACATGGTGATCGTCAGAGAAAACACGGAGGGGCTGTACATCGGATTGGGCGGCACCTTCAAGAAGGGTACGCCCGACGAGATCGCGATCCAGGAAATGGTGGTCACGCGAAAAGGGGTCGAACGGGCGGTCCGCTACGCGTTCGATCTGACGCGCAAGCGGGCGAAGGCGAAAAAGCTTACTTTGATCGATAAATCAAACGCATTGCAAACACAGGATATTTGGACGCGGTGTGTCGAGGAGGTTGGAGCCGAGTACACGGACATCGAGCGCGACCACGCCTACATCGATGCCGCGTGCATGTGGATGATCAAGAATCCTGAGTGGTTCGACGTCGCCGTCACCGGCAACATGATGGGAGATATCATCACCGACCTGGGCGCGGCCATCCAGGGGGGCATGGGACTGGCGGCTTCGGGCAACATACACCCGGGCCAGGTGAGTATGTTTGAGCCCATCCACGGCTCCGCCCCCAAACACGCGGGAAAAGGCGTGGTCTGTCCGCTGGCCACCATCAGCGCCGTTCAGATGATGCTGGAAGAGCTGGGATACGAAGACGCCGCGCAAAGAATCGACATGGCGATGGCCAAAGCGCTCACGTCGGGCAAAATCCAGTCGTTGTCGACGACTAGCGGCATGAAGACGCACGAATACACCGATGCAGTGATGGAGTATCTCCAAAAGTGATTGACCCGGCAAGCGCTCGGCGCCTAATATTGCCGTTTGACCTGACGGGCCGTTATTTATAATGTTATTTATTTTAAGGGGTTACAAAGCGAGAGTGGCGGAACTGGCAGACGCGCTGGATTTAGGATCCAGTGAGTAACCCTCGTGGGGGTTCGAATCCCCCCTCTCGCACCAAAGAAACGCGGAGCGTTCGATGGATAAAGAACTGACAAGCGCCGGCGCCGAAGACAAATATTTTACCGCGACCGTTGACAGCCCGAGCCAATGCAAGCGCACGCTACGGCTCGAGGTTACGGAAGAAGCGTACCAAAAGGAAAAGTCCAAAATCGTCGAAAAACTACGTAGGAACGCGAAAGTCCCCGGTTTTCGCAAGGGCAAGGTGCCGGCGGACTACATCCGGAAAAACTACGACAACGAAGTACACGCCGATGCGGTCCAAAACCTGCTAGAAAAGGCGTATCAGGATGCGGTCACCAGCGAATCTCTCTTCCCGCTGGCTGACCCCAAGTTCGAAAAGCTCGACGTGAGAGACGACGGAGGATTTTCCGTCGAAGCCCACATCGAGGTCAAGCCGGATATCGAGATTTCGGGGTACAAGGGCGTTTCGGTTAGGGCTGATTTGAAAAAAGTAGACAACGCTCAGGTAGCCGAAACGCTGCAATCGCTGCGAAAGCAGTTGGCTTCATACCACACCGTTGACCGGCCCGCAGAAATCGGGGACCACATGGTCATCGATTTTGCGCCGTACCTCGAATCGGGAGAATTGGACGAAAAGGCGAGGCAGAAGGAGTACACGGTCGTCCTCGGGGGCGAGAATCTGCTGCCCGAGTTCAGAACTGGGCTCGTCGGAATGAAAGCCGGCGAGGAGAAGGAAATCCGGGTGGAGTACCCGAAAGATTCCCCCGATAAGAAACTGGCGAATGTGACCAAGATGTTTCACGTGACAGCAAAAGAGGTAAAGGAGGAGCTGCTTCCAGCGTTGGACGACGCTTTCGCCAAAAACGTGGCCCCAGATGCGGAATCGCTGGAGGCGCTCGAAGACCGGATCCGGGAAGACCTGCAAAAAGAAGAGGATTCCCGCTACAAGCACGAAATTCAGGAGAAGATCATCGACAGTCTCATCGAGAAAACCCCGTTCGAGGTGCCCGATGTGATGGTTGAGAACTACCTGGCCTCGCTGGTAGATGAGGATCAGCGCCGGCGACCGCAGGTGGAGAGTGAAGAAGAGCGTCAGAAAGAAATAGTGGAATTATTTCACGAGTCAGCGGTTCGTACGGTCAAAAAGTTCATTATCATGGAGTCCGTGGTTCGTCAGGAAGACCTTGGCGTGACGGATGAAGAGTTCGAGGAGAGGATCAAGTCGCTTGCCGAGGGAACCGGCCGGCCGGTCGAGGACGTCGAGAAGATGTTCCATGACCCGCAGCACCGGAGGCGTCTGGCGAGCGAGATCATCGACCAGAAAGTCCTTAATTTTCTGTGGAAAAACGCCGATATCGGGGCCGCGTAACGTTTTGATTTCGGGATGTCGGCGGGTACATTATATTGTAGATAGAAAGGAATTTGGGTAATGGCGGAGACCAATTACACGATCCCGATCGTTATCGAGCAAACCGGGCGCGTCGAGCGTCAATACGACATTTACTCGCGTCTGTTGAAAGACCGGATTATTTTTATGGGAACGCCGATCGACGACCAGGTGGCCAACGTGATCGTCGCCCAGATGCTGTTTCTGGAGGCCGATGATCCGGACCGGGATATCTTCCTGTATATCAACTGTCCCGGCGGCATGATCTCCGCGGGTATGGCGATTTACGACACCATGCGGTACATCACCCCCGCCGTATCCACCATCTGCATGGGGCAGGCGGCGAGTATGGGCGCGGTGCTCCTGGCGGCTGGGACCAAAGGGAAGCGGTCGGGGCTTCCAAATTCGCGCGTGATGATTCACCAGCCCTCGGGTGGGGCACAGGGGCAGGCGACAAATATCGAGATTTACACGAAAGAAATCCTCAAAATGAAGGACAAATTAAACGACGTCCTCGCCAAGCACACGGGGCAGTCGCTAAAAAAGGTCGCCAAAGACACCGACCGCGACTACTTCATGTCGGCAGAGGAGGCCAAAGACTACGGCATCATTGACAGCATTTTTGAACACCGCCCGGCCAGCGAAAAGTCTTGAGGTGCTCTAACGAGAGGGTATGAGCCGAGCGACACGCCGGGTACACTAAATCGGAAGAGGTCATGAAAAAAAAGATCGGAAATCCACACATCCTTAGATGTTCTTTCTGCGGCCGCGGGCAGGACGAGGTCACCAAGTTGATCTCCGGCCCGTCGGTATACATCTGCAACGAGTGTATCAAGTTGTGCAAGGATATCCTGGACGACGAGATTTCCGGGCAGGTGCTTTTCGACTCGGACGAGTTTCCCAAGCCGAAAGAGATCAAGGAATTCCTGAATCTTTACGTCATCGGCCAGGACTACGCCAAGGTGATGTTGAGCGTGGCGGTGTACAACCACTACAAGCGGATTCTACACGAGCGCACCACCAACGAGGTCGAAATCGAAAAGAGCAACATCCTTCTCTTGGGTCCCACGGGCGTCGGGAAGACACTTTTGGCGCAGACGCTCGCCCGTTTTCTGCGAGTACCGTTCGCCATCGTCGACGCCACCACGTTCACCGAGGCCGGTTACGTGGGCGAAGACGTCGAAAATATTCTGCTGAAACTATACCAGAACGCGGGATCGTCGGTTGCCGCTACCGAAAAAGGCATCGTGTATATCGATGAGTTGGACAAGGTCGCACGCAAAAACGACAGCCCGTCGATCACACGCGATGTATCCGGCGAGGGCGTTCAACAGGCGCTCCTCAAGATGCTAGAGGGGGCTATCGCTAACGTCCCTCCCCAGGGTGGTCGAAAGATTCCACAGCAGAACTATATCGAGATCAACACCAAGAATATCCTTTTCATCTGCGGCGGGGCCTTCGAGGGTCTGGACAAGATAGTCGAGCAGCGCGTCGGTCGCAAGGTATTGGGTTTTGGGCGCGAAGGCAGGGGGATGTCGGAGGAGAAGCGGGCGCAGGTGCTCAAACAAGTAGCGCCAGAGGACCTGATCAAATTCGGTCTCATTCCGGAGATGGTGGGCCGTCTGCCCGTCGTTGGAGTACTGGATTCTCTCGACGAGGATGCCCTGCTGGAGATTATGACGCGCCCCAAAAATGCACTCGTCAAACAATATCTGAAACTCTTCCAGATGGAGGACGTGGATTTGGTGTTCGAGGAGAAGGCGCTGCGCGCTATCGCCCGGATCGCCAAGGGCCGGGAAACCGGCGCGCGAGGGCTGAGATCGGTATTGGAAGAGACAATGCTCAATCTGATGTACGAAATCCCTTCCCGCGACAACGTTCGAAAGGTTATCATCACCGAAGAGACCATATTGAACAACGTCGAACCCGAAATGGTACTGCAACGGGACCGACGCGCCCGCGAGGCCTAGGAGGATGCGGCTTAATCCCCGTGGACAAAAACTGGGCCCGGCTGTACACTCGGCCTGATTGCCACAGATTTCCTGAAAATTGACCGATTTAACGTCGAAGAGGTCGGCATGCACGTAATCGAGCGTGAAGACGAGATCATCGAAGTGCCGGATGCGTTGCCCGTATTGCCTTTACGCGATGTGGTGATATTCCCCGGCATGATCACCCCACTGTTGGTGGGGCGGTCGAAGTCGCTCGCCTCCCTGGACCAGGCGATGAAAAACGACCGGATTATGCTGGTCGTCACCCAACGGCAGATGAATATCGATGAACCGGGTCCGGGGGACATGTACCAGGTAGGCACGATCGTCAAGATCCTCCAACTCATGCGATTGGTGGAGGGGACGATGCGAATCCTCGTCGAGGGCGTGGCGCGCGGGCGAGTGGCCAAATTTCACAAGACGCGCAAGTTTTTCAAGGCCGACGTCGATGTCATACCGCCGGAGGAGATAACGACACAGAAGTTAGAAGCGCTGGTGCGGAGCGTGTCGTCGCAGTTCTCGGAGTACATACAGATCAACAAACGGATACCGGACGAGGTCCTCCGGTCGGTACTTCCCGTCGAGGAACCCGACCGTCTCGCCGACACGATCGCCTCGCACATTATCGTCAAGATCGAGACGAAGCAGCCGCTCCTCGAAACGATCAGCATCCAAGAGCGCTTCAAGACGCTGGGCGCCATCTTAGCCGAAGAACTTGAAATCCTCACACTCGAGAAGAAGATCGAGGGCGAGGTACGCGACCAGGTTCAAAAGAACCAGAAAGAATTCTATTTACACGAACAGCTCAAAGCGATCCGTAAGGAGCTCGGCCACTCGGGGGACGAGACCACCGAGGTCGATGAGCTGCGCGAGAAGATTGACTCGGCGGGGATGACGGAGGAAGGGTACGAGGTGGCTTTGAAGGAGCTCGATCGGTTGGCACGGATGCCGGCACTATCGCCGGAAGCGACCGTGGTACGCAATTACCTGGACACGATGCTCGCGTTGCCGTGGCAGACTCGGTCGGTCGACAGGCTGGACCTGAAAAAGGTCCGCCGCAAGTTGGACGAAGACCACTACGGACTCCGCAAGGTCAAAGACAGAATCCTGGAGTTCCTGGCGGTTATGAAACTGTCCGAATCGATGATGGGTCCGATTCTGTGCTTCGTCGGCCCCCCGGGCGTGGGGAAAACTTCTCTCGGTCAATCTATCGCCGGCGCTCTGGGACGAAAGTTCGTTCGCTTTTCTCTGGGCGGCGTTCGCGACGAAGCGGAGATCCGCGGTCACCGGCGTACCTACATCGGATCGATGCCGGGGAGAATTATCCAGTCGCTCATCAAGGCCGAGACCAAGAACCCAGTCATGCTACTCGATGAGCTGGACAAGATGTCCAGTGATTTCCGCGGCGACCCGGCTTCGGCGCTGTTGGAGGTTCTCGATGCGGAACAAAACCACACGTTTAGCGACCACTACCTCGAGGTGACGTTCGACTTGAGCGAGATCATGTTCATCACGACGGCAAACGTTACGCACACGGTCCCGCCGGCGCTGCAGGATCGGATGGAGATGATACACCTGCCGGGGTATTTGGAAACGGAAAAGGTCAAGATCGCGCAGAATCACCTCATTCCGAAGACGCTGCCGCGTAATGGTTTGACAACATCGGAATTCCAGATCAGCGAAGCGGCGCTCAAGCAGATCATCGAGCGATACACGCGCGAGTCGGGTGTTCGAAACCTCGAACGCGAGTTGGCGAAGATCATGAGAAAGGTCGCCAAGCGGGTGGCGTCGTCGGGCAAGGCCACGACGGTCAAGATAACGACGAACAATCTGGAGAAGTTTCTGGGTATACCTCATTTCATGGAGAGGGAAATCTCGGCCGAGTCTAAAGTCGGGGTGGCGACGGGATTGGCGTGGACCAGTTTCGGCGGCGATATCCTAACGATCGAAGCGGCGTTCATGCCGGGCACGGGGAAACTCACGATGACGGGACAGCTGGGCGATGTTATGCAGGAGTCGGCCCAAATCGCGGTGAGTTACGCCCGCAATCTCGCACGCGTTCTCCCGCTCAAGAAGAACTTTTATAATGAGATCGACGTACACATCCACGTCCCGGAGGGGGCAATCCCCAAGGACGGTCCGAGCGCGGGTGTAGCGATAGCCACGGCGCTGGTCTCGAACTTCTTCGGCATCCCGATTCGCCGCGATGTGGCGATGACGGGAGAGTTGACGCTAAAGGGCGAGGTGCTTCCGGTGGGCGGATTGAACGAAAAAACGGTGGCCGCACTGCGCGCCGGGATTAAGGAAGTGATAATCCCGAAGGCGTCGTCGCAGATGGTCAAGGAGCTCCCGAAGGAAGTGCGCGCGGGCTTGAAGATTCACACGGCCGAGGGGATCCTAGACGTGCTGAAGATCGCATTGGAAAAGTCACTGCCGCGCCCGCGCCGCGTAGTTCGCCGGGAGTCGGAAAAAGCTCAACAGGGTTACTTCGAATACATCGAATCGCAATCCGCCGCGCGCCACTAATCCTACTATAATTGAGCGACGACTCCCCACCGCGGAGTTACAGGGCGGGCAGTGAGCTCCCGGTGACCGTCGGCCCATAAACCTCGATAGTCCACCTCCGGTCAGTCCGATTCCCCGGAGTAGCGGTGGCGGCGCGGCAGGTGAAAAATGAAAATAACGAGCGTGGAGTTTATCGGGTCGTTCGGGTACCCGCA
>CBDVBX010000085.1:0-13429 GCA_965372335.1 uncultured bacterium | reverse complement strand
CCGCGATGTCACCGTCACCGCGGCAAAAAGTCGTGAATATCACGATGAATTATAGTACTATTGGCGCGAGCGACCCGCCCGCAGGTGAAGGGGGAGTGAGAATTGGCGACCGGTGACGGACGTCCGATTGGACAAACAAACGATTGCCGGCGTTGTGTATCTTCCGACTACCCCGCCGGTTTTTGAGATCCCGGAGTTTCGGCATGAATATCTATAAAGAGGACAACCTCCAAAAGAACCTCTTGAAAAAGGCGAAAGTCGCGATCCTCGGATTCGGCAACCAAGGTCACGCCCACGCGTTGAACCTGCGCGACAACGGTATTACCACCATTGTTGGTACCAGGCGCGGAGGGACCGGCTGGGAACAAGCGGCCAAAGCCGGATTTGACTCCGTGGGGATCTCCGATGCCGCGGCCGAAGCCGATGTCGTGGTCATCTTACTCCCCGACGAGGTTCACGGGACCGTGTTTCGCGAGGAGATCGCGCCGGCTCTCAAGCCCGGCTCGACAATCATTTTTCCGCACGGATTTACCGTTGCGTTCGGCATCGTCAAGCCGCCGCCAGGTCACGATGTCGTTCTGGTGGCGCCGAAGGGTCAAGGCCACTTCCTGCGTAAGATGTTTATGGCGTCACATGGCCTTCCGTGCTTGGTGGGCGTCGAGCAAGATGTTTCCGGCGAGGCGCTGCCGAAAGCGCTCTCGTACGCTGCTTTAATAGGCTGCTTGTCGGTCGGAGCCGTTGAGACCACCTTTCGGGAAGAGGCAGTTACCGATCTCTTCGGCGAACAAGCCGTGTTGTGTGGTGGGGTGCCCGAATTGGTCAAAGCCGCTTTCGAAACGCTGGTGAGCGCCGGATACAGCCCTGACGTTGCCTACCTCGAGTGCTTGCACGAACTGAAGATTATCGCCGATCTGATGTACCAAGGAGGCGTCCACTATATGCGTGAGAGGATCAGCCGGACTGCAGCCTGGGGTGGTTTCGAATCCGGCGGCAAAATCGTCACGCCGCAGACAAAAGAAAAATTGAAAACCATACTGGAGCAAATCCGGTCCGGCGAATTCGCCAAGGGGTGGATGGCCGAAGCCCACGGCAGTCAAAAGAACCTAGAGAAGCTGATCAACGGCGAGGCGAAGCACCCAATCGAAAAAGCGGGCCGGCGCATGCGTTCACTCATGCCTTATCTGTCCGAAGATGAATAATCCGGCGTATGGAAATCCAATGCCAGAAGAAAAAAAGAGGTTTCAATTGAACATTAAATGTGGCGTCAAGACGAAAATGTCGTCCGTGACAAAGTTTGTTGTCTGTTTTTTGTTTGCCGGAATTTTGGCGGCGTGTGGACAAGGGGACGATCACGACAGAGCACTGAAGAAGGTCGCGGCGGATGAGCACGATCACGAGAGCCCACCATTTGCGCTAAACGAGCCGATCCTCGATTCTCTTCGCGCCATGAAAGAACGCTTCAATGTCACCCGAGAAGAGTACTGGGATGACAGAGGCGGTGTTCTCGCCAACGATTTCTTCGAGCTGTGGTATCCGCCGGGAAAAGTGACTGTTACGCACGGGATGTTCGCGTTTGGAAAGTTGGTCGATGCGCAGAAGAAGTTCCGGAGGATATTCGGCGGCGATCCAGGTGACCATTTGGTGGTGATCTGTAGCGCGACGATGGAGGGCTATACCGAACAAACGGGTTTGGAATGGTTTGTTTATGCGAAGGTCGACGGCGACGAGGTCCACTACCAGCCGGTCGGCGTATTGGTCCAAAGAAAGCTGGCTGACTGTGCGGTGCCGCGAGGGTATTTCGAGTGGGGAATCCTGCGGTTGTCGAAGCACCGGTCGCCTCAGTGGCTAACACAGGGATTTTCTTCGCAACTATCGGACGAGGAGAAGATCTTGGAGGATCAGCAGCGCGAATTTTCCGACGATGTCAAAATGACGCTGGAAGAGATCAACTTGGCGCTGGAGGAGAAAAACGACAAGGGAGCATACCGTGTAGCGCTTTACAACGCCTACCGAATGGTGCGGAGACTGACCGCCCACTACGACCGCGATAAAATCGCAGACGTCGTCCGGTTGATGGGCCACGGCGACAGCGTCGCCGTTGCATTCGAAAAGACGTTTGACCGGTCCTACCAAGAGGTCATCAGCGACGCGATGGATTTCAAGGTAAACCAGTGACCGACGGTGAAATCAGAGTTCGCTTCGCGCCCAGCCCGACCGGGCACCTGCATATCGGCGGAGCGCGCACCGCGCTGTTCAATTGGCTTTATGCACGTAAAACTCGCGGTACAATGGTGCTGAGGATTGAAGACACCGACGCCGAACGTTCCACAAAAGAGTCTTACGAAGCAATTTTGGAATCGATGGAGTGGCTCGGTCTCGACTGGGACGAAGGGCCCGTCAAGGGAGGGCCGTACGGCCCGTATCTACAGTCTGCGCGGTCAATCGTCTACCGCGCCGAAATCGAAAAACTCATCGAATCGGGCGACGCGTATCACTGTTTCTGCTCGCCGGAAGAGCTGGAGGAACTCCGCCGCGAAGCCCTCGCCAACAACAAACCGGTCGTCTACGACGGGCGTTGCCGGCGGTTGCCACCAGAAGAGGTTGAGGCGCGTCTTCAAAAAAACCACCCTCACGTGATCCGGTTCAAGCTGCAAGGAGGCGTGACCCGTTTTGGCGATATCGTCCGCGGTCGCCTCGAATTCGACAACGATGAGCTGGACGATTTCGTGATCCGGAAATCGGACGGCCGCCCGACCTATAATTTCGCCGTGGTGGTCGATGATGCTGCCATGAAAATCTCTCACGTGATCCGCGGCGATGACCACCTACCCAACACACCCAAGCAGGTGCTGTTGTACCGCGCGCTGGGGTACCGCTTGCCCAAATTCGCTCATCTTCCGATGATACTCGGCAGCGACCGGACTCGCCTTTCTAAACGGCACGGCGCGACCTCGGTACAAGAATACAGACGGCTGGGATACACGCCAGACGGTTTGATCAATTATCTGGCGCTGCTCGGCTGGTCGTTGGACGGTAAGACGGAGTTTTTTGAGCGGCGATCGCTGATCGATAAATTCTCCCTCAAACGAGTATCGAAAAACCCGGCGGCTTTTGACAGCGCCAAACTTGACCACATCAATGCGGAACACTTCCAGAGGCTGAAACCGCTCCAAAAGGTGACTCTGATCTACAACGGACTGAGGTCACAAAAGGTCCTTCCGCCGGATTTTCACGTGGAGGAATGGGCCGACCCGGCGGTGTCGAAGGAAAGTCTCGATATGGACGCCCTCTCCGACCGCGCGTTCCGGGCGGAGGCGCCTCGGCTGGGAGTGATCATCAATGTCATGGGGAACCGGTTGCGAAGCGTTGCGGAGGCCCCCGCCCGCCTGGCCTACCTGTACAAGGACGACTATCCCCAGAACACGGAAGCGTTGGAAAAGCACTTATCCTCCGCTGAAGTATCCATCAGAATGAAATCACTTGCGGAAGTACTCGATACTCTGGCCCCGTTCAATCGCACTGAGATCGAGACGGCGGTGCGCAATCTGGCAGCTTCTCTTGGGGTCAAAGCGGGAGAGTTGATCCATCCGTGTCGTGTGGCGCTAACCGGCGACGAGGTTTCTCCCGATATATTCGCCGTCATCCATCTCCTAGGACGCAAGAAAAGCGTCGAGCGGTTATTGTCAGCCGCCGCGTATCGCGCGGGCGACACCGCGGGACCTCGTATCGACGGTTGAGCCGCACAGCGGGCAAAAGCTGTTCTTGATTCCGGGCGAGGTACCTGCTACTTTTGACGGGCGATTGGCGAGTCGTCTAATGGCAGGACAGCTGACTCTGGCTCAGCCGGTGGGGGTTCGAGTCCTCCCTCGCCAACCAATCTTTCCACAAACACCGACAACCTTACCGCCGGCCCATGCCGGCGTTGTTTCTCCCCCCATAGACGCACGCCCCCCGTCGGGGCCTTCAGCGCCATCCGCGGTGGTCCACATAGACCGTGGCGCTGAGAGCTAGCGAAACCGGCGGTAGGTGAGGACGATGGCGAGGGCGGTGGCGAGGAGCCCAAGTGCGGCGGCGAGAATGAGCCAGGGGCGGGCGCGCTCGACCAGCGGGCGGTGGCCGGCCGCGATGCGCAGCGCCGCTCTGACCTCGTCTTCTGTATGCATTATCCCGTGTAGATATCCGCTCACGACCAGATCTGGGGATAGAATCGCGACCGCGTTGGGGTGGGCGAACCCGCCGGCCGGCAGGGGGACGAAGTGAAAGTCGATGGCGTCGAGCAACGATCCGACTTGGGCGGTGTCACCGTAGGCCACAAACCACTGCGGCGGAATTCCCGTTTTTTCCCTGTATTTGCGGAGATCGTCGGCGGTGTCCTTCGGGTCGAAGGTCACCGTCAGGACGTTGAACGTCTCGCCGACCCCACCGACGCCGGCCAAGGCCGAAACGAGCCCCGATGTGATCGCGGGGCAGATGTGCGGACAGGTAGTAAACACCGGGCTGACGATCAACGGTGCCCCGGCGAGGTCCGAAAGTAATAACGTATCACCGTTCTCATTCAGGAACCACGACGGTGGTACGTTCGTACCTACCGTTTTGCTCTCGTCGGGCGGGAGCAAAACTTGCGCGGCCGCCGTAGCAGCGACGGCCGCCGCGAAGGCAATCGCCATCGCCACACGAAACCGAATCATCGACATTTGTAATCGTGCGAATCGGATAGTCTACAAAACAGGGCGAACGAAGGAGAGGTTATCCAGTGCCGCCGAGCTTCTTTTTCTCTTCGACGGCTCGTGCCATGTCCTTCAGCGTCGTGGATGTCAGGTATTGCTGAATCGCCTCGCGAATGGGCTTCCAACTTTCGTGCAATGGGCATCGCTGCTCGTCGTCGCATACGTCGAGACCGGCCGCGCAGGCGTCGAGATCTTTGCCGCCGTCGATGGCACAGTAGATGTCATACAAACTGACGGCGTCGGGGGTGCCCGAGAGCTGGTAACCGCCTCCTGGACCTTTCGCCGATCTCAGCAATCCCGCTTTGACCAGAGTTTGAAACACTTTGCCCAGGAAGGGCCCCGGGATATTTTCATTTTCCGCGATGTCCTTGAGTAGCACGCGGCGGCCTTCGCCACGTTCGACAAGGTAGACCATGGCCCGGATACCGTATTCACAAGCATTCGAATAAATCATGAGCTACGCGTCCAGTTTAGAGTCATAAAAGAACAAATCACTCCAGATTTCGAGAATCCTATCAAATGCGCCTCGGTCCTGTCAATGCGAACACCCGCCCGCCCGCCTTTGGCTTGACAGCCCCGGCGCTTGTGATTATTCTATCTATCTGATCAAACGGTAACAACGATATCGAGTTCGGGGCCCCTTCGTCTAGTGGACTAGGACGTATGGTTCTCAGCCATAAAACAGGGGTTCGATTCCCCTAGGGGCTACCATCTTGAGACGCCCGCTCCGGTCGCGACCTGGGCGGGCTCTTTGATTTGTCGTCGATGCCGTACAGCTCTTCTGTCCGGCTTAGAAGGATTTGGGCGATTCGCGTCGAATGACTGTTTATCCGCCGGAATTGTTCCATCAATTCTTGGTATAACTCGCTTGTCTCCAACGTCTCCGGTACGTCGCGCCGGATTCGCTCGAAGTGAGAACGCATGTATTGGTCCACCATCACCCGGTACTTTTTGTGTTTCTTCTTCATCCGGGACGCCGCCTCCAAATTCACATCTTGGAACACGGTCAACGCCCGGCTGAGTTGTTTTACGGCTCGGCGGTGGTAGTCGACAAGTTCCGCGCGCCCTTCTTCGGAAAACACCAACTCCTGGCTGAGCCACTCGCGAGCCCGGGGCAGCAGGTTTTTGGCGATGATGTCACCGATCTGTTCGAGCTCGGTAACTGTGTACATCATTTGGAAGGTCTCCGTTATTCTGTCCTCGGAAAGCCGTTGTTGACTAATGGTGGCGAGATACCGATGGATCTCTGCCTGCAAGTAGTCCACTTTTGTTTCTTCCTCGTCCAACCGGTTGACCACCATCCCATCGCGATTGATAAATGGTCGAATGACGTCTTCGACCATCGTCTCTACGATGCGGCCCATATGCATGACCTCGGATTTGGCTAGGTTGAGGGCAAGCGTCGGTGTTGACAGAAGCGCATCATCGATAAAACGCGTGCGGTACGGCACAGTTACCGTCACCGGTTTATCGGGTAATAACTTCGTGACCAGTCGAACAACCAGATTTGTGAAGGGAAGCATCACGAGAGTGAGCGCGACGTTAAACACGGTGTGGGCGTTGGCGATCTGACGTGGCAACACTTCGGCGAGGAGCGCCGTCCCGGTGAGCGACGGATTTTCCGGCGGTGACACCCAACGAATAAGCTCGGCGTAGCGTGGTATCCAACCGACGAACAGCACCACGCCGGCAAACTTGAAAAGTACGTGCGCCAACGCGACCCGCTTTGCTTCTCGACCGGTGCCAATCCCGGCAAGCAGAGCGGTGACGCAAGTGCCAATGTTAGCGCCAAATAACAACGGGATAGCCGCTTCCAACGTGAGCAGCCCTTGTGCGGCAAGCACGATCAGGATGCCGATAAAGGCAGCGCTGCTTTGGATGAGCGCGGTAAAGGCGGCGCCCACGAGGATGCCGAGTACCGGGTTTTCCAAGGAAACGAGCAGGTCGACGAACGCGTCGTATGTCTGTAAAGGGCCCATGGATTGCGACATGATGTGCATGCCGAAGAACAACAATCCGAATCCCAGAATCGTCTCTCCAACGTCTCGTATTTTGTCTGTCTTTGGTAACAGCATCATGGCGATACCGACGCCGATCATCAACAGCGCGTAGTCCGTCAATTCGAGCGCGATGAGCTGGACGGTAACGGTCGTGCCGATATCCGCCCCCAGGATCATGCCCACCGATTGGGCAAACGTCATCAAACCGGCGCGCACGAAACTCACCAACATCACGGTGGTAGCACTGCTGCTTTGAATTAGCACGGTGACAAATGCGCCGGCGCAGACGGCAATCAGCCGGTTGTTCGTGAAGGTGCTGAGAATCGAACGGACGCGTTGTGCAGCCGTTTTCTTCATGCCCTCACTCATTATGCGCAGACCGTAGAGGAATATACCCAGTCCGCCCACGAGGCCGGCGATTAGCATGAGGACCCATCGTCGATCACGCGCGGTTGCGCGGAATACGATGACCTGAGCGCCTTCTTGGATAGACGCTGTGACGAGGTAAAGGCCAGGGTTCGAACCCAGCCGAAAGCGGGTTTCCGCGAAGCCTCGATGGTCCGTGCGTACGATCTCTGGGGAAAGGTGAGCGCCGTCGGTAGCGGGAGGGGTCACCGCCACGGCAAATCGAACGTGATGGTTCGCCACCGCCGTGCCTTGTGCAGTAACGACCCGTACGCGTAGGGGGCGATCGAGAAACGCTCCCGCCGTTTGATATTGATCGTCGCCGGAGCCGCCGGCACTGTTCGAAGTCTCCGGCCTCTTCAAAACTACCGCCCCCGAGTCAACCTTCGAATAGGCAGTCGACTCGCGCATCCCGTCCTCGTTGGCGCTACTCTCCCGGCCTGAAGTCGAAAACGCGTAATCGGCGAGGATCGAGGTGGCACAAATGAGGGCTACCCCAATAAACAGGCAATCGACACGTCGGAGCATGCGACTATCCTAGCAAAGGGCGGTCGGCAGCGCCACTAGTGGATGCACGACTTGACAGGTGCTTTTCGATTGGGCAATATTCGGGCGGCCGGCAGCGGTATCTTGGAAGAATCCATCGAATTGGATAAAGGGGGAACGAGAAGTGGAAATGGACGAACGAGCCGCAACGACACAACAAGAAGGACAGGTGGGAACACACGTGGGCAAGAAACCCAAATCGAGAAAGAAGGCGAAGGGCGCGGCTGAATCCGGAAAGGGGAAAAACCGGAAGAAGCGCCGTGTGGAGCCGATATCGAAGGACCTTCACCGGCTGTACGAAGACGCGGTTCAAAGTCCGGGCGAACACATTAAGTTTTTTGACAGAGTGTACGAACTTGCGAACGGGCGATTGCCCAAATCCCTCAAAGAGGATTTCTGCGGTACGGCGTTGATGTCAACGGACTGGGTTCGCACGCGTCCGGACAACGTTGCCGTCGGAGTCGATTTGGACAAACCCACGTTGGAGTGGGCAACGGCGAACAACGTGTCGACACTCGACCTCGAACAACGGCGGCGGCTTTCACTTCACCATAAGGATGTTCGCAAGGTCCACGAACCGAAAGTGGATATCGTTGCGGCGTTGAACTTTTCGTACTTTGAGTTCAAAACGCGCGACGAATTGAGAGGTTATCTCGAAAACGCGCGTCGCTCGCTCAATCCAGGCGGCTTGCTGATTCTCGATATGTTCGGTGGGTGGGAGGCGCAGATGGAAGTCACCGACAGGACGCGTAACGTCGGTTACACCTACGCTTGGGAACAGACGAAGTTCGACCCAGTAACACACCTCACACAATTTCACATCCACTTCAAGTTCCACGGCGGCGGAGGAATACACAAAGCATTCGAGTACAACTGGCGTCTGTGGAGTATCCCCGAGGTTCGCGAGCTGCTCGAAGAAGCTGGATTCGGCTCGGTGCAAGTGTATTGGGAAGAAATTGACCCCGACACGGACGAGGGAAGCGGTGAGTTCGTGCTGGTCACCGAAGCGGAAAATATCCCAGGATGGATCGCAATGTTGGTGGCGTCCTGAGTCCGAATCGAGATCCGCGAGGCATGTTTCGTGCAGCGACTACCGGTTTGCGATTGTCTAACACAGTTTGGGTAAGGATCGGGTATTGTGAGGGCGCTTACGGCTGCCGCCGTTTGGCTGTCGGTTGCGAATTCCGGTCCCCGTTCCGCGAATCGCGGAACCGGTGGTGTTGTCATCGGTGCTGTCGCCGTCGCCACCGGAAAGTCAGGCTTCTGAGGTTCGCGGAACGGGTCGGGTTCGGGCAAGGCAGCCGGGAACACATAATCGGAGGGTACAGTTGAAGCGCACGTGGAGTGAACCGGCCGATCGAGATACGCCGGCGCGAAGTATTCCGGCAGCGGTAATTCGCACCGGTCGAATCGCCCCAGACTACGTTAGATCTGCGGACCCGTTCGCCGGTCCAAGCGCTCGAAGTAGTCGGCGTATTCCTTCCTCGCGAATCTCGCTAAGGCAATTAGCGCAACCAGGTTCGGTAACGCCATCAAACCGTTGGAAACGTCTCCCATGTCCCACGCGAGCGGCAGTGCAACGGTTGCGCCGACGGTAGTAAAACACACGAACACCACGCGATACGGGAGAACTGCCCGTTTACCCCACAGGAAAGTGACCGATCGGTCTCCGTAGTACGACCAGGTTATCATCGTGGAATACGCGAAAAGCGGTACGCACGCCGTGATAATGTATTGGCCGCCACTGAATAGAGGCGACAATCCGTGTTCGAAAGCCCATGCGGTGAGTGACGCGCCGTTCAAGAGCCGCCCATCGGGATCGAAACCATCGGTCCAGGCGCCCGTCACGACGATCACCAGCCCGGTAATCGTGCATACGACCAACGTGTCGATAAATGGCCCGATTTGCGCGACGATTCCCTCGCGCACCGACTCACTGGTCCTAGCGGCGGCGTGCGCGATCGATGCCGATCCCTGTCCCGCCTCATTCGAGAACAGCCCGCGTTTGGCGCCCCAAGTGAGCGTGAGTAAAAACGTCGAGCCGGCGAAACCTCCCAGCTCGGCCGGCGGCGTGAACGCCGAGTTTATGATTAGCGCAATCGCTTCTGGAATACGATCGGCGGACATCAGAATGATCGCCAGGCCACCGGCGAGGTATGCGACACACATGGTGGGCACGAGTTTGGCGGCCACATGACCGATGCGCCGAATGCCGCCGATAATGACCACACCGATGAAAATCGACAACAGGATGCCCGTCACCACGGGGGGGAGAGAAAGATCCTTGGCCAAAATCTGGCTAACCGTATTAGACTGCACCATGTTAGAGGAGCCCAAGCTGGCGAACGCGGCCAGAAACGCAAACGTGACGGCCAGCCATTTCCAGCGTGGTCCCATACCGTTGGCGATAAAATACATCGGTCCGCCGGACGCACTACCGTCGGGGTGGATCACTCGAAACCGGTGACCGAGGTAGCACTCTACTCCTTTGGTTGCCATCCCGAAGAACGCGACGAGCCACATCCAAAACAATGCGCCGGGACCACCGTAGTGAATCGCGGTGGCTACCCCCGCGATATTGCCGATACCAATGGTTGCCGACAGCGCCGCGGAAAGTGCCTGAAAGTGGGTGAGGTCGCCTTTATCGCGTGGATCATCGTACTTGCCACTGATGATTTCGATGCTATGTTTGAACCGTCGGACCTGGACGAAATGCAGGTACAGCGTCAGGAACACGCCGGTGCCGATGAGCAGGATGAGGAACGGCGGCCCCCAGACGATACCCCCCACGAATCGCACGCCGTAGTGGAAATCTGCGAGAATCTCGTGCATTCGTCCGGCGAATCCTCCGCTAATGAACAAGGTGACCTGGACGCGGGTTCTCTGTGGGAATACAAAAGGCGGGTTTGCCGGGACGCGGTCACGATATCGGCCGAGGCCCTTATTGTCAAGCGTTATAAGGGGGTTAACCGTTTCCTTATTCGTCTTGATTTTTGTGGTCGCATGCTCGATAATTTTTTGGGAGGTCTTGAAGAGGTGGGGGCCGTTCCGCCGGAACATGGCGGCGGCGAGATCAGATCAACGGTTTATTCGGGGTGGTTCACGATGAACGTCGTCGTTCTAGGCGCCGGAGCTATGGGGAGCGTACTCGGCGGGCTCCTCGCACTTCAGAAACACGATGTGCTTCTGGTTTGTCGGGCCCAACACGCCAAAGCGATCGACGAGAACGGGGGGCTACGGTTACGTTCCACCACCGGAGACTATTTTGCACAGCTAACAGCGTCGACCCAGCTCACCGCTGATCATTTCTCCGATAAAACATTTGTTTTGGTGACCGCCAAGTCCTACGACACCGAGGCCTGTATCGAACAACTCTCCTCGGTGGCCCCTAGCGACATTCCTCTGGTTTGTTTTCAAAATGGAATTTCGAACGAAGAGAAACTCGCAACGAAATTCGAGGTCGTATACGGCGGCGTCTGCCGTATGACGTGTTCGATGATACAGTCGGGTAACGCGTCTTTTCGGGGATTCGGGCGGATTGTCATTGGGAGATACCCAAAGGGCAGCGATGCCTTCGTGCGTCAGCTGGTCAAAGCATTTGAGACGGCGGGATGCAAAGCGTGTGTGTCGAGAAACATCACAAACGACAAGTGGCTCAAGCTGGCAGTCAATTCTCAGAGCACATTTCACGCGATCATCGATCCGCGCGATCACGACGCCAACGAATTTCACGACTTAAAGGTGAGCATACTCGAAGAGGCCAGGCGGGTGCTCAAGGCGCACAAGGTGCGGCCGAGATCGTGCGACGGCAAGGATCAAACCATCGATGAAGTGATCGCCGATCTTCGGCGGCCGAGGGCGCTTCGGCACTCCACCGGAATGAAGGTGAACAACTCAACCTGGCAGAATCTGTACCTGAAGCGAGACCGCATCGAGAACGAGTTTTTCCACGGTCCGATCATAGACCTGGGTCGCAATTACGAAATACCGGTCCCGTACAACGAGGTGGCTTTGGAGATGGTGGAAAAGAGCCACCGCGAGGGACTCGGCCCGGGAGCCCTACGTTTGAGTGACGTCCTCAAGGCGATCGAAGAGAGGATTCCGTCACAGTGAAATCATTTTTGTACCTGCTGGGCCTGCTGGCCGCTCTGGTGGCCTGCGTGGTACTCCTGCGTTCCATCGAGGAAAAGGGGCAACCCGTTTCACGCCTCCCCGCAACGACGCTGGCAGTGAAAAGCACAGCGCCCCAGGCCAGCAAAATCGACCTCGACCACTACGCGGACGCGCCGGCAGAAGAGCTTTACACGGCCGGAGTTGAGCTCCTGAATTTGTGGCACGTGCGTGAGGCGACGGATTTGTTCGAACGAGCCCTTGCCGCCGACTCGTCAAATTTCGCTACCTACGTCAAGCTCGTCGAGTGTTACTCGCACCCGCTGATTGGGAGAGAAGACGAAGCCAGAGAAGCAGTCAGAAGTGCGGAGATGAATCGGCGGAGTGACGCCGACGCCGTATTTTTGGCTGGCTTGAAGAGTTTGTACGTGGATCGCGAATACGCGGCGGCCGCCGCGCTCCTGAGCCGGGCAAACAAAGCGGAGGAAAACGCCGGTTACTACAGCGCGTTGGCATTGTTCAAAGCGGGTAAGATCGACGACGCGATGGAGACACTTCGGCAAGCCGGCGAGACATCCGCACGGGTGATGGAATTGTCGATCCGCTGCGCCGTTGTAGAAAATGATTTCGATACCGCCCGGGAGCAGGCGAGGGATCTCGCTCGAAGCTGGGCTGAAGAGCCATACCCATACGCGCTACTGGCTATGGTGGAGCTTCTGAACGGCAACGCGCAGGGCGCAGTAGAATTCTGTAACAACGCCCTGGTCTTGGATTCAAAGTACATCCCGGCGATCCTGGCGCGCGCCAATCTGTACGCGGTTGATGGAGAGTTCGAGGCGGCTCGAGTGAGTTTCGAGAAATTGTTGTTGTTCGACGATCCGGTCCTGCGCGCATTGGGAATGGACGGAATCGGATTCGTTGATCTGCACACGGGACGTTTCGACGACGGGGTGGCCGCAATCGACGAAGCCATACGATTCGCCATGTTGGCGGGATCTGTTCGACAGGGGTTGACTTACGCCGCAAACCTGATCGGCTACCTCTGCCAGTTGGGACACGGGGACATGGCGGAGGAGGTTATCGACCGATGGGTGTCGGGTTTTGGCGATATCCCGATGGGCTTGGCTGCGTTGCGAATACACGTTTTAGTGGGCGATCGCGGCGCCACTCGAAGCACACTCATGGCGATGCAGTCGAAAAAAGACTGGGCGGTGTGGATGGGAATGATGGCGATCGATTTCGACGAAATGAACGCACTGGCTCGCATCGGCGAGCAAGGCTACGACGAAGCACTGGGAATCCTGTCAAAAAGCGTTGGAACGGGTCCGTCGGCACCGGGGGTGAGATCGTTTTTGAAAGGCTACGCATCGTTCCAGAACGGTGACGCGGAAAATGCGGCGGGGGCTTTTGCAGAAGTAGCAAAGAAGCTCTACGGCGTGGAATTTCCCTACCGGGGGAATCCGATTCTGTACGTACAGTCGTTGTTCCATCTAGCAGAAGCTGGAATCGCCACGGGAAACGAAAGGGCCGCCGCCGCGCACTATGACCGATTTCTGGAATACTGGGGAGACGCGGACTGGGACGTGCAAGCGGTAACCCGCGCCCGCGAAAAACTCGAAAACCTGACCCCCACCCCCTAAC
>CBDVBX010000084.1:0-13461 GCA_965372335.1 uncultured bacterium | reverse complement strand
CGAGTTAGCCGAGCGTAGCGGGCGCCGGCGAGGAGAAGGAGCTCACGGTCCGCCCAAAGACAACTGAAGGCCCGCGGTTGGTCGGCCCCATACTTCGGACTACCCGCAGCGGCCATAAAGACCGTGGCGTAATTATCGTGCTGGCGAAACCCGCCGTCGGTCGGACCAAAACCTCTGAGGGTCCGCAGCGGCGGGTGGGAGTGATGGAGAAAGAGGGAGAGGGGTTGCGTTGGGGGCGGTTGTTTGGATAAAATCGTCGTCGCACCACGTACACCGAGAGGTCCCGAATGCCGCCCAAGCGCAAAGCGTCCAGACCGCACGTGACCGTCAACATGGCTATGAGCCTCGACGGCAAGATCACCACCTACCGTCGGGAAGATATCGTGCTCGGCTCCAAACACGACCGCCGCTTGATGGATGTGCTCCGCGCCGAAGCCGGTGCCGTGATAGTGGGCGCCGGCACCGTAAAGCACGACGGGCACCCCATATTGATGCGCCACAAAGACCTCCTCGAAAAACGCGTTTCCCGCGGCCTCGCACATCATCCGATCAATGTCGTCCTCAGCCGCAAGCTCGACGTGCCGTTGACCAGACCTATTTTCAGACACGCGGCGACCGAAAAAATTATATTCACCACCCGCGCTGCCCCGCCCGAGCGAATAAAAAAGTTTTCGAAGTTGGTCGAGGTCGTCGTCCTGCCAAAAAGAACACTTTCCCCAAGCGATGTCCTGGAGAACCTGCGACAACGACGGATAAAAAAAGTGTTACTCGAGGGTGGGGGTGAAGTTCATTTCGCGTTCTTGGAAGAAGGCGTCGTTGACGATATCTTCGTCACGCTGACGCCTCGGCTCATCGGCGGGGCCGCGGCTCCCACCATTCTCGACGGCAGAGGATTCCTTGCCGCGAACCACCTGCGTTTACGTTTGATTTCGTCAAAGAGACTCGGGGATGAGTTGTTTCTCAAATACCGTGTGATGCCGAAGTGACCACGCGCGGGTCCCGTCAAGCCGTTCGAGATTCCAACCGCTCAACAATCTTTTCGTAGAACTCGAAGGGAACACTCGGCACACCGAGGTTGTCCCTGCGGGCGAAGCCGTGGAAATCTGAACCGCCCGATTTGAGGAGCCCTCGATCTTCCGCGATCGCTACCAGCTTGGAGACCGTTCCCGCATTGTGTTTGGAGTGGAACACTTCGATTCCATCGAAACCGGAATCCAACAGTTGACAAAAAGCGTCCTCGTCGTCGAGGTAGAATCCCGGGTGAGCCACAAACGCGAGACCGCCTGCTCCGTTGATATAACGTATCGCTTCCTCCGGACTCATCTTGAACTTGTCGACGTACGCCGGGCAGTCTTCGCCAATGTACTTTTCGAATGCTTCGTTGAAATCTTTGACGTAGCCGCCCTCGACCAACGCTCCGGCAATATGAGGCCTTCCCAGTGCTCCATCGCCGGCCTTTTTCAAGATTGTCTCAGCCTCGATGTGTACCCCATGGGCGGCTAGTTTCTCGATTATCTTGAGTCCCCGGTTCTTACGCGTGTCGCGAAATTGCGTGAGCATATGCTGAAACGTTTCCTCGCCGGTGTCCACGCCGTAACCGAGTATGTGCAGGTCGCGTCCCCGGTAGATACAACTGAGTTCCACACCGGTTATCGATTCCAGGCCGGCCTTGTTGGCCGCTTCCACGTATTCGTCTACGCCATCGAGGCAATCGTGGTCAGCCAGGGCGATCGCGGCCAGACCCTTTTCGACCGCCATGTTCACCAGTTCAGCCGGGGGAAGCTGACCATCGGAATAAGTCGAATGCATATGGAGATCGATCAACTTCTCCTGGATCATCTGGTTTTTTTCCAATCATTGAAGTTTGAAATTCTGGAGGTGATGAGGGTTCGCGACCTCCGAAGGAAAATACGTCGAATCTAACTCGATTTCAAGTACTTCATCGCTGATCCCAGAATCGAGGGTGATTGTGCTTTACAAAAGCGCGAATTCCTTGCGATGATAAACGGCGACTGGTCTTTGATCCCACCCCTCGACCCAAAAAGGAATCCCTATGAGAGCAAAATCTAAGACGAAAAACAAAAACATTTTGCTGTACGCCGCAACCGAATCCAACGCCAATATGCTCTACGCGACGGGCTTTTTCTGTCCCGATCCTTTTATCTTCATTCGAACGGCTACTGGGCGGAGGATCTATGTCATGAGCGATCTCGAGATCGACCGCGCTCGGACCACCTCGAACGCCCACCGCGTGCTGTCACTAACCAAGTACACACAACTTGCCGAATCTCGGTTTGGCAAGTTGCCGAGCCCAGCCGACATTATCACGGTCGTGCTTCGCGACCTCAAGATTCGTGGCGTTCGGGTACCTGAAGACTTTCGCGTCGGCGTAGCGGACCGCCTGCGCATGAACGGAATCCGTGTGAGTGTCGTTTCTGATCCTTTCTATCCCGAACGGCTTTATAAAAACGCTTCCGAGATAGACGCGATCCGAAAAGCGATGCGGGCCACCGAAAAAGGACTCGGCGCCGCGATAGACGTCGTTCGCAAGAGCTCAATTCGCAATGGATGGGTATACTACCGCAACAAAAAGCTGACCGCCGAAAAGCTTCGCGAAGTGATCAACGGCGTCATTTTCGATTTGGGTTGCATTCCCGCCCACACTATAGTCGCTCCGGGCGTGCACGGTTGCGACCCCCACGACGTGGGTTCGGGCCCCGTCCGCGCACACCAGCCACTGATATTCGATGTCTTTCCCCGTTCCGAGAAATCCGGCTACTTCGCAGACATAACGCGAACCGTTGTAAAAGGCAAAGCTCCCGAAGAAGTCGCGAAGATGTACGCTGCGGTAAAAGCCGGCCAGGCGTTGGGGCTGAAGATGATCCGCCACGGCGTCAAAACCCGTGCGATCCACCAGGCGATCCTCGATTTGTTCGAGAAACGCGGTTTCAAGACTGGGAAGTTCGGCGGCCGCATGCAAGGATTCTTCCATGGGACCGGCCACGGTCTGGGGCTGGAAATTCACGAGCCTCCGCGTATCGCGATAAATGATCAAGTGTTGATAAACGGGATGGTCGTTACGGTAGAACCAGGCCTATATTACTACCCCATCGGTGGGATGCGCATCGAGGATACCGTGCTGGTGACGAAAACGGGCATCAAAAATCTGACACGCTTTCCGAAGTTCCTCGAGGTCAAATAACACTGGAGCTTTCAATCGGCACTAAAAAGGGCACGGTTTCAAAACCGTGCCCTTTGCTTTATGTAAAAGCCGTAGGTCGGCGCCGGCCTGACGGGTTATTTTGCGCTGCCCGGATCGAGTAATGCCGCCCCGTGGTCTATGTAACCAGACCAAAGCACTGTGGCGCTATTACTATAAACGCGCCTGACACGGTCTCCGGGTAGACCGCCCGAGCGACCATAACCGCGAAACCTCCCGTCCGACAGCATCCTCGCCACCCCCCCCTGGGTACCAACCCAGATAACGCCATCAACCGTCGTAATCGAATACACGACGTCGCTCGGCAGTCCTTGCACCATCGAGTAATACGTCCAAGTACTGCCATCAACATCGACAGAAGCCAGACCCAAAGTCGAGAAAGCGACCCAGAATAACTCGGTGACATCGTCATAGAAAATATCGTTGACGTTGGGTTCCAATAGACCAGAGTTGACAACCGTGTAATGTATCGGTAGAGACAAACCCTCTCTCTTTACCGTAATCCCGAATTTGTCCACGTCACCCGGGAGAATCAACTCCTCCATTCGCGGTCCGTACCAGATTTCCTTTCCTCTGGTGCGGGTGTTCGCGATTTCGATTGTCGATACCACCGGGGTCAAGAGCCCGTCGTCCGTTGTGTACTCCGACCACCTCTGGTTCATCGGTAGCTGATCGTCGTCTTTGTAGATGCTGACGTTGTCGCTGGTCGCGAAATAAATATCGTCTCCGTCTGCCTTGATGTCGGAGACCAAGCCGTTGACCAACCCGCTGTCCACCGTCAGTTGTGACCACGCGTCGGCCGCGATGTCGTACACGCCAACGCCGCCACCCCACGTGCCGACCCAGAGTTTATCGTTATGTTCGAACAGCGTCCGGCACTTTGGATTTGGCAAGACGTTGTTTCGATTGAATACGCCGTCGCCGGTTCTCCCGATGTAACGCGACACGCCGGCGTTCGAGGCGACCCATGTCCGGTCTCTGCTGTCGACCATGACGTCATAGACGTCGTTGCTTTGCAGCCCCGTGAGTGTGTCGGCGGGATTCGAGTTCTTTGTGAATGCATACACTACGTTGATTTGTGGCGCCGGAGCCGGCGGCTCCACGCCGTTATCTTCGTCGCAAGCCAGCACGACGAACACGGTCATGATCAACGCGAAACCAATAAATCGGGTGAAGGATTTCAAATGTAAACCTCCTGGTCGACCCGGCGGGCCATCTTATTGCTGCATAATTGTTGTTCTTCTGGTGGGGGGTATCGGTTCGGAAGGCGTGCCCTCCGTCGTACAGGGGCGATTATCCGGTACGCATTTATCATAAGATCTGAAGTACAAATTGTCAAGCGGTTACACGACCTCCGACGGCACTCGCAACCTCAAGTCAAGGCGTCTTTTAACGCTTGCGCCAGCCTCTGCGACACCCCTCGGACCCCTGCCAGGGTCTCCACGGGCGTTTTACGGATCCGGGCAACACTCCCGAATTCCTCCAAAAGACGCCGCTTCAGGACCGGTCCGACCCCCGGTATTTCGTCCAGGGCAGAATGGTCTAATCTCTTGCTGCGGAGCTGCTTATGGTGCAAGATGGCAAACCGGTGGGCTTCGTCGCGTACCCGCTGGAGCAAATACAGCGCTGTGGAGTTGCCCTCGAGTAGAAGCGGTTCGCGCATGCGCGGCACGTGGATCTTCTCCCTACCTTGGATCCGCCGCTTGCCGTTGGCCGTGCGGACCTTGGCGATACCGACGACATCCACATCTTCTGTGCCCAGGCGATCGAGGACCTCGATGGCGACGTTGAGCTGTCCGCGGCCGCCGTCGACCACAACCAGGTCGGGCAGGTCTCCCTCGTTGATGCCGCGCGAGAGCCTTCGCTCGAGCACCTCGCGCATCATCGCGTAGTCGTCGGAGCCCGTGACCGTGCGTATATTGTAGTGTCGGTAGTGCGCCTTCGACGGCTCCGCGTCGATGAAAGTCACTCCTGATCCCACGGCGTCGGTCCCGTGGATGTTTGAAATATCGTAACACTCGATCCGCCGGGGATAGTGCCGAAGCCCAAGAAGCTCCTGCAAATCTTCGAGCAGTTCGCTGTTTCGCTGCGAAGCCCCGTAATCATCGAAGGCGCTGCGGGCGTTCTTCAACGCCATCTCTACCAGGGTGCGTCGCTCGCCGCGCTCGGGACACACAATACGGACCGTCCGTTCGGCGCGTTCCGTCAAAAACGCCGCCAAAGATTTCCGCTCTGGGATTTCTTCCGTCAAAAGGATCTCTCCGGGGATGATCGCACCACCTTGGTAGTACTGATTTATGAACGACGCCAGGTGTACGGGTGTCGGCAAAACCGCATTGTCAAAACTGAACATTTGACCGCCACATACCTCGCCGCCGCGGACCGACAGTTTTTGAATGACGATCTTCTCTTTGTCTCGCCAGGCGGCGAACGCATCGCGATCAACCCGTTGAGGAGAAGTGATGCGTTGTTTTTCGATGGTTCGTTGTATGGAAAACAGCTGGTCGCGCACCGCCGCGGCCTGTTCAAACCTCCGCTCGGCCGAAAGCAGCTCCATCTTGTCGCGCAGCGACTTGATCAGCTCAGCCCCTTTTCCTTTGAGGAACATCTTCACTCTGTGCACGGTCTCGGCGTAGGCCTGCGGGTCGACCAGACCGACGCACGGCCCGGGGCAGCGTTCGATGTGGTAGTAAAGGCACGGGCGGTTTCGACGCTTGAGTTCCGCGTCGGTGCAGGTTCGCATCGGGAAAATGCGCCCGATCGTGCGCAGGGTTTGTCGCACCGATCCAGCGGAGGCGAATGGACCGAAGTACTGCGCTTTGTCGCGCTTTGGCCGACGTACGACGGTGAGCCGCGGATACGGGTGATCGACGTTGAGTCGCAGGTTGACGTAGGTTTTGTCGTCCTTGAGAAATATGTTGTACCGGGGCCGGTACTTTTTGATGAGGTTGTTCTCCAGGATCAGCGCTTCCTGTTCGGTTGCGGTGACGATGTACTCGATGTCTTTTGCCCTGGCGAGCAAAAACTGAATGTGGTAGCGGCCGTCGGCCCCGTCTCGTAGATAGTTGCGAGCCCTGGCGCGTAAGTCCTTGGCCTTCCCCACGTAAATTACCTTACCGGCCCCGTCCTTGAACAGGTAGACGCCGGGATCCCGCGGAAAGTGGTCGATTTGATCCTTGAGGTGGTCGTGTGCTTCGATTTCCGTCATGACGGCCAAACAAACTGGGTTGAAACAGGTGTGTCACCGCGTATACTCATTCAAAAGGGAATATAACACAGCCGACATGGGAACGATAAGAGTCAGGGACGACGTGGGTACCATTCATGAATTCGCCGCGCCCCCGCGACGAATCGTCTCGCTGGTGGGCGTGACCGAGTGGTGCATCCATCCCGAGGACGTCGTCAAGTCCATCCCCAAGGTCCGCGGGACCAAAAACCCCTACATTCAGAAGATATTAGAGCTCGAGCCGGATCTGGTGTTGGCCAACCACGAGGAAAACCGCGAACGGCACGTGGCGGAACTCCGGCGTTACATACCCGTTTTTTTGACGTATCCACGCACTGTTTTTGACGCCCTCAAAACCATTAAGGATCTTGGACAGATTTTGGCCGTTTCCGAGCACGCCGGAGAACTGATCGAGACGTGCGAATTCCTCCTCGACGGCGCCCGCCGAAAATCGGATCCCTATTTCCACACGGCCTGCTTGATCTGGCGCGACCCATGGATGGCGGTCGGGCACGACACGTATGCCGGCGACCTGCTCGGCCGATTTGGGCTGATCAACGTGTTTGGTGAGGACGACGGCCGTTACCCCGAAACGACCCTCGAGACGCTGGCCGAACGCGAACCAGAGGTCGTCCTGCTGCCTAACGAACCGTTCGAATTCGAGGAGCAGCACAAAGACGAGGTCCAGTCGGCGATTTGGAAATCGGTTCCGGGTTGCCGGGTGGTGCTCCTCGAGGGGAGTTTTCTCACCTGGTGGGGTGCGCGTACGCTCCCCGCATTGTCCTACTTGTCCGAAATCCGCCGCGGCCTGTGCGACCGCAACCCATAACCGTTTGTCCTTTAGTAATGATGCGGTACCCGGGCCCCACCCGGTGGGGGTTGTGCCGGGAAGTCGGTTTTGGTATATTCCGGATGAATCAGAAACGGAGGGAGAGCCGCGCGGCACGGCCGCAGCGGTCTCTCCGGACTTCTTGTCTTGGAAGCAAGTTATACTCGGGTGGTCCGAATTAGCGTGGAGAATTCGCCGCAAAATCAAGAGACGACCAGCGGGAACGGAGTGCGCGAGACTCATCGTCACAACCACACAACCCGAAGGGTAATGGTGGGCAACGTCCCGGTGGGCGGCGGCGCGCCGATCTCGGTGCAGTCGATGACCACCACACCCACCACCGACGTCGACGCGACGGTCGACGAAATCAAGCGTATGGAAGATGCCGGCGTCGACATCGCGCGCATCAGCGTCCCCGATATCGAAAGCGTTCGCGCGACCGAACGAATCGTTCGGCGGGTCAACGTGCCTATCGTGGCGGACATCCACTTCAACTACCGAATGGCCGTCGAGGTAGCCGGCACCGGCATTGCCAAACTCCGCATCAACCCGGGTAACATCGGCGATCGTAAGCGCGTCGAGGCGATCGTTCACAAGGCCAGAGAATACGGGATTCCGATCCGGATAGGTGTCAACGCGGGATCGCTGGAAAAAGACCTGCTCGAGAAATACGGGTATCCCACACCGGAAGCGATGGTGGAGAGCGCGTTCCGCCACACCGCGATACTCGAGGACCACGAGTTCTTCAACATCATTGTGTCGATGAAAGCGTCGCACGTTCCGCTGGCCGTCGAGGCGTATCGACAATTTGCGCGGCAATCCGACTATCCGTTACACATCGGTATTACCGAAGCCGGACCTGGACTAAGCGGCACAGTCCACTCTTCCGTGGGATTGGGAATCCTGCTAAACGAGGGAATCGGAGACACCATGCGCGTCTCCCTGACGGCCGACGTGGTCGACGAGGTAAAGGTCGCCCAAAAAATACTGCAAGCGCTGGGACTTCGTTCTAACATGCCTCGGGTGATTTCGTGTCCCACCTGCGCGCGTAATCGTCTCGACCTGATTACAATTGCCGAAGAGGTCGAACGGCGAATCGCCGACCTCGGGGCGCCGATCACTGTCGCTGTGATGGGGTGTGCCGTCAACGGGCCTGGAGAGGCGGCCGGGGCTGATTTCGGCATCGCCGGCGGTGACGGTGAAGGACTTATCTATGTCGACGGACAGATCGTCCGCAAAGTCAAAGAAGATGAAATGATCGGCGAACTGGAAAAGGAGATCCGTGCTCGCGTCGGAACGCACAACAAAAACATTTCAACAAATACGGAGCCATCATGAGCATCGCGGCGTCAAGTGTTGAACAAACGTACGAACGAATGAAAGAAAAACTATCCAAGGTCGTTCCCGATTTCGAACTCAAGTACAAAGCCGAACTCGTTTACGAGATCAACAAGCTCAAGGCGGAGCGGGGCGCCGTGATCCTGGGGCATAACTATATGGAGCCTGCGCTTTATCACACCGTTACCGATATCGTGGGCGACTCGCTCGAACTCGCGCGCCGAGCGGCCGATACAGTCAAGGATCCCATCATCTTTTGTGGCGTGCGGTTTATGGCCGAGACAGCCAAGATACTGAATCCCAGCAGAACGGTACTGCTGCCCGCCAAAAAGGCCGGCTGTTCACTGGCCGAGAGCATCACCGCCGAAGACGTCCGAAACTTGCGCAAAAGGTACCCCGGCATTCCGGTGATTACGTACGTCAACACGTACGCCGATGTAAAAGCTGAGACCGATATCTGCTGCACATCGGGTAACGCCGCCAAGGTAGTGGAATCCGTGGACTCCGATCGTGTGATCTTTTTGCCCGACGAATACCTGGCCAAAAACGTCGCCCGAGAGACCGGCAAACGAATCATCTTTCCCACGCATGTTCCCAAAGCACAATCTCAGGCTCCCGAAAACTTGGAGTACGACATCATCGGTTGGCAGGGCAGGTGTGAGGTACACGAGCAGTTTACCGTCGAGGACATAAAAAATGTACGCAAGCAGTTCCCCGATGTTTTAGTGTTGGCCCACCCCGAGTGTAGCGTCGAGGTGGTGGCTGCGTCAGATTTCTCCGGAAGCACTTCGAAGATGATTCAATACGTCAAAGATGCAAAGGCGCCCAGTTACCTGCTGTTGACCGAATGTAGTATGGGCGACAACATTGTCGCGGAAAACCCGGACAAAGAAATGGTACGACTCTGCAGCATTCGTTGTCCGCATATGAACGAAATCACTTTGGAGGACACGCTGAACGCTTTGAAGCACAATCGCTACGTGATCGAGGTACCTGAGGACATCCGAGTCCGGGCGAAGAAATCGGTCGACCGGATGTTGGAGATCGGCTGACCCACACGTGTCGCGTTTTTCTGCTACCCATTACACACGCTACCAAAAACAATCACCCCCCGCTTTTCTCGCGGGGGGTGAGGTGGGTATTCTCGTCGCCGAGCCGGAAATGTTCGGCCTGCAATGTAGTCGACTCTTCCCGTCGACTACTATTTGGTGAGCGGAATACCGATACCAGCAGTCACCAGTAACGTGCTCGTCCGCAACTGGGTGTCTGGCACTTTGGAAATGTTCGTCGTTCCGATATCCCACCTGAAGTCCAGAAGGACGTTAACGCGCCCAACGTCCCATTGACCGCCGGCACCGATCATAAAGGTAATGTCCGCATCGTCGATATCGTCACTGATGTCAATGGTTTCATCGGTGCCGTTGAGCTTACCGTTGGCCTCCGACCGGACTAGAAACGCAAACGCCGGGCCGATGTAGCCCCGGATATTCGCCGTTTCGCCCACTGGGAAATACACATTTACCAGAATTGGCAACTCGATGTAGTCCAGCGAAACGGTGCCGTCGAAAGTGTCATTCTGATCTGGCAAAAACCCGTTGTTGGTCGAACCCGTCCCCCATACACCCTGGGTTCCCTTCTGGATGTACCAAAGACCGAACTCCCAACCCCAATCCTCGTTGAGCTTTAGCTCGCCACTCACACCGCCGCCGAATCCGCTCTTGTAGTCGCCTCCCAGCAGGCTCGATGAGCCACCGGTCAAATTCGAGTAGCTCCATCCGCCGTAAATATCCAAAAGCCACTCCTGCGCCGACGCCGCCACCGGCGACAGAGAGGCAACCAGTACGGCACAAATCATGATCAATGCGACTTTATTCCTCATGAAAAAACTCCTTTTTGTCGTTGCTGCGTCAACGAATCCGCGTAACACCCACCCTGCGGCTCGTCGCCCGGCGCGTGTCGATACAGGACGGGGTCTGGCAATCGGGCGATATTACCACACGCCAAAGCGGTAACAACAATAAAATTTCTACCCTACATCGGTCAGAGATATACAGATGTGGTGACGCCCGCTGCAACGCACCGGCGTCAACGCTCGGTGGAGTAGAGCACCTCGTTGACGCTAACGATTGGTTGCGCAGCGAAATACTCCATAAACTTGGCAAATGTTTTCTGAAATCGATCCGTATGTCGAAAGTTCATGTAGTCTTCGTCACTGGTCCACAAGGTTATCACGGTGATAGTATTCGTTTCCCGATTGGCCGTAAATGTTGCGCTAAGCCAGTGCTCTTCTACTTTGACCAGTTCGATGTAGGTATCCTCGAACATTTTTGCCAGGGGATCGATGGAATCCGGCTTGAGCGTTACGGTGGTGATGACAGAGTGCATGGGTCTCCTTTCGTTAAAACTGTTGCCCGCAAACATTGTACGCGTCGTGGCTCACCGACGCAACAGGCGAGTCGCGCCTCGCGTTCTGCGCCGTCGGATGTGGTGCATACTGCACTATTTCACATAATTCACAGAGTATTTATGGGCCCGCCCGAGGGGCCGGCCCTCTGAGCATCCACTCACACATTAACAGTTCATTTCATATGACCATTTCTGGAAACCGGATGTTATTTTCGATCGTCGGGGCGCTTCTGGCGAGTAAACGAGGCGGCCAAGCCCGCCGGCAAGCGGATTGATTTACCACACCACGAAGCTCCAAAATTCTTGACTATTGACTCCTTTTATGGTAAACCAAAACTGGCCGAGAAGGGGAGTGGTTCCCGAGAAGGCGTCCGGATCAACCATCCGGACCGCGTCTTTGAAACTCAGGGGTGGATCTCTCCTCAAGACCCCAACAGGCTTAGGAAACCGCCGATGCGCGCGACAGACGGCAGTTCACCCGGTGGCTCGATCCTGCGGCAAAACACTGCGTTTGCCGCGCATAGCCCCAATGCTCAACTTACATCACTGTTCACGCACCCACGCCTGTTGATATTTGATCGTGGGGCCTTACCGGTTGGAGACGAGACGCCCGGCAACCAAACACTTCGTGTTTGATGTTGTCCGGGCCGTTTTGTTTGTCATCGTTTCTTTTATCTAAGGGCAAAACACACTAAATCGACCGAGGGCGAAGTGCCCTCAGGGCATCCTATTCATCACAGGAGGAATAGTAATGATCAGGAGGATGTCAGTAGTGACGTTTCTTCTGGCGATCGTGCTATCTGCCATGCCAGCGTACGGCGGCGACGTCTATCTGTACGACGACTCCGTTGTCGGCGAAGTTGACATCGGCAGATTCACGACCAAAGGAGAAGTCGCGTTCCTAACCGGCATCGCGAAGTTTTGCGATACCGACAAGGGACCGGCACCCGCACCCTACCCCCAAATCAGTCTTTGGGAACCAGATTACGAGCATCTCGGCGCATCCAACGTCGAAATGGACGGAATCTTATTCATCAATCTGGCGAAACACTGGGTCAAAAACAAGAAGGCCCTGGTTCTCTGGAAGATAATAGTCCCCAACGCAGACGCCCGCATGGCCAGCGAGTTCGACGAGGACTTGACGCTGTCGATGTGGATCGACTGGGATCAAGACGAGATGTGGGACAAAAATGAACTCGTCCTCCGTTCGAATATCGATATCGGACAGTACCTGCCGACAGGTGACGAGACCATGTGCTTTTACTACCTAACCGCGTTCTGGGTGCCCGACATCAACGAAATCGTGTCGCCCAACGCGTGGTGGGACCACATGAAGAACAAAGAGATTCGACACTTCTGGGCCCGCGGCACGATCGCATACGACGATGGCGACGTGAGCCCCGACGGCGAACAACTCTTTGGCGAGATCGAGGATTACCGCGTCAGTTACATGGTGATGACCAAGAAAGCTGCGAAGCAGTAGCACACCTGGTCAGCACACAAACGAAAGAGGCCAATCATGTTATCGAAAAGGAATTTGATTTCGGCCGCCGCGGTATTCCTGGCACTGTTGTTCCTCGTTCCGCAGTCGCAGATTGCGCAGGAGAACGCCCTCAACACCGAAAAGGTGTCGGCGGTGGTCCGCGATATGGTCGACCAGGCGGGACCCAATGAGCTCGTTACCGTCATCGTCAAGATGGCGGACCAGGCGAGCTTTCAGGGCATCGAGGGACAACGCGCGCCCGTATTTACGGCGCTTCGCCAGACCGCAGCGCGGTCGCAGGCAAATCTTGTAAATTCGCTCAATGCTCCGGAGAAGATCGGCAAGATCGGTGTGATCCGGCAGTTCTGGATAGACAACCTCGTTCTGGTACAGGCGACCAAAGACGTGATCACCGAAATCGCCAATCGCCGGGACGTCTTGTTAGTCTTCGAAAACTACACCGTCACCTTACCGCCACGTCCCCAGCGCGAAATGAACGGCCCGCAAGGCGCGGCCATGCAGAGTCAGTCGCAGCTGTGGGATCACGTCGGCTTCATCGGGGCCAAGAACGTATGGAGTACGTACGGTTTCAACGGTACCGGCGTTCGCGTCGGCGGACTGGACACCGGCGTTGACATCAGCCACCCCGACCTCGCGGGCAAGATGATCAACAACAGCCCCGGTGATCCCACTTACCCCGGCGGCTGGGCCGAGTTCGACGGCAACGGGAACATGATCCCCGGGACCGTTCCGCACGATAGCGACGAACACGGCACACATACCTCCGGCACGATGGTCGGCGGCAACGCCAGCGGGTACGACATCGGCGTGGCGCCCGGCGCCAGCCTGATGCACGGCCTGGTCATCCCGGGCGGCAGCGGTTCGTTCGCCCAGGTTGCGGGCGGTATGGAGTGGATCATCGATCCCGACGGCATCCCCGCCACCGACGACGGCGCGCA
>CBDVBX010000083.1:0-13472 GCA_965372335.1 uncultured bacterium | reverse complement strand
TTGACGAGGACGGAGACGCGGTGGGTGGCGTCGAAATCATCGTGGTGGAGGTAAGCGTAGTCAAATCCCAGGACGCTGACCAGAAAACCCGCGCCCGCCGTCCAGTTGCCCGAGTCCACGCCGCCCCGGACCATTACCTTCTCTTGAAAGCTCAGTTCCGCACCCCCGTGTATGTCCGCGCTCGTGCGGCCGACCCAGAGCTGCGACGCCGTGCGTCGGTTATCGAAGTAGAAGTCAGAGTCGACTGCGAGAAGCAAGGCACCGTTCAGCGATTTCGACACGATCTTGTAAGCCGCCCCGACCTTGACCGCCGGAAAAATATACTCATTCGTTCCCGAGCTCCAGCTCAGGTAGGTGCCCGTCGCGTCTTGGAGCTTCAATCCGAAGTTCAAATTATTTACCAACAGATTTTGGTAAAGGTAGCCAATGTCAATTCCGATGCCCGTGCTCGTGTTCCCCGCGATAGAATTCGTGTAAATCAGTTTGAGCGTGCCACCCAGCCGGCCGTAGCCCGTATTGAACGCAAAAGTACTGAGAAACGCAAAACTGTTGTCCGACTCCTTCGGCAGGTTGCGGATCTCCCCTTCTTCAATTTCCCGTCCGTCAATCGTGAGGTACTCGCCCAATTCCGGCTCGAAGATCCCGTTCTGGTTCTGGTCGAAGAAACCGAGATGATTGGAGATGACGATGTCGTCGATTCCTAGATGCTGCAGCGCAAAGCCAAATCCCGCTTCGCGTTCTTTCGACAATAGTCCGGTAGGCTGCATGTAGGAGGCGAAATTGTAGTTTACCAGGTCGCCGAAGCGTTCCGAATGCATCGCCAGCGCCTGGCGCCCTTGTAGGCCCGAAACACCCGCAGGATTCCAGTAAACCGTCGAGGCATCGGCGGCAACCGCCGTAAACGCGCCACCCATACCCAGAGCCCTGGCACCACCGCCGATGGCCATGAATTCACCGGCGTACTTGGTCGCCATGACGCCGGTGGGTAGAGACGCCATCACACACAGAAAGCAGACAGCAACCATCGAAGAACGCATTCTAACCCCTTTGCGTTTATCTTTAAAAATGGTAAACACTTACGTTAGCAAATTCGTCGATACGTTGCTCACAGGGGGGGTCAACAGGGGCCGGTTCCATTGGGGTCATCCAAGCCGCGCTCTCGCGACTGTTCGGCTAAAGTATAGCAAGTCCTAGACCCCAAATCCAAGCGATATTTCACTATACCAGACCGTATTCCTTGATTTTCCGGTACAGGGTCCTTTCCGAGATCCCCAGTGAATCGGCTGCTTTACGGCGATTTCCCGCAAATCGATTGAGCGCCTCGCGAATCGCCGCGCGCTCCATCTGAGCGAGACTCGCACCCCCTACCTCGCCATCGCCGTACGACTCGGTATGGACCTCTTTTAGCCCTTCCCACGGGCTAGGACGCCCGCGATCCCCCAGCAAGCCAAGGATCTCCCTTACGTCGCGGTGAAGGGCCAAAATGGACGCGTAAATCATCTCGCGCTCTGCTTCGTCTTTGGTGCGGTGCAAAGCGACAGGGAGAAGGCGCTGATCGGCGGTTCCACGCCCGTCCCTCCCGGTGGCCTCCGAGAGTTGCGCGGCCACCGCCGACTCCTGAATCCGCGGACCACCGGAGAGCACAACCAAGGTGTCAACGGTGTTCTTTAATTCTCTGATATTCCCCGGCCAGGTGTACTCTAGTAGTTCGTGCTGCGCGCCGGGTTCGAAACCTCGGACGGACTTATGGTGCCGTTTGTTCGACTGGGCGAGGAAGTAGTGCAGCAGGATCGGAATGTCTTCTCTCCGGCTCCGCAGCGGCGGCAGGTAGAGGTTGATACCTTTCAATCGATAGTACAAGTCCTGTCGGAAATTTCCCTCCCGCACGGCATCTCCCAGCTTTTTGTTCGTGGCGGCGATCACACGCACGTCGACGCGTATCGTCTCAACGCCCCCCACTCGCAGAAACTCGCCGGACTCCACCACCCGCAGTAATTTGACTTGCATGGTGGCGCTGGTTTCCCCCACCTCGTCCAAAAAGATAGTGCCGCCGTGCGCGCGCTCGAACATTCCCGCCCGTCTGGCGACGGCCCCCGTGAACGCCCCTTTCTCGTGCCCGAAAAGTTCACTCTCCAAAACTCCTTCGGCGACGGCCCCACAATTGATCGCTTCGAACGGCCGTTCTTGTCGGCGGCTGGCCAGGTGAACTGCACGGGCAATGACGTCCTTGCCCGTCCCGCTTTCGCCTTCGATGAGAATCGGCACCTCGGTCGGCGCCACCTGCAAAGTCGTCTCGACGATCTCTTCCATCTCGAGCGATCGGCCAATGATCCCTGCTCGCGATTTGAGCTCGACGAAACGCATGCGATGTTTGAGCACGGTAGCCAAAACGGCGTCGTCGATGGGTCTCCCGTGGTACTGATCGACGCCTTCACGCCTTTCTTTGATGAGTACGTCGTCGGATTTGGGTCCACCTACCACGGTTACGTCGACTGCGGGGACGTCGCGACGCGCGCGTTTGACCAGGGAAATGTACCCAGGACCGGTCACGGTCTCGTCGATCAAGACGATGTTGCTTCGATGGCTCAGGGTTGAAATGAAGCCGGATGCCCCGTCCACTATGTCGATCCGCCAGTCATCATCGCCCTGTAGCGACTCGACAATCTGTCGCAATTCGCCATCGCCGCACAATACAACCATATGTAGTTGATTGGATTTCAAGCGCTTTCACCCACCAAGAATCTACCCACCACCTGACATACTGTCAACTCCCTTCTCTCGCGACCCGCTTGGTCACGGTCTATACGGCCGCCGACCTGCCCTCGCCTATTGGAGTTAACAAAAAGAATCCAACCCACGCGTTCCGGGGCGTCCCGTGACACCCCTCCGGAACAACATGGATTGGATTCTGCCTAAGAGCCGATTTTTCGTAGAACGTTACTTCGGCAAACTCTGCTGGTGCTTTTTGGGCACGTTGTACTCGTTCAGCTTGTTTCGCAGCGTACGAACGCTGATGTCCAGCGTCTCCGCCGAACGCGTCCGATTGTTCTCGTTGTCCTTGAGGCGGTCGAGAATCATTAGTTTTTCCATCTCTCGGATGGTACCAAATCGAAACGCGTTTTCCACCCGGGACAGTTGCTCTTCCCTGTCGTTTTCAAATTGAAAGTAGTCCGAGTCAAGCGTCGCCCCGCTTCGCAACAGAGTTGCCCGTTCAATTATATTTTCTAGTTGTTGAACGTTTCCCTTCCAATAAGCGCCCGTCAACTTTTCTACGGCCGCTTCCGTCAGCTTCACCGGTTGATGACCGCTCTCCGCCGCGAACAGGTCGACGAAGTTTTTGATCAACAGCGGGATATCTTCTCGTCGCTCCCGCAGTGGCGGGATGTCCAACGGAACGACCGCCAATTTGTAGTACAAATCTTCGCGAAAGCGCCCTTTGACGATCTCCTCCTTGAGGTTTCGATTTGTCGTGGCAATGACGCGTACATCCACTTTGATCTGTTGCGTCCCTCCGATTCGCTGAAACTCCCCCTCTTGGATGACCCTGAGCAATTTCGTCTGCATCGTGTTCTCCAGAAGACCAATATCGTTCAGGAGGATGGTGCCGCCGTTCGCCTGCTCGAACATTCCCCGCTTGTCCGGCACCGATCCGGTGAGTGTGCTCCTCTCGTATCCAAATAACTCCGTCTCCAGTACCGACGCCGGCAATGAACCGCAATTGACCTTGACCAGCGGATGGTCCGAGCGACCGCTCAGCCGGTGAATTTCTTGCGCGGTCAATTTTTTGCCGACCCCGTTTTCGCCGGAGATCAAAATGGAAGCGTTTGTATCTGCCACCAGCCGGATCTTTTCATGCACGTGCTGCATTTGAACTGAATTGCCCACCAGACGCACCGAGTGATATCGACTACCGAGTCTCTTTTGCAACTCTCTATTCTCATTCTCGAGAGAAGTAAATTTTAGCGTTTTCTCGACGACGTGCTTGAGTCTCTTGATCGTAAACGGCTTTTCGACGTAGTCAAATGCCCCCAGATTCATTAGCTGGTTGGCGTTTTCCACGCTACCGAAAGCCGTCACCGCCACGACGGGAATATCCGGACACCGCTCTTTTATGCGGCCGATGAGTTCTTCTCCGCTCATGTCGCGGACGTCGATGTCGGTAATGACCATGTCGTAAGAGGCCGACGCCAGACTCTCCAGCGCTTCATTACCGCTGTTCACGCCCGTGACGTCGTACTCTTGTTTGAGCGCATCGAAGATGAAGTCTTTCACTGCAGGTATATCGTCTACGACCAAGAGCTTTCGTTCCAATTTAGCCTCCTTTTTCCGAGAGGACGAGGCCCACCGTGGTGCCACGGCCCGGTCTCGACTCAACGTCTACTTCCATGCCTAAAATAGGCGCGACCGCTGCCACGTACGGCAGCCCGAGCCCCACGTGATCGTGCTTTGTCGAATAGAAAGGCTCCCAAATCAACTTGGCGTTTTTCCGTTCAATTCCGCAACCCGTGTCCGAAACTCTAATGACAAACCGCCGCTTGCCGTCGTCCCATTTTCCCGCCTCCTCGATTGTGAGCGAAAGCTTGCCCGTCGATTCGATACTTTCGTACCCGTTGACGACCAGATGCGTTAAGACACGTTTCAACAGCTCTCCGTGCTGAACGAAAGTCCCACGCGTGTAGTTGACGATTTCGATTGGTACTCCTTTGACGTTGACTGCGGCAAAGCGGTCCATCACGCCGGCCACCAAGCGCTGCCAGGAGAGCTCACTGACACCCCCCGCATCACGGATGCCATAGCTATTCAACATTTCGAAGTAGTCCTCCATGCGGCGGACATTGCGCGTGATCTTTTCTGCCCATCGCCGGGTGTTCGAGTCCTCGTCGTTGCCGTCTTGGATAAGAGACGCGTAACCCTTTATCGGCCCGAGATTGTTCTTCCCGTTGTGGACGAGAAGCGACAACATCTCATCGAGTTTTTGAAATAGCCCCTCCATTTTGATTCCGATTCCTTTCCGGATACGGCTAGGCAACGCAAACGATATGCCAGGGGGCGGCAAGTATGTCTCTCAGTGGAAATCGATTCCGGGTGGGGATGTAACACTTTATACAACAACAATATACAATTTACTGCCACCCAAATACGAAAGGGGCTTTTGTCTGTGGTGATGACAAAAACCCCTTGGTGGTCGGTAAATATTGGCCCAGAGGAACTTATTTCTGATCGGTCGGCGTAAACGCTGGCGTATCGGCCGCCCCCGCCTCGTCCTTTCCGCTCTTTACGGTTGTCGAACGCGACTCTTCTCCATCCGAAGCTTCTTCCCCGTTGGCGGTCTTGCTCTCTTGGCGACTCTTGAACACCTTCAGCTTTTCACGAAGCGTCTGTCGCGAAATCCCCAACAGAATAGCGGCTCTGGACTTGTTGCCGTCGGTTTGCTCGAGCGTCTTCTCGATTTGTATCTTCTCCATTTCGCGAAGAGTGATCGGGAAAAAAGTATCCAGAACCGACGCCGACGCCGACACCGCCTCAACCTGACCCGCGCCTCGAAGCTCAGCTGGAAGATGATCGACGAGTATCTCGTCCTCGGCATCCAGCAGCATCGCGCGTTCGAGAACATTCTTGATCTCGCGAACGTTACCCGGCCAATCGTACGCAACCATCACTTCCATCGTTTCTCTGCCGACCGGTTTGACCTGCTTTCCCAGTTCGCGGTTGAACCGTTCTACGAAAAAGTTGACCAGCAGTGGGATATCTTCCCTTCTCTCGCGAAGCGGCGAAATATGCAGCGGGATGACTTTGAGCCTGTAGTACAGGTCCTTTCGGAATACCTTCTCCTCGATGGCGCTCTCCAACTCGCGGTTGGTAGCCGAGACGAAGCGAGTGTTGACGTGCAAGTCCTTTACGCCCCCGACGCGGCGAAACGTTTTGTTTTCCAGCACGCGTAGCAAACGCGATTGCAGAGTGATTCCCATTTCGCCTATCTCATCGAGAAACATCGTACCGCCCTCCGCCATCTCGACCAGACCTTTCTTACGGGTCTTGGCGTCGGTGAACGCACCCTTCTCGTAACCGAACAGCTCGCTCTCCAGCAGCGTCTCCGGCACCGAGGCACAGTTGATCTCCATAAATGGCCTGGGTTCGTCATAGCTACACGCGTGAATAGCCCGCGCAACCAGCTCCTTGCCAACGCCGCTCTCACCCGTGATGAGAATGGTGGTTGCCTTGCTCTGCCCGATCTTTTGAATTTTCTCGAAAATCTCAAGCATCGGGGCACTGCGTCCGATGAACTGCTTGAAAAAGTTCCTGCCCGTGCTCCCCGCTTTGAGGTAGGCGATCTCGCTTTTCAGACGGTGGGCCTCCAGCGCGTTGGCTATGGTCACTCGCAGTTTCTCCAATGCGTACGGCTTCAAAAGGAAATCGTATGCACCCGCTTTCATCGCCTCGACCGCGGTTTCGACTTCGCCGTAGGCCGTCATCATGATAACGGGGATGCTAGGGTCTTCTCGCTTGACTTCTTTCAATACGTCCAGCCCACTGCCGTCGGGCAGTTTCATGTCAAGGAGCAGTAGATCGGGTGATTTCTCCTTGAACAATCGAAGTCCTCGCTCGGCGTTGCCGGCGTCGACAACCTCGTATGTGTTTGTCAGCGCTTCGCTCAACGACCAACGTATGGTTTTTTCGTCGTCTACTATCAGGATCGTTTTCGGCATTGCTGAGCCCCTTTTACGGTTTCTTCGTTTGACTCTCCAGCTCGCTCGGTTCGTGCTGCGGCAATCGGATTGAAAACCGCGTTCCCCGGGAGAGAAATTCACACTCGATAGATCCCTTGTGCTCTTCCACGATGTGCTGGCTTATCGCCAGACCAAGGCCCGTCCCGCGCGTCTTGGTGGTAACGAACGGATCGAACAAGCTTTCCCGTATCTGTTGGGGGACACCGGGTCCGGAGTCGAGTACGTCGATGCGAACAACCTTTGCATACGACGGGTCCGGAGAATCTTCGCGCTTGACCGCCAGTACTACCCGGTCCCCTCTATCACACGCCTGCACGGCATTCAGTACGATGTTAAGTAACACCTGCGTTAGTTGAGCCGCGTCCCCTTCGCAATAAACCGTTTCCGGCTTCCTGTCCATTTCGAGCTCGACGCCTTTTTTGGCCGCTTCCTCCGACAGCAGCGAGAAGACACGCCCGACGATATCTGGCAGCGAACACGGCGCGATTTGCGGTCTAGGGGGACGTGCGAACTCCAACAGGTTCCGTATGATTCCCTCCAACCGGTTTATCTCGTCGAGTATCGCCTTGATGTATTTTACATTCTCGTCATCCCGCCCCAGTCTGTCCCGGAGCACCTCGGCACTAGTCGCGATGCCCGTGAGCGGGTTGCGGATCTCGTGCGCCACACCGGCCGACAATTGGCCAAGAACCCGCAGGCGGTCGTTGCGTCGGATTTCGGCCTCCATCCGTTTCTGTTCGGTGAGATCTTCGAAGATGGCAACAATTACCATACCGCCGAGGGTATCGTCGTACATTTTGGCCGTGCGGAGCCGAACGGGAAACGCATCGCTTCCGCTTCCCCTGCATTCCACCTCTAGAACGTGGGAGTTCTTGCGTGATTTCATGACTCGATCGTAAAACTCGCGGCCGAATTGCCGGCTCTCGAACAGCTCGTTGAAATGGATCGGTTTTGGACTGTGCCCACGCAGGACGGGACACATGCCTCGGGCCCATTCATTCGAGTAGTTCACCGTTCCCGTGAGGTCGGTGGTGATGACACCGCTGCGGATGTTATCGAGCACTTTGTTGTTGAATTGGCCAAGATGACGCAGTTCGCTGATGTAAGAGGCGTTGGCGATCTCTTCCACAATAATGGACTGTAACGTGTTGAGGATATCGTAGTCGCTCTTGAAGTCTTTGCCGTTCTGGTACTGTTTTTCCAAAAGCAAGAAACCCAGCTGCTGATTGCGGTGCCGCAGTGGAATAACGGTCATCCGCCACTGCGCCTTGCTCGCCAGACACGAGTTGTACTTGCCGCTCCGGTAACTCTCCAACGTATGAATCTCGGAGCTTCGCGTGTGTTGTTTCCATCTGCTCAAAATGCGGGCACACGCGCCGGCAAGAATATCTCCTTCGACTTGAAAGCTCGACCGAGGCGCCAAGACGGTATTGCTGCGGCTGAACAACAATAAGGCCGCGCCGTCGGCACCCATGAAATTCACCAGCGCCATGAGAAAGCGGTCGAGGGCATCGCTCCAGTTTTCATTCTCCGCCAGGTCACGCCCCATGTGGTACAGCGTCTTGAGCTGCGACACCACTTTGTAGAGACGCGTGTTCAGCGTCTGCAACTTTTCATTCGAGCGCACAATGGCGTCGCTGAGTTCGATTGGGCCTTGGTCCAGCAGTTTTTCAGATTTTTCCAGGCGGCTGAAGATTTCCGTGCTGAAGCGACTGACCACTATGCGCTGACACGCGAAGCGCACGTGCGAGGCGAGTTCAAAGACGTCTACCGGTTTTTGCAGGAATTTGTCCACGCCGACGGAGAGCAGACGCAACAGTTGTTCGCGTGAGGGATCTTCCGCGAGCGCCACTACCTCCAACGCGGTCGACGCCGCCCTGGCGGTGCCAACCGTCTGTTCCACGAAATCGGTTCCCGCATCGGAATCCGCCACCACTATGTGATAGCCCTCGGCGGGTTGCGCGGGTGCAGTATCTCCCGGCTGCCAGAGGTCCATGGCGATGCCCGTACGCCGGAGTTCCCGGCCCAACCGAGCCGCCAGATCCGAATCATCGGTTGCTAGCAGAACGCGCGGTTCATTGACCCGACGGATTTTTGAGCTGTCACCCACTGTAACCTATTGCTTTTTAATCAGGTAGAGTGATTGGTTCTTCTTGACCGGTAAGATTCTTACCACATGTTATCTATCCCATCAACACAAAATATGTGACGGCGATAGACAAAATCTCGATCGCCGGGCTAATCCGGTTTTCCGAACCGATTAGCGAACATATGGTCGGGGGGGGCGCTAGAAGGCGACCTGCTTGAGGATATAGGTCTCCAGCGTTTCTTTGTCGGAGTTGTTTATCGACGTGAAATAGCAGGCGATTTCGTACTCCGATACGTCGGGGCTCTCGGTTTCCGGCTCCGTCCGGACCACCACACCACTGCACATCACGCTTTGCCCGTGTGCCGACTTTTTCCCGCTCTTCGGAAGATCGAGTGTGATATCCAATCGCGTCAGCACCGGAATATAGGTCGTCGAAATAAAGTAAACGCCGTTTGCGCTGACGTTTATGCTCTCTACTTTCGAGCTGCCGCCCTCGCTGATTTGGATTTCCATTGCCAACTTGGCTGGAATCCTCACGGCCCCGCGTCGTTCGGCGTTTGCCATAAACGAATTCACCCCGATTCGATACATACCCGCCGCCAGAGGCGGCGGGTATGTTTTCTCGTGTCCTATGTTCGGCGGATATACGCGGATCTGGTCAAGAGATGCGCCGGTGTGTGCCGGCATTCTTCGGCGTTAGCCGGATTCTAACGATTCTTCTTCTTGTGTCGATTCTTTCTCAACCGCTTCTTGCGTTTATGTGTCGCAATTTTTTTTCGCTTACGTTTTCTACCGCACGGCATACTATTTGGAATTCCTTTCCATAATTCACATTTACTCGCCCAGGGGCTTGTCTGGTCCGTTTACCCTGGCTTTGAGCTCATTGGAAGCCTTGAAGAACGGAACGAGTTTCGCCGGCACGAACACACCGGCTCCGGTGCGCGGATTCCGAGCCTGCCGGGCCCGGCGTTCCTTGACCTTAAAACTGCCGAAGCCGCGAAGTTCGACCTTGTCTCCTTCGGCCAGCGCACGGCAGATATTGTTGATGACTTCGTTGACGATGATACTCGTGTCCTTCTTGTTCAGACCAGTAGCCTTAGAGATTTCTTCGACCAGATCGGCTTTAGTCATATCTCTCTCCCGGTTTTAGATTTCGGAGACCCGACGAGTCTCCAAAACCGCGTCCAGCTCCAGTCGCTATGTTAACGTACGAACCTCCCCGACGCGCCGTAGCGATAGCGGGAGCGGGGATTTCCGCCATGCCCTTGAAATTAGCACACCACCGAAGTGGTGTCAAATAATACTTTACGGGATAATGTACTTTAATGAGACCCGTTCGGCCCGATTCTTCGCGAGCGCAGTCGCCGTTTCACCCCATATTCGCTCCCAAAGATCCCTGCGCCGGCGCTTCTTGACGACTCGCGGCTCGCCCTCGATACCCCCCATTTTGGCGGCCATGAGCGTCGCGTCCTCGTACGACCCCAGCCTGTCGACCAGGCCCACCTCCATCGCCTCGTCGCCGGTGTAAAGACGGCCTTCTGCCAGCTCGTACGCCCTTTCCAGAGGCAGATCCCTCGTCTCCGCTACCGCGGTGACGAACTGATCGTACACCCGGTCGAGCAGCCGCCCCATGTAGGCCTTCTCCGTCTGTGTCATCTCCCGGTACGGCGACCCCACATCCTTGTACTGGCCAGACTTGATCACTGTCACGTCCAGGCCAATCTTGTGGTACAACTCTTCGGTTCTCAAAAACGCTGCGATCACGCCGATCGAACCGGTGAGGGTGCCTTCGGTGGCGATGATGGAATCCGCTGCGCACGCCGCGTAGTACCCTCCCGACGCTGCTACCGACGCCAAAAACGCCACCACCGGCTTCTCGAGGCGCAGATCGAGGATCGCTCGGTGTAACGCCTGAGAGGCCGCCACTCCCCCACCCGGACTGTTGATGAACAGAACAACCGCTTTGATTTTGTCGTTTTTCCGGTGTGATTCTATCTCGTGGAGTTTTGAACGGTCGAAAAAAATCTCGCCCTGTATGTCGACGACCGCCACCGCGTCTCCCATTGCGACGCCGCTATCGAAGTAGGAGACCAGCGCGAAGTAGGCGATCAGCGCAACGACAGTAATCGCCGCCGCGATGACGAACAAAACGACGAACACCGTGTTGCGGCTTCTTCGATTGGTCCCTCGTGTCGCTTGATACGCTACCTGCTGGGGCTGTTCCGTGTTGTTCATTCCAACCAAACAGTCGATCCTTTCGTCCACGGATCATATAGGGCAAACCGCTTTAAATCCAATAAAAAACGCCGAGCCTTTTGACCCGGCGATCTCGCGTCGTTTCGTCTGTGGAAAGGTCGAGCTCCCCGACTCGGCGTGTGCCTGGACTCGTGACACAAATTCATCCTTGAGGAATAGCCCACGCCGAAGCAAGACACGCGCGAGGCAGGGAGCAACCTGTCCAGTGCGTGCCCTATCAAGTAATGTGCCCTTGCGATGACGACCACTATTCGCCGTGCCGGCGCCCCCTCCAAGTCCCTAAAAGACAAGGGCTTGTGGAGTTCTTAGTCCGATTGACAGAGCCCCCCGCGTCTGCCGGGCGTGTGGCTTCTTCCGCACCCGCTGGAGGGCCCAGCTCGTAACTTATTGCCTGTGGTGAAGATACAAAATGGCGGTTCCCAAGCAGCGATGTGGAATTGGACGCTTTCACGGATTCGATGGGAGCAAATGGAGGCGGGTCGTAACGGGTTGAGCCTCGAACGGGCAACGGGAGGACCGTTGTTCCTTGTCGTCGCCTCGGCGTTCCAGTCGTGTCAAATATTCCGGCTACACTTCCCCGACAACTCGTGGATTTTCTTAAAAAGTTCTTGGTGGGGGGCGTTGAACTTCACTTTACGCCGTTCCAGCACGGTTTCCGCCGTCTGCATCGCCTTGGTCAACTCGTACTCGGTTATCTCTACACCGTGCCCCCAAGAGAAGCTGGGTACAAAGCTCGGTGGCATCTCTGAGCTGTAGACGTTGCAGTTGAAGCCAATTACCGTTCCAGTGTTGAACAACGTGTTGATACCCGTTTTCGTGTGGTCGCCAATTATGGTGCCCAAGAATTGGCGGCCCGTGTCTTTGATCGATCCCGCACACCACATCCGTACGTAGCTATAGTTGTTTTTTAAATCACTGTTGTTGGAAGCCGCGCCGATGTTGATCCATTCCCCGAGGTATGAGTGTCCGATGAATCCGTCGTGTTGCTTGTTCGTGTAGTTTCCAAATATCGTGCTGTCGACTTCGCCGCCGATCTTGCACACTTCGCCAATCGATGTGCCTTCCAATATTTTCGCACCCGCCTTGACGATCGAGTTGGCCCCGATGCTAGCCGGTCCGATAATAACTGCATTTGACATCACGACCGCCCCATCGTCTATGGCAATCGGTCCCTCGCTGGCGTCGAGCACCGTTCCCGATTTGATCACCGCGCCCTCGCCGATCAAGATATTCTCGTCGTTGATCATCTGGACGCCGGGAAAGATGACAGATTCCTCCGACTGCCCTCGAAAGGGAAGCTTTTTGAAGTCATCCTCGATCACAGCAGGGTTCCGTTCGATCAGCTGCCAGATAAACGACAATAACCTGGCTTCCGACATGTCCACTCGGGTGATGCCGTGTTTCCCTATCAGTTCGGTGAGGGCGATCGGGAGCTTCTCTGCCACAGCGTCTTGTCCCACGGCGTGCACGTCCTCGTAGGTACCTTCGTCGGCTTCGGGCGTTAGTAGCTTCGATTGTTGCTTGGCGGGTTTTTTTGCCGATTTCGACGTCTTGTCCGGCTTCACCGGCGCTTTTTCGCCTCCGGCACGAGCGCGCAGCTCTTCACACAGTTTCGCGATCGATTCTTCTGAGATGCGACTTCGAATATAGGCCGCAAACTCTATCGCCGGTTCCTTGTCCAGACGGGCCGCCACCACGTATCCCCCCTTGGTCGCGATGTGACCGACCGGCAGCTTGTCCATCAAATCCTTCATTTCGCCTTCGAAACAAAGTAGGCGTCCATTGATGAACAGCGTCTCCTCGGACGGCTCCACATTGACCCGGAGGTCCGGAGCCCGCAGACGCATGATTTGTTCTAGGTAGTCGCGGCAGATCGTCTCAAACTCGACGCCAGCGAATTCTTCTTGAAGTCTGTTACGCAAGAAACCGAGACCGATTCTCAATTCGAAAACCGGCTGGCTCAGAGATAACGGAAAAAAGTTCGAGAACTTCTTGTCCTCGAAGATGCAGACGTTGTGGGGCAAAACGGTCCCCCTGCGGACAGGGTATGTTGGTTATAAAAAAATGGTGGAGTTGACGGGGCTCGAACCCGTGACCTCTTGTCTGCCAGACAAGTGCTCTCCCAGTTGAGCTACAACCCCACGCCGGAATACCTTAGCAAATCACGTAGTCCAGTCAAGCGGAAAAGCCCCTCGCGAAAAAGTCGAAGACACACGGGTACTCGAAAAACATGTCGCTGGACTTTACGGATCGGATGCGGTAAGTATGACTTATGGGGATCGCCTTAACTGCCACAACGGTCCGGCGATCTCCGAATTCCACGTGAGTGCCGGAGTGGTGAAACTGGTAGACGCAGGGGACTCAAAATCCCCCGAGGTTCACGCCTCGTGTCGGTTCGA
>CBDVBX010000082.1:0-13493 GCA_965372335.1 uncultured bacterium | reverse complement strand
CGGCGGTGTTTCATGGCTCGCTCGACTTCTCGTTTGGCTTCGCGTTCGGCGATGGCATGACGCTTGTCGTATTGCCGTTTACCCTTGGCCACGGCCAGTTCAACTTTGGCCAGCCCGCGGTCGTTGAAATATACCTTGAGCGCCACCAACGTGAGACCTTTTTCCTGTACCTTGCCCACCAGTTTCCTGATCTCACGTTTGTTGAGCAATAATTTACGGTCCCGCCGCGGATCCAGTTGACCGTCAGACGCGTGTGAATACAGACTGATGTGCAGCCCTTTGAGTATGACTTCTTCTTTCTCAACTACGGCGTACGAATCCCTCAGGTTTGCGCGGCCCTCGCGCAAAGACTTGACTTCTGTGCCCAAAAGCACAATTCCCACTTCCAACGATTCCAGGATGTGGTAGTCGTGCCTCGCTTTCTTATTCTGAGTGACGACCTTCATCGGAAAACAACAATATGACGACAAGCCGGTGGTGTTGCAAGCATCAAATAGCAAACGATTTACGATATAAAGTATTATATGTTTTATGCAAGATATACGGTTGAAGTGATTCGGATAACATGTTAACACACAGTAGATTACAATGCCAGATACCCCGGAAAATCCTCTCTGTGACGAATTCGCGCGCCTCGTCGGGTACAAGGGCGTAACCTATTGTTAGTGCTTAGATTACGGCAACGCGTGCCCGCCGCGCGGGCCAAAATATCCAATTGACTTACCCCTCGATTTCGCACTACCCTCTTAGTTGGAAGTCTGCTCTAGCTTTTTGCTTTGGTTTTCGCTTTAGCCGACTTTCTTACTGCCAAGCCTACTGTTTCGTGAAATCAGTGGGCCGAAGTGGTGGAACTGGTAGACGCGCTGCGTTCAGGGCGCAGTGAGGGTAACCTCGTGGGGGTTCGAGTCCCCCCTTCGGCACCATTCGAATGACTGAAACTGTGGTGATAGCCCTTCGGTTCTGGAAACGGAACCGAAGGGTTTTTCATTTTCCCGCCGTCTGATAAGATAACTCCGAACCGACGACTCCGAACGCGATAACCGAAACTTTGTGTTGGAAAACCATCCATCCGATAACCGGCCATTGGTCAGCGTCGTACTCCCGACGCGGAACCGAGCACACACGCTGCGACGGGCTGCGGACAGCGTCCTTGACCAGTCGTACGACCGCCTCGAGTTGATTGTGGTAGACGATGCTTCGACCGACGACACAGAAGCCGTCGTCAACGAAATCAACGATCCGAGGGTTCGCTACATACGACTGGACCACTCCCGAGGCGGATCTGGCGCCAGGAACGTCGGCCTTGAACAGGCCAAAGGTGACCTGATCGCGTTTCAAGACAGTGACGATGTGTGGCTCACAGACAAGCTGGAAAAGCAATGTCGGGCGCTGGAGGCAGCGTCCGAGCGAGCCGGCGTATGCGTCTGTTCATACCGCTATACCCAGTTCGGTAAGACGCACACCGTCGTCCACGGCCAAGGCGAAATCCAGTCGGTCGAGGCGCTACGACGAATCGCCGGTGGCACTGGTTACGGGACGGTGACGCTGATAGTCAAACGGGAGGTTTTCGAGCGCTCCGGCGGTTTTAACGAGAGCCTGCCACGCCTTCAAGACTACGAACTGACGATGCGCATTGCCAGGGACTGGAATTTCGTTCTTTTGGCCGATCCGTTGGTCGACGTCTACGTTGGCGCCGACTCTGTGTCGAGCAGTGCCGACAAATACGTACGCGCCACCGAGATCATACTCGACGAGCACGAGGACATCTACCGGGCCGATCGCCGGGCAAGGTCCCGTCTGGTCTTCCGTGCGGGCAAGTATCTTGTCCTGGAGGGACGTTATCGAGAGGCCTTGCCTTTTTTCACTTCGGCGTATAGGGCCAATCCACTCAATCTACGCGCGCTCGCCGCTGTGCTCATGGTCGCAACCGGCACCATTGGGCTGTACCGTCGGGCCCGGACCTGATCAGATGACAGATAAACACGTCGTTATTCCACTGCTGTCCTTCAACGCCTCGGGCGGCGTGCGCATGATCTGCGCTGTCGCTGACGGCCTCGCGCATGCCGGCGTCACCACCAAAATCGTCGTCCCCGATTACGCCCCACATCCACCCGTTGTGGTGGACCCGGCTGTGGAAATCACAGTGCTCGACACGGGCCGCACGCCGCTCCGGAAAGTGCGTTACCGGACCGCGCTCATCCACGAATTGCGTCGCGAAGACGGTGTGGCCGTATCAACCGGATATGAAACGCCGTTTCTGATCCGCCTTGCGTGCGCGTTCGGCGCTGAACTACAGATGTTCAGTTTGATACAAGGCTACGAACCGCTCAGTCATATCCGCTACGGCCGCAGACCGTTCTGGGTCAAACCGTTTCAGTCACTCGTCGCACGTGCCGGGTACCGCTTCGAGGGTCGGAAAGTAGCGACCAGCAGTTACGTTGCCGATTGTATCGGTCCGGATCGAATAGAAAAAGTGATCAACCCCGGGATCCCGCGCCAGCTTCTACAGCAGATCGATTCGTGCAGCGGCGCTCCTCGAGGCTTGGTGACTGGCGAGTCGACAGTGGGAGTTTTTCCGCCCACCGGCAAAGTCAAAGGCATTCCCTACGCGTTGGAGGCTTTCGCAAACCTCTGCCAGAAACGGCGAGATGTCCGTATTCTGGTATACGACTGCGACTATGACTCGAGCCGCGTTCCGGACTTCGTCACCCGGTACACCGAACTTGCGACCGGCCACCGACGGAAACCGTCGCTCATCGATTTTTATCAAAGTCTGGATGTGTTTGTGTTTCCGTCGCTGGTCGAGGGTTTTGGCCTGCCACCTCTGGAAGCGATGGCGTGCGGAACTGCCGTCGTCCTGTCGGATTCGGGAGGCGTGATGGAGTACGCCGAAGACGGCCGCAACTGCCTGGTCGTCCCGCCCGGGGATGTCGGAGCGATCGAACTCGCCATCGCGCGCTTGCTGGACGAACCCGGATTGATGGAGACGCTTGTGAACAATGGGCGCGAGACCGCAAAGCGGTTTCCGCTAGACCGTTTCGTCGAGGAGTGCGTCGAGTCGATAGGCGATTACTTCGACGCGGACGCCACTCATAACAAATAAGGGTTGATTCGCCATGCCTTTTCGTCGGAGAATTCGGGCCATGCATCATGAGTCGTATATTCACGACTGCGTGCTCCGTCGATTCGCAGCCTCCCTCGCCGCCATATTGCTGGTGTCGGTTGGGTGTTCACCGTCGAAATACGCCGTCGGCAGCGTCATGGTCCCGGTGTTGGGAAATGCACGCGATGCTGCTTTCGAATCGAACGACATAAAGACGTTTCGCGACGCTTCACCGGCGAACCTGTTCCTGCTCGAGGGATTGATCCGCACCGATCCGGACGAAACCGAGCTGCGCGTCAATGCGTCGATGCTGTATTTCGCCTACGCGTTCGCCTTTAACGAGGAGACGGATCCCAGTTACGCGTCCCTGTTGTATCACTCGGGTATGAAGCACGGGTACGCGGCGCTTGCAAAAAACAAGCACATCCCGCGGACTCCCGATGTGCCGTTCGAAGAATTTGAGGCCGCGCTACCCGAACTGCGCAAAAAAGACGTCCCTGCCGCGGTGTGGACGTCCGTCAACTGGGCCCAGTTCATCGGTCTACATCTCGATTCGACGGCCGTTTTGAGAGATATTCCCAAAGTCACCAGCCTGCTCGAGCGCGTTGTGGAGCTGGATCCGGAGTATTTTGAGGGTATTCCCTACGTGATGCTCGGCACGCTGCACTCGTTCAAACCGCCCATTATGGGTGGCGATGCCAAAGCGTCTGCCGAAAACTTCGAGAAAGCGTTTGCGATCTCGGGCGGTTCGTTCCTACTTTCTAAGTACTTCTACGCGCGTTTTTACACGTATCGGATACAGGACGCCGAGCTGTTCGATAGGACACTCACCGGTGTGATCGGCGCGGATACGCCGCCGGAATACCCGTATCGTCTGCTGAATGCCATCGCCAAACAAAAGTCACAGAGCCTTCTGGGAGAAATCGATGAACTGTTCTAAGCGCTTCCTGGTCCTAGCGTTACTCGTCACGGTTTCTTTGGTCATCGCAGAGACTTCTGCTGCCGGCAAAAAGAGGGCGCCCAAGCCGGATTTCCAGATCAAATTCGCCACGCTCGCCCCGGAAGGCAGCACGTGGATGAAGACGCTGCGCGCGATCGACGACGAAGTGCGACTCCGGACCGGCAACCGGCTGGGTTTCAAATTCTACCCGGGTGGCGTCCAGGGTGACGAAAAAGACGTCCTGCGCAAGATACGAAACGGCCAGCTCCACGGTGGCGGCTTCACCGGTTTCGGACTGGGGAGCGTCGTGTCCGAGGTCAGGATTCAGGAACTGCCGTTTATGTTTGAGTCCCTGGCTGAATTGGAGTACGTGCGCGAGCAAACCGATGCTGAATTCGAACAAGCGTTCGAAGACAAGGGTTATCTTCATATGGGATGGGCCGACGTGGGGTTCGTTTATATTTTTTCCAAAAACCCCATCCGCACACCCGACGACATGACCACCGCCAAGATGTGGATATGGGCGGGCGATCCGCTGGCGGAACTGTTTTTCAAGGCGTTCGCCATCTCTCCCATCCCACTTGCCGCACCCGACGTCCTCACTTCGCTGCAGACGGGCATCATCGACGCGGTGTACGGGTCGTCTCTCGCCTGCATCGCGCTGCAATGGTTCACGCGGATCGACTATATGACCGACGTTCCCATCACTCACGGACTGGGCGCTGCACTGGTGTCGAAGAAAGCGCTCAAAAAAGTAGACGAAGCCGACGTTGAGACGCTGTTGGAAGTGTCCAGGCCGCTTTTGCGCCAACTTGGCGAGAAAACGCGAGTCCAGAATCAGGAAGCGGTCACCGAGATGAAAAAAGAAGGTGTGGAAATCATCACCGTGGACGATGCCGTCCGCGACGATTTTTTCAAAACGGGCCGTGGCGCGTGGAGAGACGGCGTCGGACGTCTCTATTCGCAGGAGCTTCTCGACCGTATGATTGCTATTTTGGAACAGTATCGCGCGGACCACGCGAGCGCCGGCGCCCGCTAAACCCCTAACCCTTTCCGATAGTGAACACATCCCCCGTCCTCTACGCTATTCTTGCAGTGATCATAGTCACAATGGCTGTGTTTCGCTCAGCACTTTACCGGAAGAACCGGATAGAAGGCTTGTTTCGCGTACTGGGCGCTGTCGAGGCGGGCGTGATTACTCTTCTATTATGCGGACTCGTTTTCATGGGCTGCATGCAGATATTCCTGCGCAATTTCTTCCACTCCGGGATCTTGTGGGCTGATCCATTGATGCGTCACATCGTGTTGTGGCTGGGGTGCCTGGGGGCTGCCTTGGCGACCACCCGCGTTCGTCACATCAATATCGACGTGTTTTCCAGGTTGATTCCCCAGCAGCAAAAGGGGATACGGCGCGCGGTGGTGTACACGGCTACCGCGATTGCCGCGTTCTTTTTGGGTGTGGCCGCGTTGCGCCTGGTCGCCGACGAGCGTGCCTTCGGCGACGTCGCCTTCGGCACCGTCAAAACGTGGATACTCCAGACGGTGTTGCCATTCTCTTTTTTCGTTATCTCCTATCGTAGTCTGGTCAATCTGTTCACCGCCCGAGAATCCGCACCCGGAGGAACCGAATCTCACGGAGAACCGCCCACCGGCGGTGCAGCAGAGGCGGGTGAGACGTGATAGCGATCCTGCTGATATTACTCATCATCCTGGCGCTATTCGGCATGCCCCTGTTTGCCGTAATGGGGTCTATCGCCCTCGCTTTGTTTCGAAGCGCGGAGATCGACATATCATCCGTCGCCGTATCGATGTACACGCTAGCAAACTCGCCGTTACTGGTGGCAATTCCGCTGTTCACTTTTGCCGGGTACCTGTTCGCCTACAGCAACGCCCCCGACCGGTTGGTCAAGATCTCTCGTGCGCTGTTCCCCGGCGGATTGGCGGTGGTGGCACTGGCTTCCTGCGCCGTTTTCACCGCTTTCACCGGCGCGTCGGGGGTGACGATCATTGCGATGGGCGGTCTCCTGCTGCCGGCGCTTATCAAGGACGGTTACAACAAGCGTTTCAGCCTGGGGCTCTTGACGGCCTCGGGAAGCCTCGGCCTGCTGTTCCCGCCCAGCCTGCCACTGATTCTGTACGGGTACGTTGCCGGCGTCAGTATCGACAAGCTGTTCCTTGCCGGGCTGCTCCCGGGGATCTTTCTGGTGGTGGTACTGTCGATCTTCGGGTTGTGGCGGGGGCGCAAAGACGGCGTTGTCCGCGAGCGAATGTCGTTTCGCAGCATCGTCTCTGCCGTACGCGGCGCCGCGTGGGAACTACCCCTGCCGTTTTTGGTACTGGGGGGGATCTACAGCGGAATCGTTACCGTCATGGAAGCAGCCGCGCTCACGGCTTTTTACGCGATCGTTGTCGAAGTTTTCATTTACCGTGACATTCCGCTGCGGCGCCTGCCTGCGATCGTGTCCGAGAGCATGATGTTGGTGGGGGGAATCCTGATTATCCTCGCGTGCGCGATGGGACTGACCAACTACCTGATCGATGCCGAGATACCGATGCAGCTGCTCGACTGGATGCAGCAGTACGTGTCGAGCAAGTATACGTTTCTCCTGTTGCTCAACATCTTCCTGCTGATCGTGGGATGCCTGATGGATATCTTTTCGGCGCTGATCGTCATCGTACCGCTCATCGTGCCGGTAGCGGCAGGGTTCGGCATCGACCCGGTTCACCTCGGCATCATCTTCCTCACCAACCTGGAAATCGGATATCTTACACCACCGGTGGGACTCAATCTGTTTATCTCGTCCTACCGGTTCAACGAGCCGGTGATCTCTCTTTATGCGGCCAGCATCCCGTTTCTGTTGTTGCTCCTCGGGGCGCTGTTGGTGATCACCTACGTTCCGGCAATCAGTCTGGTACTGGTAAGGCTGGCCGGTGGTTGACGGTGAAACGAATCACGTATCGGCTTTTCGGGTAGAACTAGACTTTCTTTTCGATGTAAGCCGCGAGATTGCTGATAGAATCCAAGTTTTCAGGGACCAGTTCTTCGTCTTTCACTTCGATTCCGAACTCCTCCTCCACGAATGCGACCAGTTCGAGGACACCGGTTGAGTCGACGATGCCCAAGTCCAGCAAGGACTCGTCGTCGTCGAGCGCCGCATCGTCGGCGTCGAACAGAAACGTCTCAATGATGAACTGCCTGATTTGTTCTTTCCTCGCGAGATGACTTTCCATGACGCGTTCTCGCCCCTGAAATGAAACCTGTTTATTGACAATTGGTTGCAAATTCGACGCTCCTTTGCGGCGGCAGCGTCCGAAGGGATATAGCAAAGCCTGTGCCGTTCGGGGAACGTAATATAAACCACAGAATCCCGAAAAATGCGAAATAATTCGGAGTGCCTAAACCACACCTCCTATCATCGGTCCTCGGCCGCTTACGGCATCGCCGCCTTCGGCGACGGGATCTTGAAAAACGTCACGTACAGTGTCGGCACCACGAACAGAGTGAGAATCGTCGCGAATCCCAGACCGAACATGATCGTCACCGCCATGGAGATGAAAAAATCGTCCTGCAGCAGGGGGATCATGCCCATGATCGTGGTGAGTGCCGCCATCGACACCGGACGCATACGACTCACGCCGCTGTCGATCACCGACTCGTAGCGGTCCATGCCCGACTTGATGTTCGTATCGATCTGATCGATCAGCACAATTGCGTTCTTGATCAGCATCCCCGAAAGACTCATCAATCCCAACAGCGCCATAAATCCGAACGGCTGCTTGAATATCGCCAGCCCCGCCGTCACGCCGATGACCGAAAGCGGCACGGTCAGCCAGATTACCAGCGGTTGGCGGAACGCGTTGAACAAGAAGATGACCGCCAGGATCATCATCCCGAAATATATCGGAATCGACGCCGACAACTTCTTAATCGCGTCGGCCGAATCCTCCGCCTCGCCCGACCACGCGATGAAGTACCCCGGCATATCCTTGAGCGGGATGATGTCGTCGTATTTGATTGGGATCGTACTGGCGTCGTACTTCGCGAACGGGTCCTCGCCGACGTCCTTTCCCAGGTAGGCGGCGACGTCGACGCCCAACGCCTGCTCGATCTTGGGTTTGATCCGGTCGAAGACAACCGAGTTGAACCCTGTCCGAGCGTCGCAATGGATCTTGATCATCGATCGACGGTGATAGCGCGAGATGCGTGAGTCTTCGGTAACCGTTTCCAGGCCGCTCACGACCTGCGACATGGGGACGCTTTGTTGTGCCACCGAGCTGTAGATCTGGATTGCGCGCAAGTCTTCCATCGACATGCGCTCGATCGCCGGCGCTCGAGCGACGATCGGGATGAGCTCGATGCCCTCACGGTAGAGGCCCGCCTGCGTCCCCTGGAAATTCGACTCGATCGCCTCTGCCACATGGGGCCGGTCGATGCCCAAACGGCGTGCCACGTCTTCTCTCAGCACCGGCCGGATGACCTTGACCTCGTCGCCCCACTCGGTGCGGATCGCCTTGGCGCCGCCGTCTTCGCGGATCACCCGCATCGCCTTGTCGGCCAACTGGCGAAGGACTCGCCGGTCGGGCCCGTTGATGCGGAGTTGAATCTTGCCGCCTTCGCCCGGTCCGAGGTTGAACTTCTTGAGGTTGACCGTCACGTCGGGAAACAGCTCGTCGAGGTCGGCTTGAATCTCTTCGTGGATCTCGTCGATGATTTCGTAGTTTTCCACCGACACCAACAGAATCGCGTACTGTGATTCCGCATCTGTCGGCACCGTGTAAGTGAGCAAGAAGCGCGGGTGTCCCGATCCGATCGCCGAGGCCACCTGGGTGACGCCCTCGACGTTGAGCAGGTATTCCTCCATCCGTGCCACACCCTTCTCTGTCTCACGGATGTGATTACCCTCGCGCCACTGGCACTCGATCATAAACTGAGGGCGCGCCGACGACGGGAAGAACATCTGGTCGAGGTAGCCGAACCCGATCATGGCGATCACGAACAGCCCGGCAACCACACCCAGCGTGACCCAGCGGTGACGGATCGCCGCAGTCAGTCCTTTCTTGTATGCTTGGTAAAACTTGCCGCCATACGGGTCCCTCTGCTCGCCTCTTGCGCCGCCCTTTTTGGGTTTCATCATTTGGTATGTCATTAATGGCGTGGTCGTAAGCGCCGTCAGCCAGCTCAACGACAGCGCTATCAGGATCACGTAGTAGAGCGATCGGCAGTACTCTCCGGTCTGGTTGTCCATGCCTCCTATCGACGCGAACGCCAACACCGCCACGGCGGTGGCGCCCAAAAGCGGAATGGCGTTCTGTCCGACGACCTCCTTGGCCGCCTGAATGCCGTCCATCCCTTTTTCTATTCGGACTTTCATCCCGTCCACCACCACGATGGCGTTATCCACCAGCATACCGAGAGCGATGATGAGCGCGCCCAACGAGATGCGCTCCAGTGTGATCTGGTAGTACCCCATGACCGCGAACGTCGCCGCTATGGTGAGGAGCAGGATGAAGCCGATGATCGCCGCGCTTTTTAAGCCCATAAATATCAACAGGATGACAACGACGATCGCCACCGCTTCGACCAGGTTGACCAGAAAACCGTTGATCGCCTGGGTTACCGTTTCCGACTGGAGCGAAATGACCTCCAGATTCACTCCCAGTGGAATCTGCGGAACCAGTTCGCGAATGCGTTTATCGACCCCTTCGCCCATCACCACTGCGTTTCCGCCTTGGATCGTGGAAACGGCGATCCCCAAGGCCGGTTTGCCGTTGACGCGCAGAATGGCCTTGGGAGGATCCTGGTAGTCTCGTGTGATCGTCGCGACGTCTTTGAGGTATACCAGCCGTCCGCCCTTGCTGGAGATGAGCAGGTCGCCGAAGTCCTTTTCCGTTTGGAATACGCCGGTCGGGACGACCGCCATGAACTCGGTGCCGACTTTGATCTTTCCCCCGTCGGCGGGCAGGTTTTTGGCCTGCAGCGCGTCAAAAATCTCCTCGCGAGTAATACCCAGGTTGGTCATCTTGGTCCGAGACATCTCGACGTACACGACTTCCTGTTGGAGTCCCATGTACGTGACCTTCTTGACATCCTGGACAACCGTCAATTCGCGCTTCAACAACTCCGCGACTTTTTTCAGCTCCGCCATACTGTAACCGTCGCCGGTCAGCGCGAGATACACACCGTAGACGTCGCCGAAGTCGTCGTTCACGATCGACGGTCCGGCCCCCGGCGGCAGCTCCTTCTGGTAGTCGTTCACCTTGCGGCGCAGCTCGTCCCACACCTGCGGGAGCATGGTCATGTCGTAATTGTCCTTGATCTTGACCTTCACCACCGACAGGCCGCGCGACGAGTACGACTCGACGCGCTTGAGCTGACCGAGTTCCTGTGCGGCCTTCTCGATCTGCTCTGTCACTTCCTTCTCCACCTCGGCCGCCGACGCACCCGGATAGTGGGTGATCACGACGGCGTCCTTGATGGCAAACTCGGGATCTTCCAGTCGGGGCAGACCGGTGTACGCCTGATAGCCGACGTACAACAGGACGACTGTGAGCGTCCACGTGATGACTTTTTTCTTAATCGATATTTCAGCGAAGTTCATGATGGATCCTCATCGGGCTGTGTCGGACCTACTGCTCCTGCTCTTCCCAAAACCGCACCTTCATCCCCTCGCTCAATTGGGCCAGGCCCGCGATGACAACGTGCTCACCGCCCTCGAGCCCCTCCAGGATTTCGAGAGCCGCGGTGCCGCGCATCGAACCGACGGAGACTTTCTTTGTATGGACTGTCATGTCGTCGGTGTTCACCACCCACACAACCTTGTCCCCATCGGAAGACGTCACGACCGCGATGGCGGGCACCGAAATCGGGATTTCGATCCTGGCGCCAGGTTTGATGTTTACGATCATCCTCACCAACGCGGTCATGCCCGGTAACAGTGTCAGATCTCCCGGTTGCGGCATGGAAAACGTGATCTGGAACGTCTGTGTCTGCGGATCGGCGCGCGCGGCGAGCTCTTTGAGCTCGAGTTCGAAACGGCGCCCCTGCGTCGCGTCGAATTCAGCGAATATCTTGACGTCGAGCTCTTTCTCGAACTGCTGCATCATTGCCACCAGGTTTTCGGCCGCGTTGATCTTGACCTCCACCGTCGTCGTATCGTTGAGGTCGACGATTTGCTCCTGGGCCTTGATGTCCATGTGGTTTTCGACGTAGCGGTCGCCGATCATGCCCGCAAAAGGCGCGCGTAAATACGTGTAGCTCAGGTTTTTCTCCGCCTCTTCCAGACGGGCCTTGGTCACGTCGCGCTCCGAGCGGCGCTGGTCGAGGTCGGCCAACGGTACGGCGTCTGTTTCGTACAGACGCCTGTAGCGCTGGAAGTCCGCCTCCGCCCGCTGAAACGTGGCTTTGGCTTCATCGACGGCGATCTCGTAATCCCGTGGATCCAACCGCGCTATGAGCTGGCCCTTTTTGATCGCCTCGCCTTTTCTGACCGGAAGCTCGACGATCCGCCCCGGGATGCGGAACGACACGATCATCTTGGTGCCGGCGTCCACCCGGCCGGGAAACGTCTGTTCGCCCTCGGCAAACCCCTGGACTACCGCCGTCTTGACGGGGCGCACGACTTCGACGGTCTCCGCCTCTTCCTTTTTTCCGCATCCCATTATGAGAAGCAACGGAATGAGAATCAGAAACACGGCCGAGGGGATGTGCTTCAACTCGATCTTCATAATTGGTCTCCTTCTGAGTGCATGGACAGCCTCTACCGGGCTTCCTGAGCTTCCATTTTTTGTCGCAATCTGCTCGCGAACTCATCCAATTCGCTTCCGCTTTTTGTATCCGCGAAAAACGACACCGAGCGCTGGAAATCCACCGAATCTAATAGAAACGTGTACAATGAAACCAGGGCGTCCTGGTCGGCGGCAAAGCTGGCGGTCTGGGCGCTCAACAGATCGGTAATGGTGACGATGCCGTTGGCGTACTTGTCGCGGACGACCTCGAAGTTCTTGCGGGCATTTTCAGCCGCCACCTGCGAAAACTCGATGTTGGGCAGCGACGCCTGGAGCTGTCGTAGCGAATTTCGCGCGCGTTGTTCGACAAATTGATCGGCCAGTTTCAGTCGGCGTTCGAGCTCGACGATGAGGGACTTACTCAAATTCATATCGTAGAACCGTCTCGTCCCCTCGAACAACGGGAGTGCGGCCGTCACGCGGAATTCATAGAAGTGATCGCCCAGCTCGGGTACACTGGGCGACTGCCACGCATTATAGTTGTAATCCAAGTCGAGAAATATTTTGGGGACGATAAAGCTCCGTTTTCGCTGGCCTAGTTGGATACCTTCGGCCTCGAGATTCATCTGCAGAAATTTTCTCTCCGGGGAATTCTCCAGCGCGATGTCGACGGCAGCTTCGGTGAACCGGTCGTAATTCATCCGTGACTCGAGGGCGAAACCGAATTTGTCCCTTGCGGTCACGAACCAGTCGGCGCTCTCGTCCAATTCCTCCGGACGCCACCTTTTTCCCATGTCGACACCCAGAATCCGGTTCAGTTCGATTCGTCTCGTTTCCATGATCGACTCGATGTCCATCACCAACGTTCGCTGTTGATTGAGCTCTGCCGTCCAGCGAAACACTTCGTCTCGACCCGAGTGACCCACTTCGACACGCATCTTGGCGATCTCCAGGTTGCCCTCGGTCAGGCGGAGGTTTTTGAGAGCGATCCCGTACAGCAATCTCATCTGTACATATTGCAGATAGGCCGTTTCCGCATTGAGGTAAACGTCCAACCGGTCCGATTCGTTCTGGTACATCGCCGCGTCGTACTCGCGTCCGGCGGAGCGAAAGTCACTGATCATTTCGTCGTCGAAAATCATCTGGCTGAGGCGAAGACCCACCCGCGCCCACCGCTCGGGAATGAGGGTGCCAACCAGGTTGTTATCGACATTCTGGTAATTTGCGGAGGCGTTGAGCTGCGGGAACAACGGACTGCGAACCACTTGCTTGCCGCGCAACGCCGTATTCACTTCCTGGTTGCTGATCGAAAGCTCGACGTTCCCCGTATCCGCCATTACCAAAACGTCGCGCATGTTGAGGCTGTCGGCTTCCTGCTCGAGAGCTTCCGCGTGGAGTACGGTGCCCAGGACCATCGCTTCGAAGCTGAGCGGAAATTGGATTTTGGCCGCGGTCCGCCCGTTGATGGTAAATTGCGAGTCCGATATGAGCAGGACGGGCAGGTCGTCGGTCGAATAGCCGGTTATGAGTTGGAAAAGGTTTAGCGCGACCCGTCTCACTAGCGACTGCGTCATATCCCGCCGGTTTGTGGCCAGCATGCCGATCTCGAGATCCTGGGGCCCGACACCGCTAAATGTCGGAACCTTGCGCTCGTTTAGCGCCTCCACGAACGCGGCGCGTTGGCTGCGCGCAAGCCGGGGGGTACTGGCGAAGAACACCATCTCG
>CBDVBX010000081.1:0-13592 GCA_965372335.1 uncultured bacterium | reverse complement strand
ATTAACTCGTCGTGCGCGGTCAGGCGCGTTTCCGGCGTCGGGTTGAACGATCGCGATCCGTCTTCGTGGATGACGGCGACGACTAGCAGGCTGGTTTTGTTCGGCAGCTCCAGCTCGCGGAGTGGACGGTCAACAGCTTTCGGCAGCCGGTCGAGCGTGACCTTGGAAATTTCCAAGTCGGGACCGTGCACCACGAGTTCGATCAATTCGTCGACGGCCGGAAGCATGAGCTTGGTCATTGCCCGGTTGGCGGCGAGCATCGACGGGCTCAAAACGTGATTGGCACCGGCGCGCCGGACCCGCTCGGCGCCTTCCTCGTAATTAGCCTTGGAGACAATGGGGAGATCGGGGGCGATGTCACGCGCGGTGAGGGTTACAAAAACGTTGTCGGCGTCTTCGGGGAGACAACTGGCCAGGCCTCGCGCGTGCTCTATCTGGGCCTCTTTGAGCATATGCTCCGTCATCGAGTCACCGATCAAGTACGAGTGGCCCCTTTCGGCCGCGGCGGTCAGTGCATCGGACGATCGATCGATGGCCACGAACGGCTGTCCCTTTTTCTCGAGCGCAAGACATAGCGCGCTCCCCATCCGGCCGTAGCCGCAGACGATTATATGATTTCTTATTTTTTTGATTCGCGATTGCAATTGCCGCCTCCCGAGTAGTTGCCGGAGTTCACCGTCCAGTATGAATTCGAATATGTTGATGCCCAAGTAGAATACAGCCATCACGCCGACCACCATCAACACCACACTCCAGATCTTTTCCGGCGTGGTGCGGTCCATTCCGGCATCGCCCACGGTCGTGAGGATCTGAAGTGTCATCCAAAAGGCATCGAAAACGGTGTGGGTGCCTCCTATCAGCCAAAACACCAATGTGCTGACGACGAAGAGACCGACGAGTATCGAAATCGCCAGCCGAATTGAGCGTAGTTTCCTGTCCAATGGATCTGTAGACACGGGCACCTCTTGAATGGGGTGCTTGATTATACCACCGGGCACTTTTATAATTCAACTACACCTTGGATCCGGAAGATCGGACTACCTCAGCGGGCCAAAAGAAAGGCGGGCGGTCAATGGCGATCGAACACATCTACGACGAAGAAAAACTCGCAACGGCGTTGCAGTCGGACCGGGCCGTATTGTACAAACACAGCAAATCGTGTTCGATATCAGCCTTTGCAATGCGGGAGATCCAACAGTTTTCCAACGAACATCCCGAAATCGTCGTGTATATGCTCGAAGTCCGAGAGCAGCGCCCGCTGTCGCAGGAGATAGCCTCTCGCTTCAACATTTCCCACGAGTCCCCCCAGGTGATCGTCATCCGAAACGGGAAGGCCATTTGGCACGTGTCCCACTTCGATATCAAAGCCGGCGTGGTGGCCGCTGCTTTCAGCGACGGCTAACAGGCGTATGGCTCCTCCCGACAGCCCCTATGGTGTCACGGGAGGGTCTGTTTTTACCTCACCGATTCTGTTATGATGGCAGTCCGCCATGGGAGCGGGCATCCCTCGGTCAAAATACGTAGGAGGAGAAATGCCCGAGTTCACGGTTGCCGGGCGTTTACGAAAGCGATTTTCCGACTCGGAAATACGGAGAGGATCATGATGAATTACTTGAGATTTATCGGGCTGATTTGCATGCTTTCATGCTCGTTTATGGGAGCCAATCCGATATTCGCGCAAGACGAGTCGAACGGCGTGGAAAAAGACTTCAAAAAACTGACAACATTCAACGAGAACCTCCGCCACCGTTTGGACGTGATGCAGCGGCAGGTCGACGACTTGATGTGGTACACGCGCGTGGGCGGGGTGGCTTTCATAGACAAGGTCTACATGTACGGTCCGCCGCTGAGCGATTTTCAGGAAAAGAATCCCACCGGTCAGGGCGCAGGCAATCCGGTGAAATTCTGGTCATACGTATTCGTTCCCAAAGGTATCGACGTTAACAAGAAATATCCGCTGATCGTTTTGCCACACGGCGGCGTGCACGCCAATTTTACGACCTACTACACGCACGTCGTCAAAGAATTGCTTGCACAGCAATACATCGTGGTCGCCGCAGAGTATCGCGGTAGCACGGGATACGGCAGGTCCCACTACGAGAAGATCGATTACGGCGGATTGGAAATCGAAGACGTCAAGTCCAGCCGGGACTACATGATCGAGAACTACTCGTTCGTCGACAAAAAGCGAGTGGGGATCATCGGTTGGAGCCACGGTGGTTTGATCGCTCTAATGAACATTTTTGAGCATCCCGACGCTTATCAGGCGGCATTCGCGGGTGTGCCCGTAAGCGATCTGATTGCTCGGATGGGATACAAAGACCAGGGGTACCGCGATCTCTACGAAGCTGATTTCCATATCGGCAAATCTGCCGACGACGACGTCGAAGAATACCGTCGCCGCTCGCCGGCGTGGCAGGCGCACAAATACCAGAACAAACCACCGCTGCTGATTCACACCAACACCAACGATGCCGACGTAAACGTCCTCGAGGTGGAGCATTTAATCAAATCGCTCAAAGCGGAGGGGAAAAAATTCGAGTACGAGATCTTCGAGGATATACCCGGGGGGCATTCTTTTGACCGGATGGACACAAAGAAGGCCAAGGAAATCCGTTTGAAGATCTACAAATTCTTGGCGAAACAGTTGGATCCTCCGACACAGTTCACCTCCGTTGCAGACATAGAGGCGGCGGCGTACCGGTAGATGAAAGACTCCGACGAAATTGAATCGTTCGAGGACGATCCCGTCGAACTCCCCATCGACGGTACGCTCGACCTGCACGCATTCCGTCCTCGCGATGTCAAGCAACTGGTCTCCGACTACCTGGAGGCTTGCCTCGAGAAGGGGATACTTCAAGTCCGGATCGTTCACGGCAAAGGGACAGGCACGCTCCGCCGAACCGTCCACGCCGCACTCGAAAAACACCCCGACGTTGTCTCTTTTCGCCTGGGTGGTGCGGGTGGTGGTGAGTGGGGTGCGACGATCGTCGAACTCCGCAAAGGAGAGATCGAGTGAAGACCATCCGGGCAGAGTTGGAGACCACGGTCCTCGGTCCCGAGCACTCCGGCGTTGCCGGGCGCCCGTCATTGTTCACGCGAGCTGTCAGACGGCTGTTCGAATGGTATACGGTTATACTGTTCAAGGTTTACTGCCCGCTCACAGTCATTGGCCGTGATCGACTCCCGCAGTCGTCGTTCGTATTTTGCGCCAACCACAACAGCCATATGGACAGCGCGGTGCTGATGATTGCCGCGAACCGAGGATTCAATACATTTGGAATGATGGCTGCCAAGGACTATTTTTTCGAGAACTCGATACGAAAATATTTCATGACGTTGTTCATGAACCTGGTCCCCGTCGAACGAAAGCGCAAAGATCGTAAAGCGATGATCGAGGGTTTGGCGGCGTGCCGTGAGTTTATAAAAGACGGGCGGCGCAGCCTCATTATTTATCCCGAGGGGACGCGTTCGCGCACCGGCAAGATCGCTTCGTTCAAAAAAGGTCCGGCGATGATCGCGACGGAGCTGGGGGTGCCCGTCGCTCCGGCGTTTATCAAAGGAACACAGGAGGCGTGGCCTAAAGGACGCAAATTGATTCGCCCGACACGGATCGTGTGCTACATCGGCGACACGATCCAACCCGCATCATATCTTGACAAGGAGAATACGGGCGCGGCCGGGGTAACCGCCAACTTCGGGATGTATAAGAGGATGACGGCGGAGTTGGAACAAAGCGTTCGCGATTTAGAGGCCCAATGCCGAGGTCAGAGCGAGAAACCCGAGTATGAAAAACGACGTGTCGGATAATTCACAGAATACCGGCGAAGCGGTACTAATCGAAGTTCTCGGAAAGCTCATCGATGAAATCCACCCGCACGGGAACAGGGCGAAGCCGATCGCCATGAACAGCTCGCTCGACCGTGACCTCGGGCTGGACAGCTTGGCACGCGTCGAGTTGCTTTCACGGATCGAACGGCGTCTCGGTGTGCGGATTCCGGAGCGCAGTTTCGTCGAAGCGAACACCCCGCAGGATTTGCTCGACGAAATTCACAGGGCCAGTGCGGCGAGTCCCCAGCAATCGTCACACGTCGCCGCTCCCGTGACATCGGGTGATGTTGATTCGGCACCACGCGACGCACGCACGTTGGTCGACGTGCTCGGTTGGCACGCCCGGACACACCCCGATCGCACTCACGTCCAGTTCTACGACGACGAGAGAGACGGCGAAACACTCACCTACGGTCGGCTCAGCGAGGGCTCTGCGGCAGTGGCCGCAGGGCTTCAGTACCGGGGGCTCCACAAAGGTGACGCCGTGGCGATCATGCTGCCCACCGGCCGCGATTACTTTTTTGCGTTCATGGGAATCCTGCTGGCGGGCGGAACGCCGGTACCGATTTACCCTCCGGTCCGAATGGCCCAAATCGAAGACCACCTGCGCCGACATCGAGCTATTTTGAACAACAGCCGTACCACGACGTTGATCACGGTTCCAGAAGCGAAGCCGCTTGCGAGAATACTGAAGTCACAAGTCGACACAATGCGGGATGTGCTGACCGTCGAAGAATTGTCTTCGTCACCCGGCCGGTACGAGAGCGTGCCGGTGGCAGGAGAAGACCTGGCGTTCTTGCAGTACACGTCGGGGAGCACCGGCGATCCCAAAGGAGTCATGCTAACTCACTCCAACTTGTTGGCCAACATACGCGTAATGTCTCGCGCGGTCCAAGTAGACGATACCGACGTTATAGTGAGTTGGCTCCCGCTCTACCACGACATGGGGTTGATCGGCACGTGGATGAGTTCGCTTTACAACGCCATACCTTTTGTGTTGATGTCGCCGATCGATTTTATTACCCGTCCTCAAAGGTGGTTGTGGGCGATCCACCGTTATCGCGGAACCCTTTCGGCGGGACCCAACTTTGCGTACGAATTGTGCCTCAAACGGTTGGACGATGAGACGCTGGAGGGTTTGGATCTGAGTTCGTGGCGGGCGGCGTTCAACGGCGCCGAGCCCGTCAGCCCCGACACCCTCGACCGATTCTGCGAACGATTTGCACGTTATGGCTTTCGACGTAACATACTGATGCCGGTATACGGATTGGCCGAGTGTTCGGTGGGACTGTCGTTCCCGCCGTTGGGACGGGGACCAGTGGTCGACCGGGTCGAGCGGGATCCGTTCGCGCGCAAAGGTGAGGCGATTCCCGCGGGAATAGACGACCCCAACGCGCTGCGATTTGTGGGGTGCGGAAGGCCCTTGCCGGATCACGAAATTCGAGTCGTCGATCCCACGGGTGTGGAATTACGCGAACGACGCGAGGGACGAGTGCAATTTCGCGGACCGTCGGCAACCAAGGGATATCTCGAGAACCCCGAGGCGACAAAAAAATTGGTGCACGGCGATTGGCTCGACTCTGGCGATATGGGTTACATGGTCCGCGGTGAGATCTTCATTACCGGCCGCAAGAAAGACATCATCATTCGCGCGGGTCAAAATATGTACCCTTCTGAGCTGGAAGATGCCGTGGGAAACTTGGAAGGCGTGCGCAAAGGCAACGTCGCTGTTTTCGGCGCGAACGACACAGCGTCTGGCACCGAGAAATTGGTGGTGCTCGCCGAGACGAGGCAACTGGATCCTGCCGCCCACGAGCGAATCCGTGCGGAGATCAACGGGCTGGCCGGCGATTTGATCGGTACGCCGGTCGACGATATCGTGCTATCGGCACCTCACACCATACCCAAAACGTCCAGTGGCAAAATCCGCCGTGCCGCCAGCAGGGAATTGTACGAAAAGGGTCAAATCGGAAAAAGCCCCGGGGCGATGTGGTTGCAGTTGGCACGCATGAGCATGAGCGGTTTCATGCCCGAGGCGCGTCGAGTCATCCGATCCGTAGTTGGACTTTTATACACGGGATACGCGTACGTTATATTCGTTTTACTGGCAGGCGCAGCTTTTTTCCCGGTTGTTTTGCTGCCGAAGTCGTCGTGGCGTTGGGGTGTGTTGCGCACGGCCTGCCGTGTTTTTTTGCCGCTGTTGGGCATGCCGTTAAAGGTGAGAGGTTTGGACAATTTGCCCCACGACGAGGACTATCTGTTGGTGTCCAATCACGCCAGCTACATCGACTCGTGTGCTCTTGCGGCGGCGTTGCCGGTCCACTTCCGTTTCGTGGCCAAAGTGGAGCTCACCAAACGAAGGGTGGTCCGGGTGTTTGTCAAACGGTTGGGAACGGAATTCGTCGAACGCTTCGACAAACAGAGAGGAATCGCCGATGCCCGCCGCATCGGCCGCGGCGCGCGCGGTGGCAGACCGCTTCTGTTTTATCCCGAGGGCGGCACCCGGCGGATGCCCGGGTTGCGTGGGTTTCAAATGGGGGCGTTTGCGGTGGCCGCGGAGTCCGGCTTTCGCGTAGTGCCCATAGCGCTCCTGGGAACACGGTCGGCGTTTCGTTCGGGATCCTGGTTCCTTCGACCGGGACCCATCCATGTGACAATCGGTCCAGCGGTAGATCCGCCGGTACGACAAAGTGACGGTGATACCGATACTTGGACGGCCGCCATCGGAATGCGCGACCAGGCCCGCCAATTCGTGCTCCAAAACTGCGGCGACCCGGACCTCGCCGCGGAACGTACATCTGTATAGTCTTGCCAAATTTAAAGATCCGCCCATACATCCGACTGTCACTTCTACGCAAGCGTCTCGTTTTGTTGACAGCGGGATCGAAAATCACGAAAATATGTGGTATCCTTAAAGGCGGAATACAGCCATGCGAGACACCGGGAAGGGGGCCAATCCGGTCATGCTACGACGCTGCGCATTATTCTTCGTCTCTCTGGCAATCCCCTGTGCCTTCTTATTGTTGCTGGAAAGCTGCGGTGGCGAGAGTCCCTCGGGACCCGAATTAGGCGGTCCGACAGGGGGAAACACCGTCGATACCATTCCGCCCGCTGCGGTGAGGGGTCTGGTGGCAAAGTCACCGACTTCCAGTTCGCTCGCGCTGCAATGGGTGTCGCCGGGAGACGACGGGATGACGGGACGAGCGTGGAGATACGACATCCGATACTCGTTAGCAGTCATTACTGATCAAAATTGGAACTTGGCCACTCAGATCCCGAATACGTTGTTACCCAAGCCGGCGGATCAGATTGAGAAATACGTCGTAGTGGGACTGCCGTCCGCGCACGACGTTTATTTTGCGTTGAAGACCTACGACGAGGCGTCGAACGAATCCCCTCTATCCAACTGTCCCAAGGGGACGACGAAGACAGAGAGTTGGGCCCCGGCGGCGGTGACAGATCTAGTCGCGAATGCAACTGCCGAAGGCGAGTTTCTGCTCACGTGGACGGCTCCGGGGGACGACGGGGCGCAGCCGGGGACCGCGTCAGAGTACGACATTCGATACGCCACCAGTCCGATCGCGGAGGAGGATTTCGCGACGGCGTCGCAGGCGACGGGTGAACCGAAACCGAGTCTCGCAGAGGAGCCGGAGAGCTTTTCGATATCCGGTTTGAGTCCTGGGACCAACTACTACTTTGCCCTAAAAACGGCTGATGAAGTGCCGAACTGGTCGGACATTTCCAGGTTGGCACCGGGTCTGGCGCTGAATGAACGCATGATGGTCTTTCCCAGAGACGTTTACATCGGAGATACGCAAGAATTACAAGTCGTCTTCAGGCTCGACAGCCCCGCCGAGGCAGAGTTGACGATCTCTCGGCTGCGGTGGGACGTGTGGCCGTGGCGGCTGATCATCTGCAAACACCTGGTCAAAGACAGCTTTTCGGCGGGCGCTCATCGCGTGATATGGGACCTGAGGGGCGACGACGGCGAACTCGTTCGACCGAACAACCAATTACAGGTGAGGCTTCATGTGGGAGCCGCGTTGCCGACTGACTCGGTAAGCGTGCGTACATTCGAGGCCCCCTAACTGTAAGCCGTAAAATTATGATGTACCGCGTACGACTTTTAATATATATCCCCCTTTTGTTGAGTGCCGTCTTGACAACAGCACTGATGAGCTGCGGCGACGAGAATCCACAGGGACCCGACACAAGCAATCCACCGGATGGCGCTCCCGATACAATTCCGCCGGCGGCGGTAAGGGGTCTGGTGGCAAAGTCACCGACTTCCAGTTCGCTCGCGCTGCAATGGGTGTCGCCGGGAGACGACGGGATGACGGGACGAGCGTGGAGATACGACATCCGATACTCGTTAGCAGTCATTACTGATCAAAATTGGAACTTGGCCACTCAGATCCCGAATACGTTGTTACCCAAGCCGGCGGATCAGATTGAGAAATACGTCGTAGTGGGACTGCCGTCCGCGCACGACGTTTATTTTGCGTTGAAGACCTACGACGAGGCGTCGAACGAATCCGCTCTATCCAACTGTCCCAAAGGGACGACGAAGACGGAGAATTTGCCCCCGGCGCCCGTTACAGATCTGGCGATCAATGCGACCAGCGATACGGATTTTCTACTGACATGGACGGCGCCCGGAGACGATGGAGTATTGCCGGGGGCGGCTTCGGAGTACGACGTACGCTACTCCATGAGACCCATCACCGCAGAAGACTTCGCGTCGGCTGACCGGGTGACGGGGGCGCCGACGCCGAGTCAATCGGGAGAGACTGAGCGCTTCTTGGTAACCGGTTTTAGTCCTCGTACAGATTATTACTTCGCCCTCAAAACGGCTGATGAAGTGCCGAACTGGTCGGAGATGTCGAACAACGGTTTTGCCCTGGCGTTTAGCAACTTTTTGTGGGTGGATCCAACTGACATATACCTCGGAGTGACCGACACCGTTCACGTCACGTTCAGAACCCGATCGCAATCCGAATTGTGCGTGGTGAATATCACGCGCATGAATTGGTCGAGTGGGGGAGTTGATGTATTTAAACACTTAGTGAACGGCTATTTTCCCGCTGGCAGCCACCACGTCACGTGGGACATGAAGAGAGATAACGGTGATGACGTATCCTCTTGGTATCCCGGCAGTAAGGTATTGCTGTACCTGGACGGTGCGCCTATGGACACGGTGGGAATCCGCTTTTTCGATGCCCCCTAGCGCCTAGCGCCGGTGGAATCCCGACTCACCCAACAAACCACTTTGTCTGCAACCTTTCTCACCACCCGTGCGTCTTAAAAGCATACCTGCGAAAGGAGCGGATCATGAAAGATATTCGGAAGAGATTGTTTATTGTGGTACTGGTGGCCGTCGTGGCTCTGGCTGCGCTTCCGCAGGCAGGGGCGGTGGCCGGCAAGTGGAAGGTTGTCGACAACGACGATTGGTGCGACGAAGGTAGGTGGGACAACACCGAACACGTGTGTGAGGTACGGGAGCTTACCATCGACGCCAAATGGAAAACCATCACCGTCGACGGCGGCATCAACGGCGGTATATCCGTCGAAGGTTGGAATAAAGACCAAATCCGCATCCGCGCCAAGGTCAAAGCGTGGGACGGCGATGAGGAAGACGCCGAGGAAACACTTCAGAAGATCGAGATCAAAACCGACGGGCACACCATTCAAGCCGAGGGACCCAAAATGAAAGGAGGTCGGCGCGGTTGGTCGGTGAGCTACGAAATCACGGTTCCCAAGAAATCCAATCTCGACCTCGAGACGCTCAACGGCGGCATCTCAATCGACGACGTAGAAGGAGAGATCAGGGCCGAAGCGGTCAACGGAGGACTGGTGCTGTCGCAACTCGCCGGCGACGTGGATGTGCATACGACCAACGGCGGCGTGTCGGTCGAACTCCACGGCAAGAAGTGGATCGGCCGGGGGTTGGACGCGAGCACGACCAACGGCGGTGTGAAAGTGTGGATCCCCGAGGACTACAACGCAGAGCTGGAAACCGGTACCGTTAACGGTTCCGTCGACTTCGACTTCCCGATTACCGTACAAGGCAAAATCAGCAAGAAGATCAAAGCCACGTTGGGCGACGGCGGTCCCAAGATCCGCGTCACTACCACCAACGGCGGTGTAAGGCTCAAAAAAGGCTAGCGCACTCGTAGCTGCCAGCAGCTAGTGCGTTTATCTGCGATCATCCGCAAACAGGGCGCTCTGGCGCTGCCCCAGGGCGGCCCCGGGCGCCTTGGTTTTTTCTGGAATTGAGGACTCATCCGCACTAGTATTCATTGACCGTCGCTCAACGACGGCCGTTGTTCGAGCACCGGCAGTTCCACGCGACCTATTGAACCGGACTTCACACATTGACAAGAAACACAGTACAAGGACGCCACGCCGCTGGCCGTTGGCGATGGAACGGGAGCATTCTTGCCGCCCCGGTGATCCTGGCGCTCACCGCGCCGCACGCGATTGCGGGGTTGCCCGTTCAACCGGACCCGGCTGTGGAAGCCCGTGTCGACAGCCTGGTCAGGGTGGCGGTCGATTTCGCATTTGCCGGACGCCTAGACCTGGGGTTAAACACAGTCGATCTAGCAGAGGAAATCGCGCCGCGCGATCCCCGTATTGGACTCACCCGGTATCGATTGCTCCGTGAGAACTACCCCACGAGTATGTACGAGAAATCGCGCGCGCGCCAGCAGGCACCCGCATTGATAGCAGAGCTCGATCATACCATAGCGGTTTGCGACTCGATGTTAGAGTTGGACGAGGACAACGCCGCGGCGTATCTCTACCGCGGATGGGCGTACATGAACAAGGCGCAGACGCATCTGATCGCGCGGCAGATGCGGGCGACCGCGGCAGATTGCCGGCGCGCCAACAGTGACCTGGACAAGTTTTACGAGTACCAACCCGAAGGCGATCCGGATGCCGCCACCGTGTTGGGAACGTATCTGTTCTACGCCGATGCACTTCCCGGATTTTTCAAATTCATTCGCTGGCTCGTCCGGGTCCCGGGGGGCGACCGCGAAAGGGGGCTGGAACTGCTGCGCCAGGGAGCTGCCGGCGACGGCTACACCAGTCAGGATGCCGAGTTAGTGCTGGCCGTGACCTACTACCTGTTCGACGGCAACCTGGAGGACGCCGTCACCATGCTCGGGTCTGCGATCCAGCGGTACCCGCGCCACCCCTGGGTGGTAGAGTACTCCTGCTCGATGTCTTACCTGTATCCCGAGAAAACCAAAGCATCGATCGCCGCCGAATCGGTCGTCCTCGATGGGTGGGACGATACCACCCGAGGTTGGGAAGCTGCTGTAAAATATAGACTTCGATGGACCCGTGCCCGGCTGAACCGGCAGTTGGGGCGCTACGACATGGCTTTGGCGCAAATGGCGGAGATCATAGACGAATCGCCGCATTGGCCGAGTTGGATGGTTCCCAGAACCCATACGGAGGCGATCGAACTCGCCGTCAGCGCCGGTCGCGCCGACGAGGCGATCCGTTTGTGCCGAGAGGTGCCGGACGATGAGCGTTACGCGCCGTATCGACGGTCTATCGGACCGGCGTGCGCCGATGTTGAAGAACTAACGGCCAAAGCCCGGGCCCGAGACTTTGCTGCTGTCAGGGAGACGCTCTACGCCGGTCGGGTGGAGGAAGCCGCCGAATTGCTCGAGAGGGCTACGTCATCGAACGGCAACAGCGTCGAGGGACGGTTTCTCGAGGGGGAAATTGCCCGATACCAGGGGCGCATCGCCGAGGCGATCGACGCTTATGAGGACGTCGAAAAACGGGCCCAGGAAGGTGGCGCCGACGCCCTCTGCGTGCACGCGCTACAGAGGATGGGGGAAATCTACCTGCAGCTCGGCTATTACCTGGACGCGGAACAGTGTTACAACCGTGCCCGCGACATCGAACCGCCGGATACGATGCTCTCCAACTTGATTCGCGGCCGGCTCCGCTACATCGAACGGCAAAAAGACGGATCCGGCGGATGATCTCGTACGTCCAGGTCCCAACATCTGCCGCCGCGGCAACTGTCTGAAACTTTTCCTGTGCATAACACGTCTCATGGGTAGAGTTAGGGCGACTCGCCGCTGATAACTCCGTCTGCGGGCGTCGCCCCATCAAAGGATTCTCATCATTCATATCGATCGAGAGGGGCGCAATATGGCGAGGCGAACGCGTATTATGGTAATGGCTGTGATGATCGTTCTGCTTTCGTGGGCGGTTCATGCGGGCCAACAGGAAGTCGTTTTCGACGAAACCTTCGACGTCAGGTCGGGAGGAAAACTACGGCTGGATGTGAGCGATATGGACGTCGTGGTCAAATCCGGTGAGCACGCGGGGCGCGTGCTGGTCACCCTCCGGGGCGATGTGGACAAAGCCCGGGAGCGGTTCGAAAAGTCAAATTTCGTCGCCAAACTCGACGGCAACACACTGATTGTGGAAGCTCAGGAACGCAGGAAAGGGATGTCCTGGTTTTGGAGTAGTGGTGGAGGGGGAATCCTCGTCACCGTAACCGTTCCGAAGAAGTTCGACGTGGCTGTCAAGACGGACGATGGTGATGTGGTTGCCGGCAACATCGAGGGAAAAATCGAGTTGAGGACTAGCGACGGTGACGTCGATCTCGGAGAGTTGAAGGGCCTGACGATCATGGTCAAAACGTCGGACGGCGACGTAATGGCAGAATCGCTGGAGGGTGGTGACATCGAGATCCGCAGCAGCGACGGCGACATTATCGTGGAGCGACTGGTCGCAGACGATGTATCGGCGAGCACGTCGGACGGCGATGTAACGCTAAAGAAAGTAAACGCAAAGTCGATATCGGTTCGTTCGTCCGACGGAGATCTGAGCATCGCCGCGAGCGGAGGCGAGCTGTGGGCGAAAACCTCCGACGGGGACATCGATATCCGCATCGACGGCAAGACGGCGGTGGACCTCTCCACCAGCGATGGCGACATCGTGATTCGGGCGCCCACTGATTTGGGTGCCGAACTCGACCTCCGAGGCGAGCACGTCAGTCTCGGCATCAAAATCACGTTACAGGGCGAGGTGAGTAAACGGAGTATTGCGGGCACGCTGGGCGGTGGCGGCCCTCTGGTCCGCGCTCGCACCAGCGACGGTAGCATCGCGTTCCGATTTTATTGATACGCGATATTATCCTCTGGTCAAGCGGCTTACCTGACCCCTATAATCGGCGGCGCGGCGCCCACCGGCTCTCAACCCGGTCGGGGCGCCGGCCGCCGTCCTGTTTTGGAGGCACATAAGGGAGGTCGAGCACTTGGATCAGCACCCATCCTCACCCTCGTCGCCAGGCACCTTGATTCCACAGCTCCAAAACATCCACGACCGGATCAATGTCGCCCGACAGGACATCATTCAAATCGCGACCGTCTTGACCGATGAGCAAGGCCGGCGTAGACCGGACCCTTGGAGCTGGTCGGTGGCGGAGTGTCTGGACCATCTGTGCGTCGTCGGACGCAGGTTGCTGCCGCCGATCGATCGTGGTATCGAGAAGGCGAGCGTCAAGGGGTGGTACAGCCGCGGCCCATTCCGCTACAGCCGTTGGGGCAACTGGTTCGTTCGCATGAACAGCTCGGAGAGCTATCCGCCAAAACGTAAACTCAAGGCGCCCAAGTTGTACAAGCCGTCGCCCGATTGGCCGCTAGAAGAGATCGTGCGATCGTTTACCCACCTCCAAGATGACGTTTTGAAGCGCTTGCACGACGCCGACGGTATCGACCTGGCCAGGG